>NZ_JACVVI010000019.1:0-108800 GCF_016658625.1 Pantoea sp. S62 | reverse complement strand
CGAAGAACGCCGCCTGCTGGGGCAGCTGGCGCTGGAATATAAATATGACGGAAAAGAGCCGCCGGTATCCGCTGAGCGTATTATTCAGCCACGTGCCTGGTATGACAAAGGCACCGACCTGTGGACCGCGTTTAATATCGTGCAGGAGAATCTGATTAAGGGGGGGTGCCCGGCAGAACGGCGAAGGGAAAAAGAACTACCACCCGTCCGGTAACCGGCATTGACGGCGATATAAAGCTGAATCAGGCGCTGTGGAAAATGGCGGAGGAGTTCGCAAAACTCAAATCATGAAAATAACCCCGGCGCGCCGGGGTTATTTTTTGTCAGGCATCACGTCCGCAGCCAGAAACGTTTCCGGCGCGGGCGCTTGTTTATTCCGCTGCGCCATTGCGGTATAAACCTCATCCCGTGCAATCAGCACGCGGTAAATACTTTTGATAATGGCCGCATATTCACGACGCTGTCTGATCAGCTTCGGGTTCGGGCCGGTGTTGTACATCCCGACGCTGTCCCAGTTCCTGCCGTACTGCCTGAAGTTTCTCGCCTCGATCCATGCACCGGTATAAATGCAGATGCACGGATCTTTCAGCAGCCTTTCCCGCGTAATATCGAACTTCTTCAGCTGGTTAAAGTGAGAGCTGTTTATCTGCATATTGCAGACGTCATGCGTGCCGCCGCTGCTTTTAGTATTCAGTGCGTTGTTACGCATACGTGATTCCTGAATGGAATGCGCCATCAGCAGACGCGGATCAATACCGAAATCCTGACCGGCCTTTGTGAAACACATTTCCGGCGCGGCCTGCGCGCTGAATACAGCGGCAAGCCCGAAGATAGCTGACCATTTCATTCTGATAATCTCACTTGCGTGCGCGTAATGCGCCAGGCGGGTTCGGGTGGAAAATACGCGCTCAGATCATCACTTGCAAGAAAATTCGTTACAGACGCGCACAGTGCGCTGACGGGCATGTGACGAACTTCGGCCGGGATATAAAGAATTCAGCAAGACAGGGTTAATTAACAAGCCGCTCTTCAAAGGTAGAATTTCATCACACCCCACGCAAGATTTCATCTTGCGGTTTTGTTTTTTTAAAACATGGAGTTAGGCTTTAAATATTATGTTTTTTTTGAGGTTAAAACGAAATTGTGTGTTAGTTAACACACTTTGCAGTGCCGGATTAGATGACAGAGAAGTGCCGGATTGTGTGTTATTGCAGTGCCTGATTGTGTGTTTTTAAGGTGCCGGATTGTGTGTTAATCCAGTGCCGGATTGTGTGTGAATCTGGCACTGCTACCGGCACTGTCGTGTGTGTTAATTGTGGTTATTAAATTTAATCATTAACTTAGGGTGATTTTATTCTGCAATGGTGCCGGATTAACACACCTGAAACACCCCTGTAGTGCCGGATTGACACACACAAAATGGCCCTGTAGTGCCGGATTAACACACCTGAAACGTGAATTTAAGGGCTCTCTTTACGCTGTTTTTTTGGACGCAGTGCCGGATTAACACACTGAAAACCGGCTAAAAAGCACCTGTTTTTCTGTAAAACGGTGCTCCGCACGGAGGTGTCTTTTATGATGAGAATCAGCTCAAAAATAAAATTACAGTGCCTGATTGACACACAGTTAAAAACAGCCGAATAATAAAAAGAAACCCACACCTGTTTTACACCACTCTCGTGGTCAGGAACAGAAAAACTTAAATCCGCATTCAGCTAACGTTTTGCCCGTATTTAAATCAGCGGCATTCAGGAATGAGACATGGCCAGAAGAAATATTTACTTTAAAGAAAAAACGGAAAGGGATGTTCAGGAGCTCGTTGAGATTGAGATTCAGAACGGCGCCACGCACGGAGAAATTAACTTTTCCTCAATGGTTAATGAACTGGTCGGGATTGGTCTGATTATCAAAAAACATCAGGGGGAGGGGAACACTTTTGATGAAGAAGGTTTTAACCGTGACCTGATCCGGAAAGTGGCTGGCGTGCGTGAAGGTATCAGCATTATGACGGCCATGATGACGGAAATGTATCTGCATATGCGCGGTGAAAACTCTGACGACAGACTGGGCGAGTTGCTGAATCAAAATCTTTCGGCAATCAGTCAGGCGGAATATGACGCGGAGAGCAAGCACTTCATCCACAAAGAGTAATCGCTTTGCTGAGAGAGTCGGGGTTATTCCCGGCTCCGTTTCTTTCCGGTTGTATTCTGACTGCTACCGTTCTCTGCCTCAACCTTCCTGTTTTTCGCAACCCGTTAATTCAGGTCCATCCCGTTAAGTCATATTGTTTCTTTCCTGTCTGGTATCTCGTCCTGAATCAGTAGACTTTAACACGGAGTGTCTGTGACGCTTTCTGCGCAGGCGGGATAATCACCGGCAGGGCGGATGATGTAATTTGTGGGTTCATCAGGTATACACGGTAAAAGTATCTGGAGTGATTTAAGGGCGAATACATTAAGACAGAAAGTCCTGTTGGTTCGCCCTTAATCTCCGCTGTGTTAAGTCTGTTTCTCTTTCAGGTGGAAACCCGAGCTGATTCAAATCACCCGCGATATGCCTTTTCACTGCTTCAGGGATACAACTGTGCTGCGCACACAGAATATCAGTGTACAGAAATCAGTTAATCGTTAAGGTTAAAATAAGCCGGCGTGATAAGAATGCAGGTCTAATTGGAACTAAGTGGGTTCTCTGCCCGGCTGACTTTTTCCGTTATAAATTCATCAAACAAAACGGCCAGTTCTCTCAGCCTGTGAACTTCTTCATTCTCGGGTAACTGGTGTTCAGTCAGGTAATTGAGCGACCCCAACAGCCGCTGCATAATTTCCTCGTTCATGCTCTGCTTATTAAACCGGGCGCTTATGCCAATATCCCTCCTTAAATTAACCGGGAAGCTGCTGCTGAAGGCGCGCTTTTGTCCGGCTACAAATACTTTTTTATTCTCCTGGTTCTGTGACTCTGCTGCATATTGTTGCCGGATAACTTCCAGTCTGCTTTGTATAAATTCATCAAACAACCTGGCCAGTGCAACAAGCCTCTGACCTTCGCCTGTTTTAATTACCGGTCTTCGGGGAGAGAACTGGAGGGAGCTAATTAATCTGCTGATGATTTCATCATTTGTGGTATATCCGCGAACTCTTGCTGCTACGCGCAGCTCGGTCAGTAAGTTCTCAGGCAGCCACAGTTTCCGGTACTGCATTTCACCCTGAGCATACTTCCTCGGCCTTCCCCTGCCGTCGCCCATTTTTTCTTTCACTTTCATGCTGCTGGTCCTCCTTGCGAGGTATTCCCTTGTCAGGGCCCAAGCCTACGCCAGTGGCATTCAGGATTAATCTTAAAATTAACTGAACAGTCATGTAAAAGTGTGACATGCGTCACAGATTTTTTTTTTTTGAGAAAATGTACACTTACGCAGCGTTACATCCGTTTACGCGCAATGACATTTCCTTAACTCAAATCAAGGATTAATTACAATGAAGCCAGATGATTTAACCCCCCTTGAAAAAGGGGCGGTGGCGGTAGCATTACCGGACGGTGTCAGACCACCTGAACGCAGTGTTATCGGCCAGCTCTCCGCCCGCTTTAAACTGAAGTCCTCCCCGTTTTTCCTGCTCGTTAAATCCAGTCCAGCCATGCAGCGTCTTCTCATTTTGTCCGGAGTAATGCTTCTTCTCTCAGCATTCCCCCAGATTTCATTTGCGGAAGACCTGCTGAAGGGGCAGAAAACCGACATCAACGACACATTCGGCCACGGCGGTACGGTTGAGTGGATTTTGTATATCGTTGAGTTCCTGTCCTGTCTGTGGCTTTACATCAAAACCCGCAACCCGATGGTCCTCGGCGGCCTGGTCCTCCTGATTATCGCCACCCGTACGCTCTACCCACTGATTGCGAACTGAATCGTGGACGAGCGGGAATCATCCAAATACCGCTTCCCGGAAACACTGAACCAGCAGAAACGATGGCTCGGGCTACCGCCTGAAGAGGCTTTTATCCTCCTCGGTTGTGGTCTGCTCGGCTTTTACATCGACATGTTCATCGTGATGCTCGTTGTCGGGGCGGTGCTCTGGCTTTTTATCCGGCACCTCAAAAAAGGGCAGGGCTCCTGGTGGCTTCTGAACCTTTTGTACTGGTATCTGCCGACAGTGCTGTTTCGGGTGCAGTTCCGGCGCGTGCCTGATTCAGCCAACCGGCACTGGATGCAGTAATGACCCTGCCGCCCTTCGGGGCGGCACCTTTTCCCCGCGTGGGAGGGATAATGAAACTTCGTGTAAAAGAGACGCGAAACAGACTGACGGTGGCACTGCTGGGTGGACTGGGCGGCCTTCTGGCGCTCAGTGTCGCCGGCAACTGTATTACCGGCGGTCTTGCGTGGCATTTTTACCGCACACAGAAAACCATCACCGTTCCGATGATGTTTGACCGTGCATTCAGCTCAACGGCCACCGGAGGCGATGCGAACCTGAACAGCATGCTGGTTCGCTCTCTCGCCAGCCTCCGCCTGAACGTGACGCCAGAAACGGTAGACAGTCAGTACAAGCGTTTACTCAGCTGGGTTCCCCCGGAGCAGCGCTCCGAAATGAAGAAAACCCTTGCGGTTGAGTCCGATTACATCAAGAACAACGGCATTTCCAGCGTGTACAGCATCGAACACGAATTCACCGACACCACCACCGGTGAAATCACAGTCGGCGGCACGCTTCACGCCAGCACCACCAACGGCACTCTTGACCTCGTCACGCCTGATGCACACCGCGTCAGAGCCGCCAGTGGCAAGGACAGGATTGACCTTCCGGATGCCAGAAAGGCCTACCGCTTTAATCTTCACTACGTTGACGGTCTTATCCGCCTGACAGACTTCTCCGAAGTGAAGTGGCCAGCCGCCTTTGACGCTGACGACTCAGGGAAAAAATCATGAAACTGACCTTTACCGCGCTACTCGTTGCCGGAGCCTGCCTGACCAGCAGCGCGATGGCAGCCGTCAGCGGCCCCACGGGTACGGTGTTTGAAAACAATGCCCACCTGAAGGCGCAGATGAGCAACACCAGTCCCAATAAAGTCATTATCGACGGCGAACTCATCACGGGCGTGACCGGCCCTGAGAATGCCTACAACCGCGACACCACCGCGGACGGCGCGCTGCTGATTACGCCCACGACCGGCCAGGACTTTACCATTTTCCTGGAAACGGCGAGCGGCATCAGCGCCTCACTGGATGTGTCACCCCGCCCGGGGAACGGGCGCACGCTGCGCCTCATTCCTGCCGTGACAAAATTCAAAGCCAATCCTGACGCGAAAGCCTGGGAAGAAAGTCAGCCGTGGGAGAAGACGCTTGTCAGCGTCGCCCGTACCGTCGTGAACGGTGGCGTACCGGATACCTATACCGAGCTGAGCGCCGACCGGGGACCGGCATACACGCCCGCTGCCGGCGTGACGCTGACGCCCGAGCGCCAGCTTGCCGGTTCCCATCTGCGCGTCATGCGCTATCGCATGAGCAACACCGGCTATGTGACGCGCGAGCTGAGCGAAAGGGAGTTCTGGCAGAAAGGGGTACGCGCCGTGATGCTGTCCACGCGCACGCTGTACGCCGGTGGGCAGGGCTACGCCTGGGTGATTTTCTCCACTGACGCGGAGGGTTCGCAATGAGCAACATCAACACGGCAACCCGCCGCCGTCAGTGGGTGATAACGGGGATTACGATGGCCGTTGCTGCGGCCATCGGCACGGGTGTCTGGTGGTACAGACATCATCAGGAGGAGCTGAAAAAACCTGCGCCGGTGAAGGTGGACCTGACCGGACACGGGCTGGTCACCTCCAACTTTACCGAAACCGTGACCAACTCCGTCCTGACGCAGCAGCAGAACAAAACGGCCACGCTGGAAAAGGGCTTGTCCTCACTGTCCACGGAGGTCAGTTCGCAGAATGAAGCCCTGACACGGAAGCTGGAGCAGATTAGCAGCACGCTTGAAAAGCTCCAGAATCAGGCGGACAAAGCACCTTCAGCCGGCAGCAACACAGGCACACAAAGCAGTGCCGGGATGCCCGCAAACGGCCCGCTGTCTACAGGGCCCGCAGGCCCTGCACGGTGGGAGGTGACCGATCCGGCCAAAGGTCCGGCATCCGGTCAGGGTGGTCAGTTCTATCCCTCAAAGGAACGTCAGGGCTTTTATCCCGGCAGCGGAACCGTCCGCCCCGGAGGGCTGAAGCGTGACACGTTCACCTATGCCGTGCTGCAGAAGCCAAAGTACACCCTGCCGTGGATTCCGTCGGGTTCCTTCTCCGAGGCAACCATGATTGAGGGGGCTGACGCCAACGCCAGCGTGACCGGTCAGCAGAACACCTCGCCCGTGGTCATTACGCTGCTCGGCGACGTTTCCATGCCGAACGGACGCACCTACAACATGGACAAGTGCCGCGTGACCGGTGAAATCTACGGTGACATCTCCAGCGAGCGCGGTGACGTCCGGACCAAAAACATCAGCTGTATCCTGAAAAACGGCGACCACATCGATATGCCTTTTGAAGGGCATGTGTCCTATCAGGGCAAGGTCGGCATTCGGGGAAAACCGGTGATGCGTAACGGACAAATTCTGATGAATGCGGGCGGGGCGGGCTTCCTGTCTGGCCTGGGCGACGGCTTCAAGTCTGCCGCCACCCCTATGGTCGGACTGGGTGGTGCGACAACGATTGGTGCCGGTGACATTTTCAAACAGGGCCTCGGCGGCGGTGCCAGCAAAGCGGCCGATACGCTCAGTCAGTATTACATCAAGCGTGCCGAGCAGTATCACCCGGTTATCGATATCGGGGCGGGTAACGCGGTCACCGTGGTCTTCCAGCAGGGTTTCCGGCTGAAAACGATCGAGCAGGAAGAGGCTGAGAAAGACAAGAAAGAGGCCCCGGCAAATCAGGTCCAGCAGACGGCGGCCACCACTGCGGCTAACAGCTCAAAAGGGGGTTCTGACTCTACCGTTCTGAACCCGGATGAAGTGCTCAGGCAGGCCAGCCAGCTGCGGCTCGGCGACACCATCAACTGAAAGGACTCGCGATGAAACAGTGGTACGTACTGAAAACTCTCTTTGCCCAGGAAAAACGGGCTGAAGCGCATCTGGTTAATCAGGAAGTGGAGTGCTGGTTTCCTCTTTACACCGGCAGACGACTGGCTGAGGGAAAAGTGACCTCCCTTAAGCCGACGCCGCTGTTTCCTGGCTATGGATTTGCGCGCTTCGATCCGGAGGAAATCCACACCACAACCATTAAGGCAACGCGTGGCGTCTCGCAGATTGTCCGGTTCGGTGAGCGTCTGGCCGTCATGAGTGACAGGCAGATGGACGCGCTGAAGGAAATGACGGGCGAGGTTGTGGAAACAAAGGAAAAACCCCCGGCTCACGGCGACACGGTCATTCTGGAAAGCGGCGTTTTTGAGGGGTTTGAAGCCGTATGGCATGAGCCAAACGGCACAAAGCGGGCAGTCATGCTGGTCACCCTCATGGGCCGCATCGTTGAACTGGATTTGCGGAAACTGCGTAAGGAAGGCGTCAGGTTCCGCCACAAAAGCTGCAGCGAGTACAGGACATGAACGTAATCAAAAAAAAGCGGGCCGTGTTTCTGACGACAGTCGCGCTGCTGACTGTGAACCTGAGCGTGATGGCCTGGCTTATGTGCCACGGGTTCGGCATGACATGGTCAACGTGGGGCGTGATGACGTTAGCCTCGGTTGTGACGCTGCTCCTGCATTTGGCAAACCCTGACAGCGAAAGGGTTTCTTCTGCGACTCAGTATGGTTTTTGGTGCTGGTTGGTGATAGCCGGAATCTACATTTTTGATGCCGTTTCGGGGAACCATTCGCTGACACACAGCCCTGGGTTTCTGTTTTTTGCACTGTCCGTAAGCGTCATGGTTACGTTTGCCTTCACTGTGATGGCAGCACTGTATGCATCGCGCTGTCGTTAGAAAGGAGATTTTTTGTGTTGCTAAACAAATCCATACCCGCAGTGAAGGTAATCAGAACGCTCGTGCTGCTGTCCGTGATGCTGCTGGCCGGCTGTGACTATGGTGACAGGCAGTTTGATGAAGACCGGACAAAAGCACTGCAGAACCCTGATGCGTTTCAGGCCTATCAGCAGCTGAACAAGGACGCGGAAAAAAACTGCCATCCCGGAGTGTTCAGAGCGACATGCTCAGAGGAAGTCCATACTGCGTATCAGCAGCTCGCACTTTCAGTTTACCGCACAGCGTTAAACCGGCGCTCTCCCGCTGCCTTCATTGACCTGTTCATGCGGGATGACCCGCCGGAGGAGCTGCAATCCCGGATGCCCCAACTCGCTGAAGAACTGATTAATCTTGCCACGCATTCGGCTGGTGACAGGTCGTCAGCGCGTCTTCTGGCCACTGCTGCCCACGTACTGGAACGGGGGCAGTGGGTGCAGAAAGACAGCGTCCGTGCCGCTGCTTTTTTTGCTCAGGCCTGGCTTGCGTATGATACGAAGGCACCCGCCAGTCTCAGTCGTCTTTACAGCGAGCAGCATGATGAGGCCAGCGCGCTGCTGTGGCGTTTGCGCTGTATTGGCGACTGTTACGACAAACTGGAAACTGCCGATGACCCCGCGACGCTGAGCCCGAGAGAGATTCTGCGCATTCAGTCCCTGGCAAAGGACCGAAGCATTATCACCGTGAACGGGCAGGCAAACTGGGAGGCGAAATGAAGATTCTCGTCAGGGGGGCGCTTGTCGCGCTTTGCCTTCTGCAGACGCTGCCTGTGATGGCGGGCGGTTTCTCTTCCCGATCATCTTTTAAATCTTCACCAGGCTTTGCTGCCCGCAGTCCGTCGTACCGGCCCTCCTCAACAGGCAGCGCGCCCACCTATAAAAGCTTCAGGCCGGAATCGGGCAGCAGCGCGACAACTGCCGGAGGAAACGGCAGTCCAGCTGGCCGGGTTAACAGCACGTCTCCGGGATACCGGCCTTCACCCACTAACCGGCAGTCTCTGCTGAGCAGCAACGGGCCTCAGCCTTCACCCCGGCTTCAGACTATCATCAGGGAGAAAGAGGCCAGTGGTCCCGGCTGGGTGGGAACGGCTGCTCTGGTCTGGTTACTCAGTCAGCACGATTTGTCTTCCAGCGATCGCGAATGGATAAACAGCCGGCTGCGTGAAGCAGACAGCGACAGCAGCAGTGAGCAACCCGTGCCCGTGTCCGGGCAATCTGACGTCAGTTTTCAGTGGGCCGTTCCGGCGCAGATTGTGAGTGACCAGCCGGTAAAAATCATCGTGACGGCGTTTCGTCACGGGAAAGCGATTTTACCTTCCTGTGAACTCGGCGATGTAAAGAGCGTGCCGGAAAACAACGCGGCGGTGCTGAACTGGACGCCGGAAAACACGTTTTCTGCTGTGGCAACCTGCAGGGCAGAGGGCTGGGTGGACCAGCGTCTGCTTGCTGTTTCTCAAATGAGTGGGGGGGAGAGTGAATCTGAACCTGAACCGGACTGAGGATACTTTTGACAGGCAGCGAAAACAGTTTAATCGTATCCGTTGGATGAATATTGGATGGCTGGAAAGACATCCACCTCATGTTGAAACCCTTGCTGTGTGGGCTGTGACTGCCTTTATCGTGTTAATCAATCTGGATGATTTTTTTTCGGAGCAAATCCGCCCCGTACTTCTGACGGCAGGTCTGGCATCGGTCGTTTTGTCGGGTGTGTTATGGCTTCGGTGGAGAAATAAACCGCATAACTGGGCTGACCTTATTGCAGATGAACTGGTTTCGTACCTTCCCACTGATCCGGACGCTTTTGCCAGACTACAGCAAAGTGTTTTGGAGGATGGCCAGCTTGACCCAAAGGTACTGGATGAATGGGTAAAAGCGGAGGAATGTGCAATTCAGTACAAACAACAGGCTTTGAACCGACGGGAGTTCGCTTTCACGTCACGCAAAATGGGCCATGAAACAGAGGATCGCCATCATGACGACGCACGGCACCCGTGAAGCGCGGATACGGCTCTATTCGCTCCGCATCCGGTATCGTAAAGCATGGCTGTCACAGGCCGACAGTAACACCCTGGCTGCGCTGCTGACGGCCATTGAATCTGTTAACCAGTCACTGAACGCTCCCTGCATTGAGCCAGAATCCCTGCCTTCAGCAGACAGCAGCGGTCATGAAAGAGTAAGAGCGAATGCTCAGCGAACTCCTGACGTTAATAAATAAGCGGCGATATGACGCGGTAAGGAGTGACAGAATATGACGACCAGTAAGGTGTCAAATAACCGATCATCAAAGAACATTGAAATCCTGCTCTCATTTCTCTTACTCATGGTTTTTTGCGGGTTACTGTCGGTGCTCATACTGTATGTGTGTCCGAAGATAGTCTATTCCAGACTCGCAGATAAGCAGCAACAGGTTGGTTCGCTGGCGATGGTGAAAAACAACTGCCGCGGCTTCTTTTACCACGATGACGATGTTTCTGTGCTGGTGATGACCAGTGGCTACGTGGTGACAGTCAGCGGCTGTGTGAATGCCGATCCCGGTACAGCAGTGATGCAGCCGATAACCACTCTCACAACGGACGGTCGGGATATCGGTAAATACTGGTGTGTTAATGATATTTGTTATGAACGCACGGACAAGGAAAACAACTGAGGAATTTAGCATGTTTTGCTGGAGCGTTTTTCCGTAAACGTGTCAGTGCTTATGCCGGGCTATATCTTTCATCTGTATATGTAGCGTGTGACCGGACGCGGTGACGCCCCCGGCCGGGCTCCAGATCCTTATCAGGGAGAAGGAGGCCGGTTAGCGGCGTTGGGCAGAGCCCGTTTAATTCGTCAGGTCATTCTCACCGCCACTTTTAAACCCACACCCTTATCCGCGGCGCTGCCGCACCAGAGGACTTCACCATGCAAAAACTGTTTGCGTGCGCACTGCTGTGCGCTGCGCTCACCGGCTGCGCCGGTATGAACACTGATTTCGACTGCAACAAAACCGCGACTGACCAGTGCCTGACGATGTCCGAAGCCAGCCATCTGGCTGACAAGGGTAAAAGTCTGGATGACCTTAGCGCGCAAAAGGACGCCGCCCCAAAGGCTGCCGCTGAGGCGCTGGCGACGCCCGGCAATGTGAAGCCCGCCGTTAACCCCCACCGGACTGTCAGTGTCGCAACGCTTGCCCCGCGTCCGATCTCCGGTCAGGCAGTGACGTCAGGCAGCATCAGGGCCTCTACGGTTCCCGTGCATACATCTTCGCTGCCTGCCGGCACCGTAACAGCAGCAGACAGCAACGGCCCCGGACAGGTAGACGCCAAACGTATCCCTGACGCAACGCAGCGTCTGTGGATCGCGCCCTGGGTGGATGAGCAGGACAGTTTTCATCAGCCCGCAGTCGTGGAGTTTGTGAAGAAAAAATCCCGCTGGGATGAAGATTACCATGTCATAAGCCAGGGGGATTAACGATGGAACGTCAAGAGCGCGCAGGAATGTCCTGCGGTAAAGACTCTGATTACTGGTCATTCATAACACAGCATATGCCGGAATGCGTGGCTTCCGCAGGGGCCATGAACGGCCAGGTAAACAAAGGGAATCCCTGGGTGATTTGTATGGATGTGCCCTTGACACACGGGAATACAGCCGCGATCGGCATGACCGGCCACGGCAAAAACGCTCAGTTCTGGGCATCCTTATCCATATTACCCGTGGAAAGTGGCCGGAACAGTTGGCTCCTCGCCGCACACAACCGCAACGTTGCGGCCACACCGGAGGTCCGCCATGTTCTCTAAAGTTCTTGAACACCTGACCGGCATGCTTGACAGCGGCCGCCATGAAGGCGGCGCGAAAATCGCGGAAAGTATGCTGCGTCAGAATTTCAGTTATCCCAAACTGACCAGCCTGCTCCCCTGGCGGATGTATGATGACAAAACCGAGTTGTACATCAACAGCCATTCTCTGGGTTTCATCATGGAACTCTCCCCGCTGGCCGGGGCAAACAAGGAAGTGGTTCAGGGACTGGACGACCTGCTCCGTAAAAAGCTGCCGCGCAAGACACCCGTCACCGTGCTGATGGTGGCCAGTAAATGTGTGGGCGACATGCTTGATGAGGGGCTGAGTAAGGACATGTGGAAAGGCAGCATGGCCCCCCGTCTGAACAGCATAACGAAAGCGTTCTGGGAGCGCGCGTCACTGTGTGGACTGAGTAACAGGCGTGGCTATCCCCTGTATCTGCGTAACTACCGCGTTTTTCTGGTTTACGGCCAGGCGGGAAGAGGCGGGATTCAGGCGATGGATGCGGTGACTCAGCTGCGTGAAACTCTCCGGATTTCGCTGCAGGCTGCGCATATGGAATCGAAGGCGATTGGTCCCGAAGAATTCCTGTCCGTCATGCGTGAACAGCTGAACTATCGCCCCGGACAGGTGACGGCCAGTGACTCACACTGGAACACCGAGCAGGAGTTGCACCGTCAGAGCGTGGACCACAGTACTGAGCTTGAAGTCCATCCGGGCTTCCTGCGCATGACGACAGCCCGTCAGCCCGAGGACAGAAAACTGAGTGCGGGCGATGATGACGCCGTGGCCAGCACCCGCATTGTCAGTATGCAGCTGACGAAGGCACCGGCGCGGTTTGCGCTTTGGCAGGCCTCAGACAATCTTCAGAATATGCGTTTCCCCGACCTCGGTATTCCCTGTCCGTTTATTCTGAGCTGGACGATTTGTGTGGAGGATCAGGTAAAAAGCCAGAATGACGCTTTCCATAAGGAGCAGGACCTCGGCAAAAAAGCGGCCACCTCTTACGCCAAACTGTTCCCCGGTACGGAACGTGCCTATCAGGAATGGCGCGAACTGCGACAGGGGCTGGTTAACAATGAAATTGCCATGTGTGATTTCAGCCTTAACCTGACACTGTTCACCCCGGACGACGCGGGAGAGCAGCAGCGGTGTGAAGATGCGGCAGTCAACGTGTTCCGTAAAAACGATCTCGAAATTTCCGCTCCCCGCTATCAGCAGCTGCGCAACTGGCTCACCACGTTGCCTTTCCTTATGCAGGAAGGGCTGTGGGATGACATGAAGCACATGGGCGCCACGCTGCGCTGTAAAAGTTTCAATGCCGTCAACCTGATGCCTGTCGTTGCCGAGCGCAAGATGTCCCGTAAAGGGATTCCGTTGGTCACTTACCGGAATCAGCTGACGTTTCTGGACATGTATGACGATGAGAGTGAGGCGAGCAACTATAACTGGGCGGTCACCGGCACGTCTGGGGCAGGAAAAAGTTTCCTTATTCAGAATGTGCTGCGCGAGGTGCTCAATTCAGGCGGTTTCGGCTACGTCATCGACATGGGCGGCAGTTACAAAAACTTCTGCAGACAGGCCGGTGGTTCCTACCTTGACGGAGAAACACTGCGCTTCAACCCGTTTGCCAACGTCACAGACATCAGTGAGTCGGCTGAAGGGATCACCGGCCTGCTGGCCGTTCTGGCCAGCCCGCAGGGCAGGCTCGATGAAATTAGCGAGGCCATACTGCAAAAAGGCGTGGTCGCGGCCTATGCGTTACGACAAAACCGTGCACGTATCGACGACGTCGTGAACTACCTGAAGTCGGAGGAAGTCCAGCGCGAGTACGGCACTCAGCCGACGATCATGAACCGTATGAATGAGCTGGTTCTGCTGCTTGACCGTTGGTGTACCTGGGGAAGTGACGGGGAATACTTTAACTCCGATGCGCCGACTCTTGATGGTAAAACGCGTTTCACCGTGCTGGAGCTGTTAAGCCTTGAAAGCAGGCCACATCTGCTGTCAGCCGTGCTTTACTCCCTGATCCTCGCCATTCAGGAAAAAATGTACAACTCACCGCGTGACCTGAAAAAGCTGGCCATTATCGATGAGGCCTGGCGTCTTTTCAGTGGGCAGAACCCGCACGCCGCACGCTTCATCGAAACCGGTTATCGCACCGTGCGCCGACACAAAGGTGCGTTCATTACGATCACTCAGGGCATGAAAGACTTCACCGGACTTCCTGACAAACCGGCTCCGTCAGCTGCAGCTGCAGCATGGGACAACAGCGGCACCAAGATTACGCTGCTTCAGGACCGTAAGGCCCTGACAACATATCTTAACGCCAACCCTGACCAGTTCAGCGATATGGAAACGGAGATCATTCGTGGGTTCGAGAAGGCAGGCAGAACAGGCTACGGCTCAGTGATGATTTCAACGGGTGAGCTGAGTTCTTTCTATCGGGTGTTTGTAGATCCGGTAACGCGGGCAATGTTCAGTACAAAAGGCTCAGATTACCAGTACATGAGTGATGCTCAGGATGCAGGTGCAACCAGTGAAGAAGCCGCGTGGCTGCTTGCTTCGGAGCCCGACATGTACCGAGACGAGATGGAAAAACTGAAACTCTGGGCAGGTATGCCGAAATCCGAAGGTCTGAAGGAGGAAGAATATGCATAACGATGTAGCGGTGGACGCGGGCGAAGACGATTCGCCTCTGTCCACAAAGGAACAAAAAGCGGTTTCGGCGAAAAAAGGCAGCAAAATGGCGCCGTTCTTACAGCGGCGTTTTTTAGTCATTTTGCTCGCTGCATTGCTCCTGCTGGGACTGAATGCCGGGATCAGCATACTGATTTCCTCAAACTACCAGCAGGAAACGGTCGAGTTCGACATGAAGGGCACCATCGACACCTTTACACAGCAGAGTGCGCAGGCGCAGCTGACCAAAGAAGCGGCTGAGGCGCTGACCCGCCGTTTCAGTTCGGCCCTTGAAAGCAGCCTGATCGCATGGAAGCAGAAGCACGGCGGGGTAATCCTGGTGAAAGGTGCTGTTGTCAGCGGTGCGCACGACATTACCCCGGAAATCCAGTCTGAGATCGCCCGGCAAATGCAGGGGGCGCAATGAAAAGGCGGCTGGTCGCGCTTGTGATCTGTGCGCTGGCTTCCTTACCCGCCAGCGCGAAAGATTTAGGCAGCATCGGCCACCTGTTTCAGATAGCGGAACCGGATCTGCTGACATTTATCGCGAAGCGTCTGAAATCGATGCAGGACAGCGGCGAAATGGACCGGATTCAGCGCGAAGCCGAAGCGCGGGTGAAAGCACATGCTGTGAGGCCTGCGCCGGTTGCCGGGCTGACGCCCGCCATTAAAGACCGGGCTTTTCTCTATGACCCGACCTTTACGGTTCGTGAAACCGTACGCGACATGCGCGGAAACGTCATTGCCAGAGCGGGAGACAAAGTTAACCCGCTCGATAAGGTGCCCTACAGCGAGACGCTCTATTTCATTGACGGTGATAACCCTTCACAGATGGCGTGGATTAAAACGCAGGTTAAAGGCCTGCAGAATTTCAAAGTCATTCTGGTCAGGGGCAACATTCACGACAGCAGCGTGGCGCTCGATGAGCCGGTGTATTTCGACCAGTACGGAACGTTAACAACAAAATTCGGCTTTGAGCACACCCCGGTGCGGATAACGCGTGCTGACAGGGCGCTCAGGGTGGAGGAGGTGGCACTGAGATGAGTCACATCACAAGGGGGCACGTGGCCCCTGAAAAAATTAAACGTCATAACTCTCAGGTTCGCCTGGATGATAATGACAAAAATGGTCTTCGCAGACTGATTGACGAGTACCCGCTTTACACCGAATCCGTCATCCTGCGCGCGGCGTTACAGGCCCTGCTCGCGTGCAGCGGCACTGCCCGCTCGGCCATCGTGCTGGCGTCACTGACTGACAGGGATGTAGGGGAGGTCATGCGTCAGCAGGGTATGGCGCATCTGACTGCTGAGGGCAGTGAAGATGACTGAACGAACGCTTACCGCCGTACCGGACGGTTCCTTTGAAAATCCTGTCCCGATGGTGGCTGAGCCTGTCAGCGGTCACCCGATGGCTGACGTCCAGCCACTGCAGAGCTGCCGGTCAGAAATCGTCATCGCGCCGGAAAGTATACGGGCGCTGGGGGCGCTTATCGATCATCTTCCGGCTGCCGGTATGTTTGTGCTCCTCCTGACGTTTGCGTTGCTTCTGCGCCGCTTTGTCTGGCCATTTCCGCCCCGGAAGGAGAATACGCCGCAGCCGGAAGAAACGTTCACCGTGTTTTCCCCACCGCAGCTCGGAAGCCGAAAGATGGCTGCTTATATGGCTGAGAGCGAAAACATTCGTTACTGGCAGTTCCTGCTGGCGGCGTTTGGTGGGGCGCTGGAAAAAGAGGGATATACGCTGCGAACCGATGCGAAGTCGGCCGCAGAGCTTCCCCTTTATGTACGCCAGCGTGTAGGTGCGGAAGTTTTTATGGCAAGGGAGCGCTATCTGGCACCGTTTCAGCCAGATGAAGTTGCAGAGAGGCGGCTGGCTTCCGCAACTGAGGATGGTCATGCAACCGGCTGGACAGAAATGTGCCGGAGGGGGGCAGAAGCAGCGGGCTGGTTTGTGGTCTGGAAAGGAGAAGCGCCATGCATGACAGACCAGGAACTCCAGAACACACCTCATTAACGGTGCACCGGAACAGCCCTTCTCAACGGGAGAAGCAAGGTGGATAAACTCAATGCGCTGTACGCAGCGGGGGCGCTTGCCCTTACTGTGTGGCTGGCCGTGATCGTCGGAAAAAAGGTGCGTCAGCAGACGCTAAAAGCGCTGTCAGGCCGTGCCGACGGCCGCAATGCCGCGCGGGACGCTGATACTCCGAAAGCCATCACCCCTCAGTCGTTTTTGAACCGGCGTGATGTGCATTCAGGCTGGCTGCAGGATATGTGGCCACTGCAGCAGGTCAGCATCATGTGCTGGGGCTCGCCGGGCACGCTTTTGCGGGACATTCCTGATGGCCTGCGTCAGCTGGCCCGCTTCCTCCGTAAAGAAAAAGGAACGACGACCGGCGGGAAACTCGGCGGGGACGGCGTTTTACGCTGGCACATGGAGTCGGACATCACCGCTGACTGCCCCTCCTTTTTTGGTCCTGATTCTTTTGGGGGAGCCGCGCAGCCGGGAGCCTATACGCAGGTTTTTGGCCCTCATATGCCGATGCCGGACAGGGAACTGGTGGTGGTACTGCTGCAGGGTACGCACCAGACCGCGCCTGAAACGCTGCCGCATTTTCTCCGGTCTGTCGCTGAGCAGATTGAAAAAGGGATCGTCCAGTATGGCGTTAACGACGGTTATACCGGCTGGGCTTTTATTACCTATCCATCACGACATGCACGCCCCTTACAGTCAGCCAGTGTGAAAGACGACTGGACGGACGGGGCCATGTCACAACAAGGGGGATGACGATGACACATGAACGATATCTGCTCTACGGGGTAATCCTGGTGGCTGCAGGAATTTGCCTGTTTTTGTTCCTGTTGGTGAGAACACTGCGGGCAGCACTGGACAGGGCGGATCAGAAGATTTACGGGTTTTACAGCGATCCGGAAAAAATGAACCACTTACGAGAGTACTGGACAAGGATTGAGGGGAGTGAAGAAGATAAAAAACTCAGCAGGCTGGCAGAGAGCCTCGGCACGCACCTGAGATGGTATAAGAAGGCCTGGCCCGTTCGCCAGATAAGCCTGAACATATCAGCGCCGCGCGGAACCCTGAAGACGTCTGTCACGGCCATGCTGCGCACCCTTCCGGTTTCTCAGTTGTGTTCGCCCGGGATTGAAATGAGGCGTTTTTTCTCGGACCAAAACGTAACTGTACTCATTACTGCCAGAACAAATGCAGACAAACCGTCTTACTTTGGCACTGCGGGATGTGGCGGTCACGTTGCCCCGGATGTCTGGACCGGGGTGTTTGGGGAGCAGTGTGACGAACCTGACCAGGAGAATCTGTGGGTGCTGTTGCAACTGACCCGCCATACTTCAGATAATGAAGTTGTGTGGTTTCTGGAGCAGACGGCCAGCCGCATTGAAAAAGGTGAGGTAGCCGCAGGCGATCACGATGATGACAGTGGCTACGCCTTTCGTGCCTATCCCGCAACGCCGGCCAGCATTTAATTCCCCCGCCATAAAGTGCGGGCATCTGAAAGGAAACCTGAATCATGCATACAGCAAAAATCCTTCTGGTCCTTTTCGGTGGTGCTACCCTGCCGTGGTTAATCCATCACTTAATCTCCCGGTTATCTGAATCCGGCTCACAGGGCAGGACGCATTCAACAAACAACACAGGCGATGACAGCAGTGTAAATACGACCGTTCTGATGAGCGACACGTACACCGGAGGGCATGACGGAGGTTGTGGCTCATCCGATATGGGTGGCCACTGTGGAGGTGGTGATGGTGGCGGGGGTGGTGACTAGGGTTATGGTCTGACCCCCTGCGTTCATCACAACATGCGTTACAAATTTCTCTGTGCGCTGTAAAACGCCAACAACACCGTTTTTCTTCTGACCACCTGCTATTTCCCTACCCGCTGCGCACGGGCTGTCCGCTCCCCGCCCGGCTGCGGTACGCCTCAGCCTGCACTCCGCAGACAGGGCTGAATCACTGACTGCTGCAGCGCTGCGGTCACCATCACGAAATTCCTTTTATGACAATTCACGGTGAAATCTCAGCGTCCGACATGGTGCGTGACCGCCGGGGACAACGGCCCTGGCCCGACTGTTTAACCTGCATTAAAGGCCATTCTGGAGAGACCCCCTCATGACTCAGACACAACCCGATTCACTTCATCATGCCTGTGTAAGTAATACCGCGACATGCGTTCAACTGGATAATGACAATGACGCCTGTAATGAAGGCGAGGAAACAGGCAGGCTGACTCACTACCGGCTGATTTTATCGGCCGCGCCAGGCGGTCTGCAAAGGGGCATTCCGGATGTTATTGAAACGCTGTCAGAAAGGCTGGAAGGGCACCCGCTTGCAGAGTCAGAAGGCGAACAGCGCGGCAGCGAGGGCGGAGTGAGCTGGCAGCTGCAGGAAGGGCCAGGGGGGCGGTTCAGGTTTCGCAAAGATGATTTCTGGATGGTCGGGACGATGAACTGGATCGACGCTCTCGAAGATTTCCGGCCAAATCAGGACCGGGACTGGCTGGTCGTACTGATACAGACCGACAGCGGACTGCCTGACCGCGACCTGTCTTTTTTCCTGCATCAGGTCAACGTCAGGATGAGCCACTTCCCCGGACGCCACCGCGTGGTGATGCATGAAAAGTGCGGGATGTGCTACTGCGCTTATCCGGCCATGCCGGGGGAAGGTGAAGGCCATGACCCCCTGCGTCAGGTCACGCTGACCTGCAGCGTGGCGGCCGGCAAGCTTCATTCGGCCATTCCGGCATTTCTCAGAAACTTCGACTTCTTCGAATATTTTTTCTGGAACGACCACGTCAGCAGCATTGACTGCACGTACGGCGGTCCCCGCAGGCTTCCTGAAACGCGTCCGGACTATCACCTGTTCGGGAAAACACTGGAGGCCTTTCGGAAACAGGAGGAGGCTCGTGGACGCGGAAGTGAGCGCGTCCTCTGGTCAGGCAACACCTGTGAGATGACGTATACGTCCCCTTTCTTCCTGCCCGAAACACAGGACGGTTGCGTAGAGCCTGTCGCATGGGCCTGGCATGAAAACCTGAGCGGTGGCCGTGATATGAAGCAGGACCACCTGTGGATCGTGCTGGAGGCGGATGCCTGGCGCCGGAAGGAGGAGCTTGTTGGACTCTTCACGGAACTGGCCACCGCACTGGAGCAGGGCATCACGGAAAAAGCAGAAAAGCACACTGCTGGCGGCTGGGCTTTCAAAACATCCAAAGCCGCATCACAGGACCTGACCAGACCCGAGGCCGGTTTATGAAAAGGATTGAATCTTTAATCACACTGTCAATATTAATGAGCGCAGGCTTCATCGTGCTGGCCAGCTTTCTCCCTCTGATATTCTGACATCCTCCGCCCGCGGCACACAGGCTGTTCGTTCCTCGCCCTGCTGCGGTACGCCTCAGCCTGCATTCCGCAGGCAGGCCTGATTAACTGACGCCGGCAGCGCTGCTGCCACAATCACGGAATTCATTTTATGACAGTTCACGCTGAAATCTCAGCGCGCGATGTTGTGCGCGATCGCTGGGGACACTGGACCCATCCTGACTATTTTACCTCCGTTGACGGGAATGAATTTGCCGCTTTTGACGATTTCAGTGCCTGGCTCAACGCGCACCGACTGAAATCCGCGACATCCTGGATGGAAAATGACGTCGATCCGTCGCAGATGGAACGCTACTGGAAAACCGGTAACTGCAGTGACTGGGAACCTATAAGACCGCTCGGGGAGGGCTGGTTTACAGGCAGTATTCATGACACTGACGACGGCCCGGTTTGTGTGTGGCTCTGTCCGCTGGCTGAAAAGGCGGATGAATGAAAAGATTATTGCTGACGCTGTGCCTGCTGCTGTCAGTCATTGCAGCCAGACCGGCCCTTGCAGGTGGTGATAATGCCGGTGACGGGCGCTGGGTGAACCCCATCAGCGATGTCTGCTGGAAGTGTCTGTTTCCGATGTCACTCGGCAGTATCCAGCTGGCGTCAGGCGCGCATCCGGATACGCCAAATCCGGCATCACCCATTCAGTTATGCCCCTACGGCATCTTTTACCGTCTGGGGCTGGCCATCGGATTCTGGGAACCTCTCGCCCTGGCCGATGTGACCCGTGAGCCGGGCGTCATGGTGAATATGGGGGGCTTTAAAATCAATCTGGGGAAAACCGGAACGGGGCGGGCCGGGCAGAGTGACGCCCCCACGCCAGGGAGTTTTTATCATGTTCACTGGTACAAATACCCGTTGCTGTTCTGGCTGAATATCATCACCAGTACCGGCTGTATGCAGACCGGGGACATGGATATTGCCTATCTCTCGGAAGTGGACCCGCTCTGGAACGACAGTACGCTTTCGATGATCATCAATCCGGAAGTCGCGCTGTTTAATAACCTGCTAGCGCAGGGGGCGTGTGCTGCCGATTCCATTTCCTCCACCGCAGGTCTGCCGCTGGACCCGCTTTTCTGGTGTGCCGGCGCGCAGGGTTCAATGTACCCGTTCACGGGCTACACCAGTAACGAGTTTTCGCCGCTGGAGGCGTCACTGCTGGTGACGGAGCGAATGGCTTTCAAGCTGCACCGCGAGGGGCTGGTCATGGAGACGGTCGGGGCGGATGTCGCAGTCTGTTATGAATATCCGTCCCCGATCATCCCAAAATCGCGCTGGCGCTATCAGATGGTCAACATGTATCCCGAACCCAGCGACTGTCACCCTTTTGGCACGTCAACACAGCTGTGGGGGAGCACCCACAACACACCTGCCACGAAGAAGAACTTTGGCTGGCTGCTCTGGCGAAAGCGCAACTGCGTATACCTCTGACGTTCAGGAGCCCGAATACCGTGAAACTGACTAAAACGCAGCGTGCAGCACTGCGCCTGAAGTTTGGTGGCCGCTGCGCCTACTGCGGTGAAGTGTTACCCGAAAAGGGATGGCACGCCGATCACGTGGAGCCGGTGCTGCGTATTTCCGAGGTGGATGAGAAGGCACGCCAGAAAGGCGTGTGGAAACTGAAAGCGACCGGCAGCGTGACATTTACGCTGCGGGACAGTCTGGACAATCATTTTCCCGCCTGCGCACCCTGTAACCTGTTCAAAGCGACCTACAGCGTCGAGGTGTTCAGGGAGCAAATCGCTAAGCAGGTAGCACGGGCCAGAGCGACGAGCGTCAATTTCCGGACCGCAGAACGGTTCGGGCAGATTCAGGTAACGACGCAACCGGTGGTGTTCTGGTTTGAGCGTTATCAGGACTGCGGGCAGGCCGGGCCCGTCCGCGCATAAGGCTGCGCCAGCCAGAAATTACCTCCATTTTTTAGGAATTCTCATGAAAAACATACTGATGACGGTGCTGACTTTCAGCATCGCAGTGACCTGCGCGCACGCCGCTGAACAGCCCGTTATCGCAGACAGCGACATGGCGTACATGAAACAGCAGCAGCGGGAACTGGAGCAGTTCAAACAGCAGCTGCAGGGCGCAAACATCGCCCTCCCGGATATGCAGCAGGGCCGGGTTAATCAGTTTCAGAACGAGATTGCGGCCTCCCAGGCGCAGGAGAACAGCGCCGATCGCCCGACGCCGCGTGCCGTTTATTTCGTGAGCCTGGGCATTCCGGAAGAAGGCCTGCTGCCGATGCTTCAGGATGCGCGGCGCTTCGGGATTCCGGCCACGCTTCGCGGGCTGCTGGACAACGACTTTCGCAAGACGGCCGAGACGATGTTCGAACTGTCAAAAAAGGATAAGCAGGCGGGCGTGCAGATTGACCCGACGCTCTATCAGAAGTACGGCATTAAAGCCGTGCCGGCCCTGGTGGTCACCTGTGGCCAGAAATTCGACGTTCTTTATGGCAGCCTGCCGGTTAAGCAGGCGCTGGAAGAAGTGAAGCTGCGCGGTGACTGCGGCGCCACGGCGGCGCAGATGCTGCAGGAAGGGGAGAAGGGCCGATGAAACGCTTCTGTCTGGTTGCGCTTCTGCTGCTTACCGGCGTCCGGGGTGTCCTCGCTGACGCCAACAGTGACGCCTTCAACGATGCAAGTAACTTTGGTCAGAACAATAAAAGTCAGGGTACGTCGGCGGTCAGCGGGACCGACCCGTCTTCGGTGATCCCCGGTTACACGCCGAGCCCTTCCCAGAGTGGTTATTACGGTGGCGTACGGGGCGGAGACGGCGGTATCGGAGATAAAGGACAGGGTTCACTCAGCCAGAACGAAGCCGGACAGACGGTCAATGATTCCAGTACCAGAAACCCCGCAACAAAAATCGATCCCAGTGCAGACTTCATTCAGAACGGCAAAAACGCCGAGGCCAACGGCGGAAGCATTGTTGACGGCTCTAACGCCAACTGCAGCCAGAAGGTCGTATCCAAGTCGGTGTTTGAGAACTACAGCTGTGACAGGGATATCAACCAGATTCAGACCTGTGCCCGAACGGCCAGCATTCAGGTGACCGGCTCGAAAGAAACCTACACCACGCAGTTTGTGATGGACGCGAAGAACTCAACAGGAAACAACGAGGCTAACTATTGGGTACGTTACGACTTTACCGTACCGGATGACGGAACATTATCGAGTGGTTCATGGGAGTTCCTGCTTCCACGTTCGCCGGATTACCACGGAGACCGGCTCGGATATACGTTTCGTGCATTCGATCAGTCAGTAACAACGAAGTATAACTATTCCGGTACGTTTTCCATCACTCCTCAGCGCGTCTCTAAAGGCCAGGTGATATCAATGTGGATTCACTACGATACTGACGGTCACTACGATGAGGGGCGCGATGGCATGAAAAACGCCCTAGCCAATGGCAACTTCGTGCTTCGCATTACGCTCCCCATGAGTGCGGAGCGCGATACAACATCCTCACAGGTTGTCTGGACCGAAAGCTGTCCGTTTGATAAATCACAGTCAACAGGTAACGCTGGAACACAGTGCGTTGATCCGGGCGGTAACCGCACCATTAACCAGAACGGCCGGGATTACACCCAGTACAGCGACTGCTGGCAATACTCTGATGCATATGTCGTACCGGTGACCTCCACGGGCAACTGTGACCAGCTCATTAACAACCGAAACTGCACGCTGGCAGGCAAAAGCTGCTCACAGACTTACGGTACTGCCTGCATTCATGAAAACGACACGTATCAGTGTCAGACCACGTACTCATCGCAGGGACTGATGTGTGGTGGAAAATATTTCTGTCAGACCGGTGACTGCAGCGATACAGATGGGGCGGGTGACAGCGGGTTCGATACCGCCGTGGCCAAGCTTGCGGGGCTTGCCTCTGCAGGGGATGACGTGAAAAACGGCAGTCAGATCGACATCCGGGCCTTTACCGGTCAGGCCATGTCGTGCCGTAAGGCCGTTGCGGGCTTTTCAAACTGCTGTGTGGATACCGGCTGGGGCAACAGTTCCGGACTGGCCAACTGCAACAGCGAGGAGATGGCCATCGGCAAGGCGAAGGCGAAAAAAGTGACGGTGTTCGTGGGCGAAAAGTGTGACCACGCCGTACTGGGTGTCTGTGTGCAAAAAAGTCAGGTTTACTGCGTGTTCGGCGGCAAACTGAGCCGCATCATTCAGGAACAGGGCCGTCGTGACCAGTTGCACGTGGACTTCGGCAGCGGCGATTCGCCGAACTGTCGTGGCATCACGGTTCCTGAACTGCAGAACATCAACTTTGACCTGATCAACTTCCAGGACTTTTACAGCGACCTGATGGCCAACCAGAAAATCCCCAACGCGGATGCAATGGTAAAGCAGGCCAAAGACAGGATTGCGGCACAGGTTCAGTCTCAGACGGGAGGACAAAAATGAAACGGACGCTGCTGGCCTGCCTGTTACTGGCAGGCACTTTACCGGCCTTAGCTGATGACGACGTCCCTGCTGATGCAGTGGTGACGCCCGCTGAACCCTTTACCGGATGGCACTGGTACAACGAACCCAAAAAGAAGCCGGACGCACCGGCACCCAGACTCACGCCGGCACCGCCCAGGATACCAGATTTCAGCAAGCTGTCGCCCTCTCAGCAGGCAGACGTGCTGAAGGGGTACACGAAGGAGGCGAAGGCGAACGCGATTCTGCACCCCTCGGCGGAAAACACTGCAACGTTTCTGCGCTGGCAGAAGTTCTGGACTGACCGCGCCTCGATGTTCAGCCAGTCTTTTGCCGTGGCACAGCTCAAGTATCCGGACCTCGATTACAATCTGGAGCATCCGCACTACAACAGCACGGCGCCGCTTCAGCAGGCAAAGGATCAGGAAGAACAGTCTCAGGCCATCGCAAAACTTTCCGGACAGTACGGTCTGTTTTATTTCTACCGGGGCGGTGACCCGATAGACGCGCAGATGGCAGGTGTGGTGGCTGATTTCGCGCAACTTCGACACATTTCGCTGATACCGGTCAGTGTAGACGGGAATGTTTCACCGCAGGTCCCTGACAGCCGTCAGGATGACGGGCAAAGTGCCCGCATGGGGATCACGCACTATCCGGCACTTTTCCTCGTTGACCCCAAATCAAAAAACTACCGGCCGCTCGCCTATGGCTTCATGACCCAGGACGATCTCGCAAAGCGTTTTCTCAACGTGGCCACTGGCTTTAAACCCAATTTCTGAGGACATCTTTATGCTGGCACTTTCTCCTGTCTGGCACGGGCGCGCCGTTGCTGTCCGTCGTCTGGCAAATTTCGTCCTGCAGACGCTTGTGATACATCCTGCGCTGCTTTTCTTTCTGTTGTTTTTGAAGATTTCGACGGGCGCCGGCAGCGGCGGCCAGATGCTCCTGAACTCTGCTGAAAACCTGGTGCGTGATGCGCCGGCCTCGCAGGTCTGGGGGTGCCACCCGTCCCCGAAACCCATGCCTTCTGACTTATCCGGCACAGCGAAAACAGGCTCTACTGAAAAGTTCCCAGAGCTGAAGCCCGCTCCGGTTCCGGTTCTGTGCAAAAGGGAGCCGGTGAACCGTGATGCGTGGGTTGAACAGACCAACAACACGTTGTGGATGCTCTACAAGTCCGGCGTATTACTTTCTCTCTGCCTGAGCATGTTCGTGTGGGGATATCGGGGACATGAAAAAGGAAAAAAATCATGAATCATCTGCCAGTTATCGCCCTGTTTTTCATGTCGGCAGTAATGTGCAACTGCCTGCGAATGCTCCAGAATTACTCTGCCGCACTCACGCTTGATGTGCTGACGACGGGAGCCGTAACCTGCGGCTCCATTGCCGGTGTCCTGGCGCTTTTTTCACTCTTCCAGGCGCTCAGGCGCACCAACGGCCGGGAGTAACCGGACAATGAGACGAACAATTCTGCTGGGTTCTCTCCTGCTGGGGCTGTCGTTTGCTGTCAGCGCCACTACCGTTGCGGATCAGATTGCCGCGATGGAGAAGACAAAGGCGCAACGGGGTGCCGTGCTACCGGATTTCGGACTTCCGGCCGCTACGCCGCTGCGGCGTGCCGCGCCCAGGCCTCCAAATCCGATCACGCTGCCTGACGGCAGAACGGCAAACCTGAATGATTATGCCGTGGTCGTTTTCATGCAGCGCAGCTGCACGCACAGCGCTAAATTTGATCCGCTGCTGAAGGCATGGGCGGACGACGCAGGCATAAAGGTCTATCCCTATACGCTTGACGGATACGGTGACAGTTCATTTCCGGTCGTGCTGATCCCCCGTAAGGCCGGACCGAACGAGCCGATTGCCGGTGAGATTCTGACATTCTTCGGAAACGGGCTGCCGATAGCGACCCCGACCACATTCATGGTTAACGTGAACACTAACGTGGCCTATCCGCTTTATCAGGGCGAGGCAGACATGGCCACCATAAGCCAGCGCCTGACCCTGATGATCGAAGCCGATATTGATCACCTTTCTCCGGACACATTAGGGCCGGTTCCCAGCAGCGGAGCGCTGACGCCTCAGTAACCCGCCGCGCTGTCACCCACGGAAAAAATCATGACTGAACATCCCCTGACGCTCTCCGGACTGGAGACGGCGTTGCTTCTTGTCTGCGCCTCGTTTCTGGCAGCGGCCGGGCTTTATGCCTGGCTTGTCTGTGAGTTCACAGAAGGCGGTTTGCTGATTCTGACAACCGGACCGGATGCCGGATTGCTCAGCGCCGTCCGGGACTTTCCGCTGCTCTTCCTGTTTTCCCTTGCCGGGGGATCAGGTTGTGGCGCGCTAATCAGTATCACCCTCCGGCGGAACGGGTTTATGACGCAGTGGAGTAAATGATGATGAATCACTCAGTGGGACCGCTCGTAAAAGGAAAACGCAGAACATGAAAATCAGGCAGTTCCTTCTTTCAGCCTTAACAGCGCTGACAATCAGTAGTACGGCTCAGGCCGACGTACAGGGTGACCTGAATGGCTATTTCAGCAGCCTCGGGTTTGACGGCAATGTTTCTCAGGCACAGGCATGGCAGGGGCAGGCGGCGGGCTATATCACAGGCGGCTCAATTTACCTGCGCAACCCAGTTAAACAGGTCCAGCTAATCTCCATGCAGGTGCCTTCACTCAACGCGGGCTGCGGAGGAATCGATGCCTATCTGGGGGCGTTCTCTTACATCAACGGCGCTGAACTGCAGCGTTTCGTAAAGCAGATCATGAGTAACGCAGCTGGTTATGCCTTTGACCTTGCGCTTCAGACGATGGTCCCTGAACTCAAGCAGGCTAAGGACTTTTTGCAGAAACTGGCCTCTGACGTCAACTCTGCAAACATGAGCTCCTGTCAGGCAGCGCAGGGCATCATCGGGGGACTTTGGCCCGTGTCGCAGGTATCAAACCAGAAGATCTGCCAGGACATTGCCGGTGAGAGCAATATTTTCTCAGACTGGGCGGCATCCCGGCAAGGCTGTACGGTCGGCGGGCAGGGCGACAGCGTGACAAGCCGCGCCTCCGACCAGATGAAAGATCAGGTACTGAAAAACAAAAACCTTATCTGGGACGCGCTGGGCCGCAACCATCTGTTCGACGGCAATAATGAGCTCAAAGAGCTGGTCATGAGCATCGTCGGTTCCATCGTTTTTAACGCGCAGGGGCAGGTCACCATCCTGACCCCAATGGTGGATAACCGGGACATCATCACCGTGCTTATGCGGGGCGGAAGCGCAAAAATTTATGGCTGTGACACGATGGACCTCTGCCTCGGACCTACGGTGGGGACGGTCAACATCAGCAGTGATGCTGCACTGGTGACGCAGGTACGTAACATCATGCTGTCACTCGACAGTAAACTGACCAGCGATACCCCGATGACTGACCGTGAAAAAGGGTTCATCAACACGACGTCGGTGCCGGTATTCAAATATCTGACCAACTCCCGGAGCATGGGCATGAGTCCGACCTATCTGCTCCAGGTCGCGGACTTTATTGCGCAGGACATGATGATCCAGTACCTGCAGGAGCTGGTTAAGCAGGCCAGCCAGTCCCTTGCGGGTAAAAATTATCCGGAACAGGCGGCAGGCGAACTCCGCGCAAACGTCCTTAACGCCCAGTCCCTTCTCGCACAGATGAAGCTGCAGTCTGCTGCGGATCAGAACGCGCTCGACGGCATCGACCGGAACATGCAGTACCTGCAGCAGCAGGTGTCCACCATTATCTCAACCTCCTATCAGAGTAACTATCGCTGGGGAAACGGCAATGACTGAGGTTTATACGATTTACGGCGGAGACATGTGGCGGCAGATGTTTAACGGCGTCGTCACCATACTGGGCTCCGATACGTTCACCACGGTACTTCACATCGTGGGCACGTTCAGCATCCTGGGCGTAATGGTCACATTCACTAAAACGCGCAACCCGATGGCATTTCTTCACTGGCTGGGTATTTTCATGCTGATAACTTCCGTCCTTCTGGTGCCGAAGCGCAGTGTGCAGATAATCGATATCACAGATCCTGCAGCGGTGTATGAAGTGGATAACGTGCCGGTCGGGCTGGCGATGATTGCGGGCCTGACGACAGGCACAGGTTTCGGAATGGCTCAGTTGTATGATTATACTCTGGCGCGTCCTGATTCCCTGACGTATACCAAATCGGGCATGCTGTTTGGATCGCAAATCGTCGCGCAGTCATCAGATTTCCGTACGCAGAATCCTCAGCTGGCCGCGCTGCTTACTGACTACGTTGAAAACTGCGTGATCGGCGACATCATGCTGAACAACAAGTACACCATTTCCCAGTTGCTCAACAGTACCGACCCGCTGACGCTTATCACCAGTAACCCAAGTCAGCTACGGGGCATTTTCCAGGATACCGGTAATGGCCGGCAGTTTGTAACCTGTCAGCAGGCATCTGTCACCATGCGTTCGCTGATGAACGACGACATTCGTGTTGGAGGGCTCAGCTGGCACACTCTGGCCACGCGAATTTTTGGTACCCGCGTCAGCGCAGACACGCTCCTGGGCAATGCGATGAACGACAGCTATGGCTTTTTCTATTCAGGTGGCCAGAGCGCAGCGCAGATTATGCGAAACAACGTGACCAATGCCGCTATCCGTGATGGATGGAAAGGCTTTGCGGCGCGTTCGTCTGATACAGCAAACCTGGTGAATCTGGCCACTGAATCCAGCATGACCAAACAGCGGCTCAGCTGGGCCTCTTTCGGTGTTGTCATCGGCCGTACGCTGCCTATTTTCCAGTCGCTGATGATGCTGATCCTGATTGGGCTTTTCCCGCTGGTGATTGCGCTTGCCCTGACTAACCACAGCATTTTCGGGGTAAACACGCTGAAGATGTATGCCGGTGGCTTTCTGTACTTTCAGATGTGGCCCGTGATGTACGCCATTCTGAATTCAATGATGAACTTCTACCTGCAGTCGAAAACCGGTGCCACGCCTCTGGTACTGGCCAACGCCGATCAGGTCGCGCTTCAGCATTCGGATGCGGCCAACATAGCGGGCTACCTGAGTGCATCGATCCCCGCGATGTCGTTCTTTCTGACGAAGGGGGCGGCTTCGGTGGCGTCTCAGGTGGTCGGCGGGGTTATCAGTTCTGGCGCGTTCTCAACGGGCGGGCAGGCATCCACGACGGCAGACGGCAACTGGTCCTTCAACAACATGTCGATGGATAACGTGAGTGCCAACAAGTTCGACACCAACGTCATGCAACGCTCAGGACAGCAGGCTTTCCAGACCAGCAATGGCGCAATGCATACGCAGACGGCCGATGGCCACAACGTTTACGACACCAGTGGGGCCATCTCAAATCTGCCGGTTAACCTGAAACTCAGTTCTCTGGCGAGCAGCGGTTTCTCAGAACAGTCACGTCAGGCGCAGCAACAGGCGCAGACGGCTCTGGACGGTTATAACCACAGCGTAACCAGTGGCTACCAGCAGATGCAGCAGTTTAGTCATCAGAGTGGTTCCAGTGACACGCTGACGCAGGGTAGTGACAACAGCGTCGCCTCAAACGTTTCGCGCGGGGCCAGCCAGATGCAGTCTGCGGTAGAAAGCTATGCGAAATCGCACAACATTTCTGAGCAGCAGGCTTACAACCAGCTCATGGATATCACCAATCAGGGCAGTGCGGGAGCTGGCGGCAGGGTATACGGCAAGTTCGATTCGGGTGACCAGCTTGCAGGCAAACTGGGTAAATGGGCAACAGGCCTCAGCGCGGGAGGGGAAGTTAACCTCAATGCTGACTGGCGCCATTCTTCTGGCAGCTCACACGGTACGCAGGACAGCCATGCAGAAGGTCATGATTACCGTAAGGATAAAAACAGCCAGGAAGCGAAGGATTTCCGACAGGGCATGGACATGGTTACCTCAACGCGCCTGAGCGAGTCGGGAAGTCACAGCAACAACGAGTCAGATTCGAAAGTGCAACAGTTCGCGGCCACGCTTAATGATTCCAAAAGTCAGTATCATCAGTACACCGACAGCACCACGCGGAGTCAGGAATTCAGCAGGATGGCCACGCTCGCGCAGAACCAGAGTGCCAGCCTGGACGCCAATTACAATCAGGAGTTTGTGGACTGGACCACAGCCAAGTACGGCAGCGATGCACAGCATGTCCTGACAAACGTGAATACGGCGCAGACTGCAGCTACCGAATTCATGAAAGAGCGTTTGGAACCGGAGATCATGCAGAACTATGCGGGCAGGACAGAGCAGACTGCATCACAGGCTCTGACCCCCTCAGGTTCGTTACCTGCAGTCACGGGTAATGACAGTCAGGGCTCGTCACATAATCCGGTAGAGGTGAATCAGCGAGTTCAAAACGAATCAGCGAGGACAGTTCACCAGGGGAGCACCTCTCATGGTCGCAATAGTGGGCCAGGCGAAAACAGCCAAGCCGTTAACGAGCGGAACATTACTCCCCGAGGTAGCGTAACCTCACCGGCGATCGCACAGGATTACAACTCAGGAGTAAGCCGTGTGAATGAACAGGCTGGCTCACTGAATACGCCACAAAACATCGCTGATAAAGTGGCAGACAGAAACTTTGAAAATACTGGAAAAATAGGAGACATTGACCGAGAAATAAGCAAAAATAAAAGCACTGTTCAGGCATCCAGTGATATACTCAAAAGAGAGCACCAGGGTGCGGTCAACAACCAGCAAATAGGTCGTACTGAAGAAGATATTAGGCAGACCAAGCCTGTTGTTGATGTCAATGAAACGGATCTGTTTAAGGCTAAGCTTGAGCAATTAAGAGCTCATCAAAAAGAAGCCTCATAATAAGCTTAAATGAGAGGGATTATGGCGAATCTAACGACATCACAAGTTAACGCAGATATAACGATGCTTACTAATGGGTTTTCGTCGGGTGAGCGCATAATCCCATCAAACTCAAGCTTAATTAAGACAAGTTTTTTTATTCCTGCGATTTCAGTTTTTCTATCGCTCTTAAGCACGGTGTCGGTTTATTTGCCTGGCTCAGCGTCAAAATCAATGGAAGGTTACTTTGAGTTTTTGGTAAGTGATGGTTGGATTGTCGTTCTTCCTACAGCAATTGTGGGAATGCTCTTTGCTCTCATGACCTACAACAACATGATAATGTACATGTCCATTCCTAAGCATGTACGTGAAACTTCACTGATACTGAGCCACCTAAAAAAAATTGCAAAGAAAACCATAATACTTTTTCTAGTATTAATGTGTGTTAGCACTGTTTTGGCAGGTTTCAATTCGTGGTTTGCATTTGGAGTGACAGCCCTTGAAGTCGTTTTTTTCTTTACAATAAACATCGCTATTGGTGCGGAAATTAACCGACTAGGGGCAGGGCTGGCTCTCGAAAAAATTTCGAGTATTATCAAAAAGATTTAAGTTTCAAACCATCCAGTCGATAACCCTTCCGTCTTTCTGACGGAAGGGATCACCACCAAAGAATCCCTCTGAAGACATAACCAACGGGCAACTGCGCCCTTTTTTTCGTTTAACAAGGATACTGAAATGAAAAACCGTTCATTTTTTGTGGCGGCAATTGCTGCTGCATGTCTTGTGCTGTCTGGTTGCGGTGCAATGAGCACAGCTATTAAAAAGCGTAATCTCGACGTGAAGACTCAGATGAGTCAGACGGTCTGGATGGAGCCTTCGAGTGAAAAAACAGTCTGGGTTCAGGTGCGCAATACTTCTGATAAAGATATGGGTGACCTGCAGACCATGATCTCCAACGACCTTCGGGCAAAAGGTTATAGCCTGACCAGCAGCCCTGACACCGCATTCTACTGGGTTCAGGCTAACGTACTGAAAGCAGATAAAATGGACTTACGTCAGGCTCAGGGGTTTCTGACCAGTGGTTATGAAGGTGGAGCAGCAGGAGCAGCTCTGGGCGCAGGTATCACTGCTTATAACGGCAATTCAGGTGGCGCTGTACTCGGCGCAGGTCTTGCAGTAGGTCTTTTAGGCATGGCAGCAGATGCAATGGTGGAAGACGTTAACTATACGATGGTGACCGATCTACAGATTTCTGAGCGCAGTAAAGCCGCCGTCACCACTGATAACGTTGCCGCTTTGCGTCAGGGTACTTCAGGCATCAAACTGCAGACCAGCAGCGAGCAGGGCAACCGCCTGAAATATCAGACCCGCGTGGTTTCTAATGCCAACAAGGTTAACCTGAAGTTTGAAGAAGCCAAGCCGGTGCTTGAAGCCCAACTGGCGAAATCAATTACGAACATTCTGCCGTAACTGCACTGCACGTGAAATCAACGTTCGCGTAACTGCATCATAATTGTGAAAGCCGCCTTAACCGCGGCTTTAAATCAGACCAACGTCATGCGTCTGTGGACGACAATAAACCGTCTCTCCTGACAACCGGGCGCATGTCGTTCTAATCCTGAACCTGCCAGTTCATCTGTACTTACTCAAAACGCCCAAATTTTCATACTCCGGGCGTACGTGCCTCATGTTGTTCCACAAACGTTTCGCCTCCTCGCGCTGGCTTACTGAGCCAGCGTCTGCGGCAGGCGCTGCATTGAAAACGACGATCTCAAGACTACCATTCAACTTTGATAACAAGGTGATACCTATGCTGCAATTTAACGGCGCACCGCGCACCCTCATTACCTGGTTTACGTTTTTCCTTGCCTGGAGTGCGTTTGTTCTGTGTCAGTTCGGCCAGCCAATGATTCAGTACATCATGTCGCACAGCGACTTCTTCGCATATGACGTTGCCATGAGAAGCACACAAGACGGCCTGACACCGCAGGGAATGATCCCTTTCCTGATGGCACTGCTGACGCTGACGGCCGGTGCCGTGTTGTCGGTACTGACATTGCTCTGCTGGAATGTTCTCTTCGCCGTCTGCGGCATCCCGGCTCTGGCGGTATGCTGGTTGCTTAAGCGTATTGGTTTTAATCGCAAAATCCCGGGTTGATCCTGTAAGCCCCAGCGCCGGTTTCCTCTGACCGGCGCTTCCGTTTCCCTGTAACCCCCAGCCCGCTCCTGTTAACGGGGACGGGCTGCTTGTGCGCGTCTGTCGGAGTCATTCCATGAGTTTCACGCCGAAAAACCTTACTCAGGGCGGTCAGATAACGGCCTACCGCCTGCGAATGTTCATACAGGTAAACCAGTGGATATCACACTGGATGTTGTTGTTTTTTGTTCTGACGACGGTGGGCCTGTTCTGGTACATCACACCGGAAGATACGCTGCGAAACGGCTTCTGGTACTGGACGGGCTATGTTCAGTCGGGCTTTATCCGACTGATGCAGCACGACGGCCCGCCCGTGTGGGATATCCGCTGGCACTGCGAACCCGACAGAATATGCACCATTAACCTTACCCTCGCTCAGTTGCTCGCAAATCCCTGGATGCAGGAGCAGGGGGCGCTGCTTGTCCAGAATCTCAAACACTGTGCCTTCTGGTGCGGCGTGGCGGCAATGGCCCTTTTCAGCCTCGTATTCTGGTATGTGGGACGGATAGGCAAAAAAGAGAGTGCGGATGAATTTATATCCGGTATGGAGCTTACCGATGACCTGAAAGAGATTAACCGGCTGCTCAAAAAGGCCGGAGAAAAATCAAATCTGCAGGTGGCCGGGCTTCATATGGTCCGTAATGCTGAGATCATGAATTACCTGATTCACGGCACCGTAAATGTCGGGAAATCCACCATTATCCGCTGGCTGCTTGATTACATACGCAAGCGGGGCGATCGCGCCATCATATATGACTCAGGTGGTACGTTTGTCGAAACACACTATGACGAACGCATGGACAAAATCCTGAACACACATGACAGACGCTGCGAAAACTGGGTGCTGTGGCGTGAAGGGCGTGAGGTGGTTGATTACGAGAACATGACGGCCGCGCTGATGCCGGTTGAGGGGGATTCGGACCCGTTCTGGGTTTCGTCCTCCCGGACTATCTTCAGCGATACTGCCATGCAGTTTGCAGCGGACCCGGATCGCAACATTGAAAAATTTCTGAAAACCCTGTTGTCCATCGATCTGAAAAGCCTGCGTGAATTCCTGAAGAACACGCCCTCCGCCAACCTGGTGGAGGAGAAAATTGAAAAAACCGCCATCTCGATACGCTCGGTTCTGACCAACTACGCCAAGTCGCTGCGTTACCTGCAGGGGCTCGACAAGGAGGGTAAACCCGAGTTCAGCATCCGGGAGTGGATGACTGAAAAGCAGTATGACAACAGCTGGCTGTTTATTTCCACCACGGCCCGTCACCGTAAATCTGTCCGCCCGCTTATAACGATGTGGCTCTCGCTGGCCACGTTGTTTATCCAGAGCATGGGCGAGGACAGCCAGCGACGGGTGTGGATTATCGGCGATGAAATTCTGGGCCTGCAGAAACTCCCGGATCTGGGCGAAACGCTTGCCGAGGGCCGTAAGTTCGGTGCCTGCTTTGTACTGGGTATTCAGAACATGCCCCAGCTGATTAACGTTTACGGCCGCGAAATGGCCAGAGCCATTTTTGACCTGCTGAACACGCGCTTTTACGGCCGCTCTCCCAGTTCTGAAGTGGCAAAAATGGTGGAGGAAGATCTGGGCTATCAACGCCGGCGTGAAGCCCGGGAGCAGAACAGCTTTGGTCTGGCGCAGGAACGTGACGGTATTTCTATCAGCAAGGACAAGGTCAGGGAGCCGGTTGTTGATTATGACAACATCATGAAGCTGCCCAATCTGCGGTTTTACGTCCGTCTGCCGGGTGAATATCCGGTAGTAAAACTCAGCCTGAAGTACCGCGAACAGAAAAAATACCACCCTGCGCTCATCGAGCGTGATTTCAGGGACAACCTCAGTCCCGAGCTGGAAAAAATCATCAGCCGGAACGAGCGGGATGCCGTCAACCTTGGCCTGCACTTTCCGACTGGAGATGAACATCTGGAAAGGGGTGAGGCTCCAGCTCCTTCCACTGAAAACATTTTTTCAACTGAATACCCTGTGCCGGCAAATGCAGTCAACGTCGCCTCTGCGCCGGCTGCTGACGCCCGTGAGCAGCAGACCGTACAGGAAATGCAGACCCCGGTTAAGCCAGTGCAGACCATAGCTCGTTCAGCGCCTGTGGAGGAACCTCAGCGGGCGGGCGCCGTAAACGCCAGTAAACCCGCAGGCAATATACCGCAACGGATTGATGAGCCTGAGTCCGGAAGAAGGTTGCCGGACAACGTCAGGGCTTTTCCTGGTCGTATCCCGCAGGCGCCGGTCAGCGCAGAGAGCGCGGCCAAACGTCCCGATGACAGGCCGCAGTCGTCCGTTCCGGCCGCTGAAAAAACCGTCCTGCCTGCCGCAAAATCTTCCGTTTCTCCTGCAAATGCTAAATCACCGGTGAGAACGGCGAGCGCGCTTGAATTGCTTGCACAGCGTTCAAACAAGCCTGCGACAGGTGATGAATCAGCGACGTCTGATGAGGCTGCTCAGGGGGAGGCACCCGATCTGCAAATGCTGGCAGAAAAAGACGATGCCGGTCAGCTGATTGTGCATATGGCTGGCCATCAGAAAACCGGTCCCGACAGCAGGGAAGAGGCTTACGCGGATCAGTACCGGCAGGCCAACTACAAAATGGCTGACGATGAAAAGAACATCCTGCGCCACCGTGAAGATTACGAGGCCTGGCAGGAAATGGGAGAACATCATGAACCCGGAGGGTATGAAAGATGATGACCGTTGCGCCGGTGGCTTCGGCCGCCGATGCTGCCAGCTACTACAGCAGCAAAGATAACTATTATTTTCTTGATGACCTGGAAAGTCAGTGGCTGGGCGAGGGGGCTAAAGAGCTGGGACTGGAGGGACCGGTTGACCTGCAGACGTTCACAGACGTCCTGCACGGTAAGCTGCCGAACGGCGTCGAACTGGGCAAAGAGGTTCAGGGTTCCCACGTCCACCGGCCCGGCCATGATCTGACGTTTTCCGCACCCAAAAGCATATCCATGCTCATTCTGGCCGGTGGCGACAAGCGCCTGCTGGATGCTCACCATGAGGCAGTAAAAGATGCGCTGGGGGTGATTGAAAACCTGATCAGCGCCAGGGATACAAAGGACGGCATAACGCGCATTGTACCCACAGAAAAAATGGTGGCGGCACTGTTTACCCATGACACGTCCCGTAACCTTGATCCGCAGATACATACCCACGCCGTCATTGTTAACGCCACTGAGCTGGACGGCAAATGGAAGGCTCTGTCCACCGATTATATTCACGGGACAGGATTTATTGAGACGATTTACAAACACCAGGTGAAGTTTGGCCAGATTTACCGCAGCTCGCTTAAAGGGAAAACCGAAGCGCTGGGGTATGAGACTGAACTGACTGGCGGGCCTCATGATCTCTGGGAAGTTAAAGGCTTTACTGAAACTGTGCTGGAAGAATTCTCATCACGGCACAGGGAAATTTACGAAAGTGTAGGTGAGGAAGCCAGCCTGAAAAGCCGCGATGTGGCGGCGCTCGATACCCGCCAGAGAAAACAGTCTCTCGATCGCTATGGTGAGGATGACGTAAACACGAAAACGGTGCCTGAAAACAGCACACCGGCCGTTCGGGATGAGCGGACGCCGTTGCAGGTTAAGGCCGACGCCTTAAAGGAGGCTGGCGGTATTAAAAAAGCTGACAGTGTCTCTCCGGAAACTGCAGGTAAAGTCATCAGCCATTCCGGCGGGCCGGACGTCTCCGGTTCAGGCCTCCCTGATAAGGTTGCCGGCAATGAAGAACGGCAGGTTACAGGCACGCTTAACGACGATCTGGCCAGAAGGAACGATTCTCCTGAGAAGGCGTCCGGGCCAGAACGTTTCATTACAGATTCAACCGAACTTCTGCTGACTAAACCCGCGCTGTCAGATGGCAGAACGGGCAATGCAAAGAACCACGACATGACACCGGTTCAGGATGAGGAGCCCATTGCCAAGCCCGAAACTGAACGGGGCCGCAGCCGTCTTCAGGAACGCTGGAAAATCCAGATGGAGAAGCTGGGTTTTGACATTCAGGAAGTCATCAGTGAGGCGAAGTCCCGCGAGGTGCAGCAGACTGAACCCGAGGCGGATATCAGCAAAAATGCCATCTGGTCAGTTCAGGAAGCAATTTCAGTTCTGAGCGACAGTCAGACGCGTTTTACCTACGGCGACCTTCTGGTGACCGCGTTCAGCGCAGGCGAATACGAAGAAAAAATACCGGATTTGAAACGCGCGCTTGATGAGGTGATCAGCAGCGGCGAACTTGTCCCTCTGGATGCGCAAAAGGGCGTGTTTACGTCGCGTATCCACCTGCTGGACGAGCTGTCATTACAGTCTGTGGCTGCCGATGCGGTCAAAGAAAACGTGGTGGCCAGCTTCCGGACGCCTAAAAGTGAAACACCTGAGCATTTCGTTCAGGCGCTCCAGTCACCGGTGGCTATCCTGAATTCCCCCTCATCTGCCCTGCGTCAGCGTGAAACCGCTGAACAGCTGGTGACATTGTCACGTGCCCACGGACGAGATGTGATGGTCATGGCCAGTTCTGCAGAGCGTGCGCTGTCACTCGGTAAATCGGATTTACTGAAAGATAACCTGATGCATCGCAGCCGAATTCTGGACAGCAGCTTTACCCTTACGCCACAGAGCACGCTTGTGGTTGAGGGGGCCGAGCGACTGGGCCTGAAAGAAATGCTCGTGCTGACCGGCGAAGCTCTGGAGAAGAATGCGCAGCTGCTGTTCCTGGACGGAGCAGGCCGCACGTCGGCAACCAGCGCACTGTCGGTTCTTGAACAGTCCGGTGTGCCGCGACTCTCCCTGAGCGAAACGTCGTCCGGCCTGGAAACCCGCGTTATCAGTATCGCGGACAAGCGCGATCGCTATCAGGCGTTGGCCACGCGTTATGCAGAACTGAGCGGTCCGGAAACCGCACTGACGGCGACGGTCGTCGGCGAACGTGAACAGCAGCAGCTGAACGATCAGATCCGCTCGGCGCTTAAAGATGTCGGTAAACTCGGCCAGGAAGAGGTGACCGTAGAGGCGCGTATCCCTGTTTTTACGTCCGCTAAAACCCGAAAACTTGCCAATACCTACCGACCCGGGCAGGTACTGGAGGACAGATCGGATAAAAACGAAACACGTCATTACGTCATCGACCGGGTTCATGAAAAAAGCCGCCAACTGTCACTGGTTGACTCCGATGGTGTTGAGACGGTACAGGACATCCGGAAGCTCACTGGTGACTGGCGGCTCTTTGAGCGTGAATCATTGCAGGTCGCAGGCGGCGAGCGGCTCTTTGCCGTAGCCGGCGACAAGCCGGCAGGAATTAAGGCGCGCGATCGGCTGACGGTTGAGTCCGTCAGCGACGGCCAGATAACACTGTTGCGTGACGGACAGAAAAAGCCGGTACGGGTTGAAACCGGTCGGCCGCTTTATCTGACCCATGCCTATGTGTCCGCCCCGGGAAGCCAGGACAATGACCGTGGAATGGTTCTGGCCAGCCTCAATGGTCGCGATCTGACGGCCAACATGATGAACAGTCTCGCCCGCTCTGGCCACGAAGCCGAGGTGTTTACGGGAGAGCCTCTTGTCCGGGCAGAGGACCGGATCGCACGGATGCGAGCAACCCGTTCTCCGTTGTCTCTGGTCCGTCAGGCCAGCGGCAGGGATGACGCAGCAGATGCACTGACTGCTCTTAAAAGCGGCCTGCAGACAGACGTTCAGAAGGCGTTTTCGCGCGCGGTTGAGCAGATGCGTGATGTGGCCTTTACTGAAGTCGAACTGCTCAAAGAGGCAATGAAGTTCGGGCCAGGCGTTCCCGATCTGCAGAAGCAGTTTGAACAGCAGGTAGCCGACAGGGATCTGATACGTGTTCAGGTTGGAGGTGAGTTTCGCTACGTCGCCCGCGCTACCTGGGAAATGGAAAAAACCATCGTCAGGGAAATCGCGGACGGAAAAAATGCTGTACCTGCCCTTATGGAGAACGTCAGTGGTTCGGTGACGGCGGGACTGACGGCAGGACAGACCGACGCCACGCGACTCATTCTTGAGAGTAAGGACAGGTTCACCGCCATCCAGGGCTATGCCGGTACGGGTAAAACCACCCAGTTCAGGGCAGTTAAAGCTGGGCTGGATACGCTCCCGGAGGGCTCCCGACCGCAGATAGTGGGGCTGGCGCCTACGCACCGGGCGGTGAAGGAAATGCGAAGCGTCGGCATCGAGGCACAGACCCTGAAATCTTTCATCGTTGACTGGCAGCAGCGCACGGCTGCGGGTGAAAGCGTCCGCTTTGAAAACACACTTTTCCTCATCGATGAGTCTTCCATGCTGGGAAACCAGGACTCGGCCGTGGCTTACAAGGCCATATCGACCGGCAACGGCCGGGCGGTGTCGGTCGGGGACATCGCGCAGTTCACATCGCCCGAGAGTGGCGCACCGTTCAGGCTGGTTCAGGAGCGCAGCCCCATCGACGTCGCCGTGATGAAAGAAATCGTCCGTCAGCGTGATGAAAACATCAAGTCTGCGGTTTACAGCGTTATCGAGAACAAGGCAGCGGCTGCGATTGAGAAAATCATGCAGGTCCAGCCCTCTGCGGTTCCGCGTGCAGCCGGCGTGGTACAGCCGGAACGTTCTGTTACTGAAACCAAAGCGCCGGTGGAGGCCATCGTTGCGGACTACATGGGGCGAACGGCAGGGGCAAGGGAAAAGACCCTGATCATCGCACAGCTGAACGAAGACAGGCGGGCAATCAATCAGGGCATTCATGACAGGCTGTCTGAGGCGAAGGAGCTGGGTAATAAAGCCGTAAACGTTCCTGTTCTGGAGCGTGTCACGGGCGGCAGGCATGACTTTAACCGCACGTCATCCTGGAAGTCAGGGCAGGTGGTTATGGTGAACGACAGCTATCTCAGTGTAACGGCTGTTGATTCGGGTATTAACCGCATCGTGTTACGGGATGAAGACGGCAGGACAAAGTTTTATTCACCGGCTGAACTCAATGCCACGGAGATCGAGGTTTTTGAACGCAAAAGCCTGGAGTTGCGGGTTGGCGACAGTCTGCGCATGACCAAAACGCAGAAACAGGCCGGACACACTGCGCATGAACAGTATCGGGTACAGGCGCTACGGGATAATGGCGAGGTGGTACTGAGGAGTGCAGCAGGGGAAAAGGTCATAGAGCCTGGGAAGGTAACTGCAGATCAGCATATTGACTATGCGTGGGCGGTAACGGGATACGGTGCTCAGGGGGCCAGTGCAGAGTACGTCATTGCGCTCGAAGGTACTGAGGGGGCACGACAGCGCATGAGCGGTATGCGCGCCTTTTACATCAGCATCTCCCGTGCGGTTGACCACGTGCAGATTTACACGGACGGAATGGCAGACTGGATGGCCACGCTTCGCAACAGGGATAACGGGCCTGAAACGGCGCACGACGCCATCGATCCTCAGCCTGAACGCTCTCAGGCGAGACTCATCTGGGGTATGGGAAAACCGGCGTCAAAAACGGCCATAGGCCGGACCTTTCTGCGGGAACAGGGGCTTAAAAACAGTCCGTTAACCGTGCGAATTATCCCCCCCACTAAAAAGTATCCGGAACCCCACCTGGCCCTGCCCGTCTTTGACGGCAATGGCAAGACTGCCGGCGTCAGTCTCTACCCGATCAGTGCAGACGCTGGTCAGATGACAACAGGTGCGGGCAGGGAGCTGGCCACCCGCGAAGCGCAGGCAGCTGTGCTGCAGAAAAGCCGGAACGGAGAAACGATGATAGTCACGTCACTGGGGCAGGGGCTTGACGCTGCCAGGACGAATCCACATACCGGTATTATCCTTCAGACCGGCCGTAAAACACCGACTGACAGGATGCTGAAAGTCGCCGGTGGCCAGCCAGAACGGGCATACCGATCCGACGCTGCGCTGGTGAGCCTTGTGCAGCACGAGTTAACGGATATGCTCAGAAATCTGCCTCCGGATGGTCCCGTCCGCGACGAGTCAGCCCTGCTGCAGGCGGCCCTCGCGGCGCTCGAAAAATCGCAGGGTGCGTCGCTCTCACTGCCCGAAACGGACCGGTCAGAGCGGGCAGGAGAGCCCGATATGAAAGCGCTGGCCAGAAAGCTGGCTACCGAAGCCGCCAGGGAAGACATAAAGCTACCCGAAAAAACAGAGCCGGACGGAATGGCGGAGATGCAGAAGCTTGCGAAGCAGCTGATGGCTGAGGCTCAGGCTGCGGTGAAACTGCCTGAAACTGATGCTGAAAAGGAGACGCTGAATTCACGACTTCTGACACGCGTAGTGGAGTCGGTTAAACAGCAAATACCGGCATTGCCAGGGGAAAAGGAACCTGACTACGCACGCCTTATCGGTCAGGCTGCAGGTGAGCTTTCGTCGCAGGGCGGTCTGACTGCGGCTTCAGCCAGTGCGGTGCTCAGTGCACTGGCGAGCGGAGGCCTGCCTGGTGATATTCGTCTGCCTGCTGAGACGGGCGGTGCGGGTGCCATACCGGCATCTGTCATCCGGAAGGCGACAGAAGAACTGGACCGGTCTGTGCAGGCTCCTGTCAGGTCGCAAGCCGAGCTGTCGGAGCGCGCCATTGCCAGTGCAGCGCGTGAGCTTGAAAGACAGAGTCAGCCGACTCTGCCGGCAGAAGGACGTGGCCGGGAGCGAGAAGAACCCGTGCCTGAGATTACCCGCAACATTCAGAAAGAGCGCTGATACACATGCAGGGCAGTATCACAGCCCTGCAGCATCCGAAATCTGGCGAAACAGCCAGCCATTAACTTCCCTGAATTCCTGAAAGAGAAAACAGAATCTTATGAAAAAACACCTGAAACTGGCGGCAGTGATGCTGGCCACCGGCATTTCCAGCGCCGCCCAGGCGGCACCGGCGTCTGCAGCAGAGGACTTTACGCCTGCGCAGCAGGCCCGAATCGGCGAAATTGCGGCTGACTATCTGGTTGCGCATCCGGATGTCCTGATTGAAGTCAGTAAAAAACTTCAGGCGCGCCAGGAAGAGATGAAGCAAAAGGCCTATGTCGGTGCGGCGGTTAAAGCCCACCGGCTGCTGATGCAACTCGACGGCGTGCCGGTGACAGGCCCGGCTGACTCAAAGGTGATCGTGACGGAGTTTTTTGATTACGAATGCATTGCCTGCAGCATGATGTCGCCGGTGATGGAAAAGGTGATGGCCAGTAATCCGGATGTCAGGTTTGCATTCCGTGACTGGACGATCTTTGCCTCCCGTTTTCCGGAGTCCACTAAGGCCTCCCGACGTGGTCTTGACGTGTTCCGGCAGAAGGGCGCTGCGGCCTATATGGCTTATCACAACGGCATTTACCGGACAGGGCACAATGAGGGAAAGCTGACTGCTGAAGACATAGAAACTGCTGCAAAAACAGCGGGTGCAGGGCCTGAAAAGCAGGAGGATTATGCAAAATCAGATAGTCTGATTGCTAACAATGATTCTCTGGCAGAGCTGCTGGGGCTGACGGGTACACCAGGCATCATTGTCATGCCGACAGAGAATGCCAGCCCGGAGAACACAACCGTTATACCTGGCGTTGTCAGCGAAGCGGTCATGCAGCAGGCTATTAATAAAGCATCAAGTAAGTGAAAAGACACGGTATGCGATATTGTACTACCGGGAGGCAAACAAATATGGAAATTAACTAGCTTATGAAACTACATCAGTATCGTGAACCGTGCAGAAAATATAAATCATTAACCATGCCTGACCTACCAGGCTTCTAGCTTCATATTTAGGTCTTGAGCTAGTAAGCCTGGAGGTTAATAGTACTTGTAAAAAAATTAAAAATGTTAAGTAGACAGTAGTAATCAGAAATTTAAATCTGTAGTAGAAATAAATTTTGGGGTGGCTACCATACCATCTATAAAGCCATATTTTTCAAGCCACTGTTGTAACTGTTCGACATCTTTAACTAGTGCCTGGCAATCAGATGGATTTTTAAATTTGTTATGAGCTTGTGCTACAGAAGACTCTATTATGAAAATAACATTTCCATTAGGGTCCAACTCAAATTTTCCCGGCGCCCCCAGTGTGCCTTTATCTTTAAGAACGATATTAATTGCATCTATAGCTGAAAATTTGACCGGGAAAGGGAAGTTAAATGAGTAAAAGCGTTTTATTATTTTGTAAATATCATTGTTATGTATGCAGAGACGATTTGTGCTCATCATTTTTTATGCCTTAGTTAGTGGGTTTGCTTAAAAACTTAGATTGTACTATTTAATCAGTTTCTACTGATACTGATTTGATTCTGTAGAATTCGACACCTGTTTTTTTGTTGAATTTCACATCATAAGTCTTATTGTTAGTTACTTCGTCCACACGCCCGAAGATTACAAAATTTTTATTTTTGGTTTGAGTGGAATTAAATATTATTCCGTCATATTTATGATGATGATTTCGAATGACTTCAGCAAAAACTTGAGTTTCAATATAACTTATATCAGATGACCTGAACGGTTTGGCTATCAGGTCATGAAGGTATTTAATAAGAAACTGAAGTTTAAAAAATTTATCTTTAAGGGGTTTAGTCAATAAATCTGCTTGTGGTACATCAAAACTACTTAACAATGTGAAGTCAAAGAAATGCATATCCTTCTCAAGGTTAAAAGTGCCAATAGCAACTTCATCACCTGCGAAGGGATGAACTTCAGAAATGGCAGTGTGTCTGTTAGCAGCAGCATAAAGGAATGAAATTCCACTAGGGCTCATTCTGTTATTTTGTGAGAATTTCTCTGGCGGAGCATTAAGCTGCTTTTCCGGATTTTCAGAAATAAGCTTTTTTGAGTCTTCGTCTTTCAAAACTCTCGCTCTAAAAACTTCAGAGTCTTCAACTTGAATGGTCAGTGCCCTGTTTAGTATTACTGGATTTCCGTCTATATCCATAATTTCCATACGGCATAGGCTGATAATATTTTGAAAGGTATCTACCGCAAAGCTGTTTGAAAATCTTTTTTGATGTTTGAGTTCATATGCAATTTTATCCCATAATTCTTGAGAACCTTTAATGCACTCTTTAATGAATTGATCGTCTACATAATCAATGTACTTTCTATGGGCATCAAAGAATGAGTCTTCTTCACATACTAAAGGAGCAAGTTTTTCTATAAAAGAATCGTTGTTGTATGTGAATCTCTTAAGTACATCACTGAGATGAAGTCCATAGGAGCTATTATCGGAATGATAGTAGTGATTACGAACATTTCTGACAAGTGAGTTAACGAAATCCTCGATGAGGACCCCGTTTTCAGTCTCTTTATCACATATCTGGCATGTTTTTTTAAGATTAAAGTCTCTTGTCAGTGTTTTGAAATAGAATGCTGTGTTACATCGTCCACAGACCACACCAATTGAACTCGCTACCTTTTTGTCTCGCTCTATCATTGCGTCGAGTCTCACTCTTGAGATAAATGACATTTCTATTCTCTTAATTATTAGCTCACATGAAACCTGACGAAACGGTGGGGAATTTTCATTGATGTTTTACTTCCCATTCATCAAAGCATTTGAGCATGGATTGGTATGGTGAGAGATTCGCAGGAAGAAAAAATTTAGTATCACCGAATTCTTTCATTATGTTTCTGATAGGGACATGGTAGGTTCTTTTAAATGTAGCCTTGTTGATCTTACCTTCCAGATAGCTCATACAAGCCTGATCATGAGCATTAAGCCAGTTTTCCTGAGCAACACGAAGCGACTGCCTGAAAATTTCATAATCTGGATCATCTTCTTTTTTGTTGGAGAGCGCAAGAACGGCCTGTTGAATCTTATCCAAAGCCGAAGAAATACTTACCTGAAGCTGATTTTCCAGAGTAGCTTCTGCCAAAGACAGTGAAGATTTCTGAACATTCAAAGCCTGCTCCGATTTATCAAGCGCATCTTTTGCCAGAGTATTTGCCTTACGGTATTGATAGGCTGCATATCCCGAAACGATTAGAGCTAGAATGGAGATTGAAAGCGTTGCTATGTCATTATAATTAGTTGTACTCATTTACCGGGTCCTCTTGCTACCATTTTCATCAAGGCAATTACTTCTTCATTACCCACAGTGGTAGATTTGGTAAGCCATTCCAAACCACCACGTTCTTCAAGTCCAAAGCCTTCAAACGAAAAACCGTGCTCAATGAGCGCTTTTCTCAGTTCGCGTAGAAATTTTTTCTTTAAATTATCCTGAACGACTTTGGGTCTTCCCTCAATTTCTGCATCAAATTCGTGCAGTATTTTGGATAGTTCATCTTCTCTTGACTGAGGTGTAGGTGCAGAAGCTATGCGAATCGCATATTGAATGAAATATTTCTGTAAGTCGTCCATAAGGTAAGTCCATGATAGATAGAGTTTTATGTGTTTATTGCTGCTGCATCATTCTAATAGAGAATTCGGCCGGTGCAAGTGCAGAATTAGGAAGAAGGTCTTAAGTTTGTAGGAATGACATATGAAGAATTATTTTCTTCATATGTCTTGCTTTATTCATCAGTGATTTAGTCAATTTTGGCTCAATGACGATCATGTTTGTTAATGTTCTTAATTTTTTTCCAACCCCGGACGCTCCGCCATGCGTCTTATGATTGCAAGTACAAAGCTTGCGCCATCAAAATAGTTGAATGCTCAAAATATGAGCTTTACAAATCCATCATGAAGTCTTACTGCTCATTCTGTACTGGATTTAGCAGTTGGCTGCGGTTATGCTTTTCAGACTTTGCCGGGTGGTTCCGGCGATCGAGTATGGTCCTTGCCGGGTACTGTGGTGGTCGATGGCAGGTAGAGTGTTACCCCGAGCCGGTCATGCGCGGTTAGGGCAAAGAATTATCCGGATAGGACGTATCCGTAAAAACGTCCAGGGTACAGAGCGAGGTAATTTACCGGACTCTGAATGCAAAAACCCCCCGAAATCTGTCATCAACTTGGCGGAAGGCGTCAGATATCAGGGGGTCAAAAGCAGGCGCTGGCCTGTGATGGATTATAACGCATGCATTTCATAAGACAAGCCCTGCCCGCCATAAGTCCGGGACAGGGTGAATGACCAGATTTTAATCGGGTTAAACTGCCCGACTCCCAAAGAAGACAGACGTCGCCGTGGCGACCATTCTGTTGCCTGCAAGTGCCCTGAACCCGTCTGGTTCGCGCCGGAAAACTACCGCCCGTTGCCGGGCGAGTATGGCCATGCCATGCGTAACTACGTCGTTAAAGACAAGGTTACCGGCCAGTGGCGGCTGCGCCAGCGCCTTTCCCGTCACCCCTATTTTGTGAAACTCCGTAAGGCCGCAGGCCGAGAACGCGATTTCCGGCCGGAGCGCAGAAACCTCATCGATGCGATCGCACCTTTGCTTGTTCAGCGGGCTGACATGGCCACGTCGGTTGTCACCGTTCACGGCAGCGGGCTGGCCAGAGAGCTGAGCTCGAAAGATGAAAACGGCAACGTCATTCCGGAAACACGGGTTGAGCCGTGCCGTCTGTCCAGGCTTTTTCAGGAACTGGCACGTTTTGGCCTGATAGAGCTTCCCAGCCTGGAGTGGGACCCGGTTGAGAAATACTGGATGCCCCGGCACATCATCCTCACCGATCGCTTCTGGAAGCTCTCCGGCGTCAACATGGATAAGCTGCTTCATCAGCGTAACGTTCGCCTTGAAGCCCAGGCGGAAGGCATCATCGAGCCGGGCACGCATGAATCCGTGCGCGCAGCGCGTAAACGCTGGTACGAAAATATGCGTATGGCCACGTTGCTTCACCGGCGTGAAAAGGCCGTGAAGGAGAAGCGCAGAAAACGCCTCAGTCGTCTGCCGCTGGACGAACGCCGGCAGACGATGGCCAGCTGGCTGATCCGTTCCCGTCCGAACCACGAGCTTTTTAACCTCGATGCTGACGGCTTCGACCGTCTGGTGTGGCAGAGCCTCAACCAGCTGGAGCTGGGCCTCGGCTATGAGCCGGCGCCGCCCGACGTCGTACACTGACACACCCCCCACATTTTAACCGCCTTAACTGGCGGTAAAGTCGTTTGTGCCGGCAGCAAAAGCGGCAACGTTTGCGCACACTACACCCCGTTTTTATCGCTGAATTCAGTGGCGCTGGCCAGAAACACGACCGCCGGAATGTTTATCCACATTTACCCGCAATCGTGAAAAATTTGTTAGCCGCACATGACTCATGAGATACCCGCAAAACATTCCTGACTTACGTCAGAAAGAAATATTCATAAGTAAAATAAGGTGTTCATGCAGACCTCGTGTGTGGATAAATAAGGCCTTCGCTTGCAGCGGCCATAGGCGGCCGCGCCGCTCAGATTATGAGATAGCTCCCGCTGAAGCGGGCCCCAAAACTCAGTCATTTTAGTTACAGCATACATTAATTCACTGTAAACAGTACCGGCGCAGTTCTGCGACCTTCGTGCCCCTCCAGGCAGGGATCGGAGACGTACCTGACAACCCATCGCCCCCACTGACCAGCCGCCCCCGCCCGGCCCTTCGGGCCGGAACAGGCGTGGCTGATTAATGGGTGTTGTAACTAATGGCTTTTGTGTCGCTGTGTGTAGTCTCGTTTCAGGGTACAGTGAACACGCCCGTAAGCGGCCCTCACGGCCCGCTGACGCGGAGATACGCCCCGACTGCGGCTTCGCCTTGTCGTGACCACTCCGACGGCGTACAGTGGCTTTCGTGCGACGGGAAGCGGGTTTGGCTTTGCAGGACGAAGTGCCCGACAGGCAGAATCTATCAAACCGTAACCGGCTTCGCCGGGCTACCGGCGCCATGTGGCCAGTTCACCCCGGCGGGCATCAGCTGGCGCCTTCATGCGCTGTCGCGCATAAAACCTGATTCAGTGCAGGAGATATCCTCATGCAGAGCGTTGATGATGACGAAGTTCAGTCTACTTACCGGGAAGCTTGCAGACTCACCGGCATGGTTTGTCTGAGGAAAGCGAGTGATGGCGACGTAATCAGCCGCGAAGAGATCAAACGTGATCTTATGCTTTTGCTCAGGACACGGCTGGAGCGGGATGCTGAGGTTGAACCCGCTCTCATCTTTGCCATCGAGCAGATGATGGACCCACCAACTTAAGCCAGATTTTTCTTGCCTGCTAAAATACGTTTTAATGGACTTTATTTCATAATAACTTCTGGCAAAAGACTAAATGATCAGCAACACAGATATTATCAATAAAATGCAGGCAGACAGTCTTTTCGGAGTGCGTCTCGATAAGGCTCTGAGTGGCGTGAAAGATGAAGTACTTGAACAGGCAAACCGCATTCAGCTCGGAGCCAGACGTCTGGTATTTTACACATCATGTTTTACTGATAACTATCAGGACGTGTGTAAAGATCAGAAACACGAAGATGTCCGGTTTATGGAAGCCATTGGCCAGCTGGTTAAAGAGCACCACGTTGTCAGAAAAATGCTTGAGATTTACGTCAACCAGCTGCTTCAGGGATTGACGTCAGAACGCATAACCCGTATCAGGAAGATACTGATCGGTATGGGAGTCACAATAGCTTCAGGTTCGTTGACAAACCAGGCTCTGGCCTATTCTATCGCGATGGCCGCCAGCTACAGTATTGGGATCAGGATGAGCGCAACTAGAAACCTCGCAAAAGTTTCCGCTGCAAGTATAACCCTGGTGAGCTATTACGGGTATGTGCAGATGGCCGCAGATGCAGCAAACCGTCTTAAAAACCAAAATCCGCGATACTACTCTGCTCTCTATGCTGAAAAACTGGAGATGTTCTATTTTATTGTTGAACCGGTTATAAGCCGAAATGCGCACAGCATAAATTCCTCGCGAACAGACAAGGACATAGCTGACGACATTGTACGGATTATCAGATGATTAGTTTTTTTAAAAGATGGTTGCGCACGCAGCTGACATACTTTGCAAGCACGCTTATTCCGGCAATACTCATTATCGGTTTCGGAGTACTTGCTGTGAATTACTGGCCTGCTTACGCGTGGGGTTCAACAGCAATATTTGCGGTCACAGTCATAGTCGTTACGTTCTGGCTGCTTTGGGACAAGAATTAGGGCTATGTATCATACTAAAAGCTGCAATATAAGTTCCTTTTAAAACAGACCTTCCCTATCAGATTGTCAGGACTTACCCGCTAAGCTTTTCCTGCGAAATTTAAATATAGGCACTATAAAGAACATAATAACGCTGAATAAAATCATGAAGATAGAAACAAAAACGCCAGAATAATTAGATTGTCTGAAGATAATTACAAAAACTGAAAACACAGTTAAAACTACAGATAAAGCTGAGAAATATACATATTTCCTGTAGACAGGCAAATCCAGGATACTCCCCCTCACCCATTCTTCACCCTGAGCTAATTTTCTAGCTGCATCATTAAGCTTTTCACGTACGGCAACCAAATCAATCACTTCGCGGTGGAACTTCGATGTAATTGAGCAGTCTTTTGCAAACTTAAGAACTTTATACAACGGAGGTGATGTTACCGGCCACTCGCTCTCAATCTTGACACCATACGCACGGAGCAAGGGAAGCGCATAAACAAAGTGACTTATTTTTTGAACATATTGTTCATCAAGAACTGCCCATGTTTCTCTTCCGCCTGCAATTTTCAGGTCATAAATCTTGATCCTGTCCGGTTGAGGATAGTGGTTAACATAAATACATGCAGTAATAGTTTCGATACGATGATATCGGCAAAAATTTACGCGGTTTTTCCCCTCGCTGGGAAGACAGATACCTAACTCTGGAATCCACATGTATGCAGTGTCGTTGATATCGTGTTTAGAAGATATATACAATCTGATCCTCTCTTCCTCCTCTGCGGACATATCAGATCCGGGCCACCATCTCCAGCTGCAGCCCAGTGTATTTGCGACCGGTACTTTGCAGATTTTTCCTTTTCTTGATGACAGATCTCTGGGCAGAAAAGGCATGATAGCTGAAAAGAAATCTGTAGCAGAGTGCGGGCCATATTCACCGTATGGCATTGGCCCGTGAAGATCATCGGGAATACATCCACGAGAGTACCTTGCTTGTGTATCGAGGGTGAACTTTAAATCAGCAAAAGCTCGTGCGGCTTCGGCCATCAAATGGCTCAAGTGCGATACGCTGAGTTCTTCAGGTGGTTTTTCCAACGTTTACTCCTACTATATATTCATCTCTGCTACTGTACTGGGCTAATCGTCCGCACATAACAACCCCCACAGTTAGCTTGCCAGAGAGACTTATGGCATTCACATGCCCAGATCCTTCAGCTCAGGTGGCTACTTTCATAATCCAGTGCTCAAATGTCATGTAAGGGTAGTCTGCTTTCATAAAGACAGAGCAATAAGCGTCTACTTTCATAATCAGTGCACCTTACATGGGCTGAAAGCAGGGTAATTTTATGGAAGAACCCTATCCAGCAAGATGATACTTATGAAAGTAGACGCCTGAATGAATCTGGTTATGAAAGTAACCGCCTAATCTGCGCTGTTCAACGCCAGGCGCTGTAGCTTTGGTGACCTGCTATTGATTACAAACATGATTTCACGGCCTTTTTTGTACTCATTGAAATCAAGATATCCAATTCTGACTAAATCGGCTAAAGCACGCCGTATGATAGCGTTTTGATCTTTTATCTGAGATTCAAGCGCCAGGCGTTCGCGAAATCTTCTCATTGATATGTAAAGCGTACCTCCAGGCATACTTTCAAGATATACGTAGAGAGACTGAGCAGCCTCTTTCCTTGACAGTTCTGAGAGAGCTTTCAAACCAAGCAAAACTTTATGGTCATACCGATAAAGTTCCCACAGACTGCTGTCGCCAACTATCTCAACCTGATCGGTTTCATAGTTGAGCACAGCTCGCTGTACAAGGTGAGTTACGAGGGATTTCTTTGCATTTTTTCCACGAAAAGATAGGGTTACACTGGATAGGTTAAAAAGTGAATCGTGTAAACGCGCTCTGGCACGGCCGTTGATATCAGTAGGCTTCAGACCACACATGCGAGCAAACTCTGAGAACGGTAATGTAATCTTTTCACTGTTGTAGCCGTATTTGGAAAAGGCAGAAATTATTCCAACCCAAGTCTTGAAGTCCGTTGACATACTGAGCTTAGCACCCTGAATTTTAATGTCTGTGTACCCTTCCTGCCGTGCTACTTCCAGGCTGGAGAGTTCTTCTGAAGCATCTATTAAAAAGTCGCGTTTCCCCTTTTCTTTTGGAGCAACCGGTGTAAACACGCTCAAACGCAGGAGGGCAACGGGCTGAACTGATTTATTACTGGTAGGCACCAGTTCATAACTTGTGTTTGATTCTTTTTTTACAATAGAAAAAGGACTGTCTATGTGTATGTTTTCCTGCTCTTTTTCCATTTACTCACACCTAAAATGATAATGACATCCGGTTTTATGAAAGTGACCGCCTCAGATTTATGAAAGTAACCGCCTTACTTATGAAAGTAAACGCCTTTTTTATGAATATAACCGCTTTTATTATGAAAGTGACCGCCTAAAAGTTACATTTTGACAGTAAAGACAGTAACTTACAGACTCTGTGATCTTATTTGATCTTAAAGTGATCTATATATGAACTAAAGAATTGATCTATCCAGTGGATATGTGGATAAGTGTTTTTTCTAACGCGCCTTCGGCTTGTTCAACGAAAATCGCACACGCAAAAAATTTGCGAATGCGATTTCCGTTACCGGTAAAGGCTTACTCATAACCGTTTAGAATTATCAGCTTACCAATTTCCAGACATGAACCGGCACGCGGTCAAACAGCTTACCCACTGTCAGTTCAGCTTTACGGTGATCGTATGCTGAAGTCATCGCATAGTCTTCTTTTGGATCGCCTTCGTACTTCAGGTGTTCGTACACGGTCTCCAGCGTGTCCATCGAACGGCAACGCCTGAATTTCATCAACCAGTCTGTTTTTGTCATACCTTGCCTTAAATAAGTGAGAGCTCGTGACACGGGATGTGCCATAAACAAAAAGAAATTTGCTGAGTGAAATAACTGCAACGTTTAAAATGATTCGTAATACGGACAAACGAGAACGGGCCTGTGTTTCAAAGTCCTGAGAGCGCTTGACCAATCCCGGACATGACAGGAGGGAATCCGCCGTAACATGAAACCGCATTCTATTGATTCTTCGATTTTCAGTCTTGTGCGTTACGATGCAACCAGTGGCCTTCTCGAACTGGAGTACATTAACGGAAGCAGTCGCCGCTGGTTGGGCGTTCCGGTCAAAGTTTACCACACCTTCTGCAGGGCCAGAGATCCGGATGCCTACTTCCGGAGCTGTATCGACGGGCACTACACTTCCCTTCGCGGGAAGCTGACTTTCTGAGAGGGATTGAGGTTCATTTTTCCCGCTCAGTTCAGCCATCATCCTCGCATAATCTTCGTAGTGAGTTTCTGCCTCAGACCTTACACGGCTGAACGAATGTGAGAACCGGTGCTGGTAGCCACAGCGTTTATTACGTGCGGCCTGCATCAGCGTCTGCTGGACCCACAACCAGAAAGCACGTCCTTTTTCTGAGGGCACAGGATATCCGGCCTTTTTCATGATCTTGCGCGCAACACTTTCGCTCCAGCCATTTATCAGCGACAGCGCACCATTAATATCACCACGTGATGTCAGTAAATTAATTTCATGAAACTGGTTCATATTATCCTCTCCGTATCTGTTGTTCAGATTATCGGAGCGGGGATTCATTACTTCAGTCGATAATTGTTATAAGTTATTAAAATTCTTTAGCTGTGAAAATAATTTGTTTATTTATTGATCTCGTCAGATGTATTATTAACTTCTAATTAAACAGGATGAATAAATAATGAAAAAAACAAATCTTTTCTGTCTGCTTTTTTTTACACTGCCTTTTTTTTCCTGTTCCGGAACAGACCTGCAGGCGGGTTTTTCACCGGGCGGTACTGCTCAGGAACTCATCATCAGCTTCATCCGTTCTGCTACGGGTTCTGCTGACGTGGCTGCTTACGAATTTACCAGTGAGCCTGTGGAAGAGGCGCTTGTGCAGCTCTCGCGCCGCGGTGTCCCTGTAAGATTAGTGGCCGACGAAAAGAAAAGTCACGACCGCTGGTCGCTGGTTAATGAACTGGCCTGTTCAGGTATACAGGTCAGGACAGATGCGCAGTACAGTATTATGCATAACAAATTTATCGTGACAGGAAATAACGGCGTGCAGACAGGCTCTTTTAATTACACCTCGTCGGCGGAAAAGCGTAATGCTGAAAATGCGCTGGTTATCAGAGACAGTTTGCCAGTGAGTAAGCAGTATCAGGATGAATTTAACCGGCTCTGGGCGGAATCATCGCCTGTACAGTGCAGCCGTTAAAAAAATATAATTAATATTGCCGGTGAGGTGGACTGTATATGACCAAGAAAAAAGTGTATCCGGTTTACTTCACCGGTCAGCGTGGCCAGCACGAGGCGTCAGAAGCTTTTCAGCAGAACGAAACGCCTGTCTGGCAGCGCTGGCTGAAGCATGCCCGCGACAACAAAAAGACCACGGTGGTCACCTGCAGCTGCCTGCCGGCAGAGACCGACCCCGTCAGACGCCGCTTGAAAGTGCATTATTCTCAGGAGACTGAACGCTGCTGGCTCTCTTCATATGCCTTTACAGGTAATGAACACAAGCCGGACTGCCGGTTTTATTCGGTGTGGTCAGACGAACGGCAGGCGGAGATTTATCAGGGCGATGCGGTCCGCTCGGCTTCGGACGGGACCATCGTGGTCAGATTGCCTACCGGCCTTCAGAAAAAGGCCCCGTCAGATTTAAAGCCGGCTGAAGACGTGTCTGTTGATGAGCCTGTAAAGCGCAAACGGCGTCCCTCGATGCGTCTGCTGGGGCTGCTTCACCTGCTGTGGGAACAGTCCGGCATCAACGTCTGGCACCCCGCCTTCGACAAAAAGAAACGCACGCCCGGCTGGGTAAGCTGGCGTCTGCAGCAGACGGCGGGCCGGATACGCGTCGGCCGCGTGCCACTGGAGGAGTCGCTGCTGCTCATGGCCATGAAGGGCACGCCGCAGGTCATTTCAAACTGGGAGCACATGAGAGTAGCCGAAAAGAACCAACGGCGGCTCATTGTGGTATCCGTGCTGGCCAGCTGGAATGAGGCTGCGGAAGCACGGCTGCAGACAACGCTGCCGCTGGGGCTGTTTTTCGGCTTCCCTGACCTGGTGCTGCCGGAAGACGTGCGCCTGCGCCTGGAGAGGAGCTTTGGCCGCGAGCTGGGCGACTGGCGCCGGGGTATGAAGGTCGTGGTCATTGCGGAAACGGAGCCGCCCGAAACGACGTTCAGACACACTGACGGACGCAACCGGCCGTTCAGCTGCAGCACGGTCATCGACGTGGCGCTGATGACGGTCAGCCCCCGCTTTATTCCGCTGGATTCGGGCTATGAGGGAATGGTTGAAGACCGGCTCTGGCAGGAAAAACGTGCCTTCATCAAGCCGCTGCGCTACGACGGTGAGGAAGACGTGTTTCCGGACTTTGTGCTTAAGGATGTTCCCGGCGTGGATGCGCTGCCGGTGGAAGTCTTCGGCATGAACACGCCTGAGTACCTGCAGCGTAAGCAGGTGAAAACGGACCATTACGACAGGGAATACGGACCGGGTAACTGGTGGTACTGGGATGCTGCCGACAGGTCAGAGATGCCGGCATTTCCCCCTGCATGAAACGGTGAAAGTCATCTGCAGGATCATAAGGTGGCTGTCTGCAATTCATGATTCTGTGCCTGACCGTCAGGTTGTCAGTCGTCACTGTCAGGGGTATCTTCACTCACGCTTCAGGAAAACAGCTCAGTCAGAACAAATGGGAGCAGGCAGTGGACACGACTGAAGAACTCAATGACACCTATTTCTACGCGGGCAGACCGAACCTGACCGCCGGTGAACTCTTTTTCATCATTTTTTGTGAAGAAGTTGCCGAACAGCTGGGAATAGATGACTTCGGGGCGATCGTAGCTGTCCTCTCAGGCCGTAATGTCCTGACGACCCGCGCAAAACCCCGCGATGCGGAAAAGGGCACATCCTACGCTTCACGTGCTGCGCGCAGAGTATTCCGGACAGCCAAGTTCCCCTTCGGCATTCAGCTCCCCACTGTCGTAGGAGGATATCCACCGTGGACGGCGCGTATACGATGGACACACAAGCTAAGCACTTTTATAGGGCGTGCGGTCCCTGTCGTGGGCTGGGTGATTCTGGCCAGAGATGTTGCCGATATCAGCTTTCACACGGTCAACCGGTATAACACCATCGCCCGCGGGGAGGATAAGTTATGGTAGATGAGACACAGGCGCGTGTGATGGCGCTCATTGAGCCGTGGAACGGCCGTTCCCTGCTGACGTTCCGGAAAAAAACACTTACGCCCGGAATGTCGCTAAATCTGGACATGAAGCTTGACCCGGAAGATGCGGCGGAATGTCTGCAAAACGTCTTTGATGCGTTTGGAATGGATTCTGATCAGGTCATGTTCAGCCTCTACTATCCGAAAAACCCCCGTGAGGCCATTCCCCTTACCATCGGGATGCTGATCGAGTCAGCCCGGGCCAGGCGATGGTGCTATGACTGATGTGCAAGAAGCCAGAGACGACAGTTATCAGCGTTAAGGCATGAAACTTTGCGGAAAGTGGCCAGAGCCGATGATGGTACTGTGAGGTGGCAGGAACATTTGAAATGCCATCATTTTCGCCTACCTGAGAACGCTGTTGTAGCACCCTGGGATATCCGTACACGATGAACGGGCCAGGTCTTCATACAGACGTCTTCGTTATGTTCAGCGGCTGCGCTGGCGATGTCTGACAGGGTGCACCATTTGGTTATTTTCGGGCTATTTCGTGATTATTCTGGCGTTCAGCTCTGCTTTTCCTCGCGTGCCCGGCGAGCCAGCTCTTTCTCTGACTTTTTCAGCTCGCGCCAGCCCGTAAATACGGTGAGTACCGCGACCGCAAACAGGACGTAAGCAGCGCGGGGGTAATAAAACAGCAAAAAAATTCCCGCCCCGACGAACCCCATTGCAAACCCGCACCCCTGTATGAACACATACGGCTGCGTGGTGCCCGCCCGGAACCCGCCGTTGGACATCAGCCCCGACAGGGAAATAACGAACCAGATGAATACCGCAGTCGTGATTATCCAGCCTGTTGACATACCTTCTCCTTGATGCGGCCTGTTGCCGCCGTTAACTGCACTCATCATGCGCCATTTCGTGATTTACGGGCCATTTGACAGACTGCCTCTTTTGTCAAACCTGTAGCGAATTAGCCGTCAACACTTTCCGACCCGGTCTGTATGCTGCTTGTCCTCCGGGCCTCGATGCCCTTTGACCGCAGCGGCGCTGCGACACGTTCTGCCTGCTCACGACCGGCCACAAACACACTGCCTGGTAAAATTGACATTTCTGTCCCCCTCTCCGCAATGCAGCCTTATTAATGTTTAACTACTGACCGGATTTATCTGCCTTGTATATCGACCAGATACGTTTTACCTGGCTTATGCTGCAGCCTGCCAGGGTGGCGGTCCGTTCAATCGTCATGCCGGATTCACGAAGCGCAATAATACGCTCGTGCGTTTTATTATCTGGCTTTCGCCCTTTGTACTTACCCGACGCCTTTGCCAGCTCAACGCCCTGCCGCTGTCTTTCCCTTCGGATTTCGTAGTCGTCACGCGCCGTCTGCAGGGCAACCTTAAGCAGCATGTCCTGGACGGATTCAAGCACGATTCTGGCCACGCCGTCCTGGCTTATGGCCAGCTCGGACAAATCCACTATGCCGGGGATGGCCAGCTTTGCCCCCTTAGCCTTTATCGAGCCGATCAGCTGCTCGGCCTCCGTAAGTGGAAGACGGCTGATGCGGTCAATTTTCTCAGCCACGACCACTTCCCCGGGTTGCAGGTCGGCAATCATGCGCTGGAGTTCAGGCCGATCTGCCCTGGCACCCGATGCTTTCTCTTTATAGACGCCGGCTACATAAAATCCCCTGCCGCGGGCATCTTCAATAATGCTGTTCTGCCGTGTCAGTTCCTGTTCATCCGTACTGACGCGAAGATAAATACGTGCAATCTGCATAGGTTTAGCGACCCCACCCTCTTAGCGTAAATAATCCCTGAGCGCTTCCCGGCCGCCGTTGTCTTCAGGCATGTCACTCACAATGCGCCTCAGCGCGGCTTTGTGTAAGGGCGTACTGTTCACAAGCGCCATCAGCTTCCGCTGTGCCTCTGTCGCCGAACGGCTGGCTGACGAGTATTTACGGGTTCTTAAAAGACGGTCCCATAAGCTGATGTTCATCAGGCGGTTTGTCAGAACATACATGGCTGTAAGCGCCTGACGCACCTCAGTCTCCTCTGCTGGCAGTTCCCCCTCCGCACAGAAGTCTCCCGGAGGACTGAGATAGGTTTCATCCAGTGGATGGTTTACTAAATGGCTGAAGGGTTTCACTGCGTTCTCCGGGAATGTTTTTAATACGGGTAAACGATGTTAACTGAGGGAGTGAAATTCCATGTATGTCGTCCCCCTGACAGCAATGTCGCCGCGCACCCTGATTTCAACGTGAGCGTTCGGGCTGAGAAACGCTATTTTCTCGGCATTCTTAATCTCGGTTGTGCAGATGCGCAGCCATTCCGGCTCCCCTGAAAGCAGAACGCCATACAGCATCAGGTTAACCTCGTTGATCGTGGCCACATGAACAACGCGTTCAACTCTTCCCGAAAAAGTTTTCGTTTTTGCCTGAAACATTCAATACCCCTTTCTTTTAAGGTCGGCTTTAGGCTATTTTGAGTATACTCTAATTGGCTGTATTTCTGTACTAATACCCCGTCAGGGTTTAACGAGTCGAAAACTTATGTTGAATGTCATTCTGACTGGCCGTTATAAAGCGGCAGTTCATTTCTCTCAGACGCTTATCGAAGTGCCATGATCCGACAGAATTTATTTTTATCCGGATATTTACTTCCCTTAGGACAGCCCGCTTGTAACTCATGTACTTGATCAGATGAGATTTAGATACCCATTTTTTCAAACATAGCGATATGAAGCAGGCCCCCATTTCTAAAAAATTAGTGAAAGGTTCCAGATAAAGACAGTCTGCTTAAAAATCGGTTAATTCTCTTTGGTATTTTTACTTAAAGGCAGGGCAAAAGACGGTTTTTTATCCACAGAGGTATTATTTTTGGTAAGAGAAACTGTAGGAAAGTTGATATAAAAAAAGTATATTCATGACAAAATATTTCATTATCACATTTTTGCTTTTCATTGAGTCCAGAATGAAGGCTACAAGGAAAACGGTCTATGACTGTGGGTTCAAGATGGTATAAGTTCGATTTTCATAATCACACTCCTGCCTCCGATGATTATGCAATTCCTGAACTGTCAGACCGTGAGTGGCTTCTCGCTTATATGAGAAAGAAGGTGGACTGTGTCGTGATCAGCGATCACAACAGCGGAGCACGCATCGATCCGCTGAAAACTGAACTTCAGCGGATGAGTATTGAGGCGCAGACCGGAGCAATAGAGGGATACAGGCCGCTTACACTTTTTCCTGGCGTAGAGCTTACGGCAACCGGAAATGTGCACATTCTGGCTGTTTTTCATACAGAAAGGGGCAGCGCGGATGTGGAAAGGCTCATCGGGCAGTGTAGTAATTCCCCGCACCGCCGGGAGCAGCCGAATCATCAGCTTGTTCTCCAGCTCGGACCGGCCGGGATCATCAGTAAAATACGTCTTAATCCTGAAGCCCTGTGCATACTCGCGCACATAGATGCGCCAAAGGGCATCCTGACAATGACTAACCAGGGAGAGCTTGAAGCGGCTTTCCATGCACAGCCACATGCAGTAGAAATCAGGCATGACCTTTCCGGTATCACAAACGGAACTCACCTGCGGCTTATTGGTAATCTCCCTAAATTACGTGGTTCTGATGCACACCATCCCGATCACGCAGGCTCACGTTCATGCTGGGTGAAAATGTCACGGCCGGATTTTGACGGACTACGGCATGCACTTCTTGATCACGATAACTGCATCCTTTTTGACACACCGCCTCCTGAAGAACCTGCTCTTCAGTTGCGCAGTCTCAAACTACGCACACGTCTCTGCTGTCCAGTGGATGGCGGGACCGCAGATGTGAAATTCAGCCCTTTCTACAATGCCGTTATAGGTTCGCGGGGAAGCGGAAAGTCAACACTGATCGAAAGTGTGCGCCTCGCCATGCGTAAAACCTCAGGACTGTCTGCCTCTCAGAAAGGCGTACTGGATGCTTTCAGCGAGGTTGGTAAAGGGATGGCCGCTGACTCAGTAATCGAATGTATATACCGGAAGGACGGCACTGATTTTAGACTGAGCTGGAGACCGGAGCATGTCCATCAGCTTCACAACTGGACTGACGGTGAGTGGCAAGAGGACGCTCACTGGTCAGCCGATCGTTTCCCTGTTTCCGTGTTCAGCCAGAAGATGCTCTATGAGCTTGCATCTGACAATGAGTCTTTTCTCAGGGTGTGTGATGAAAGTTCTGAAGTGAACAAACGCGCATGGTCTGAACGGTGGGGGCAGCTGGAAAGGGATTTTAAAAATGAGCGAACGACCCTGCGAGGATACCTGGCCAGTCAGCAAAGTGAATCGTCACTTAAAGGCGAACTTGCAGATGCTGAACGTGCCGTCAGCCAGCTAAGTGAGAGTGACTATTATCCTGTTCGGCAACGGCTGGCCGCGGCAGAGCAGGAACTGTCAGAAGCCACCGCCGCACTGCAGCGTTTTGAAGACCACATCTCTTCCGTTGAGGCGCAGAGTGGCACTGCAACTGAGGATAAACATCCTGACAGCAACCCATCTGTGAGCCTGAAAGAGATTAGCGCGTTAATTTCAGGCGCACAGCAGTCTTTTGAACATGGCATCAGGGATCTCCTTAATAGTGCCGGTGCAGCGGTCAGGGGCATCAGGGATGGCGAGCATCTTGCGGCTCTGCATGCTGTAGTCCTGAGTGAGAAGGAAAATGTTGACCGTGAGGCTGCTTCTCTGCGCGAAAAGGGCCTCAATCCGGATACGCTGGATCAACTGATGGAGCGGTGCGAACGCCTGCGTAGCTCGCTCAAAGAGTATACCGGCCTTGAGGATGCCACTGCCGCATCACAAGAGCGTATCAGTAGTTTACTCAATGAAATGCGTCAGCACCGGAAAGCACTTACTGAGAGCCGGCGACAATTTCTGTCATCTCTTGAACTTCAGGAACTAGAGATAAAGGTTTTACCACTGTTCGCTTCCAGTGATATTGCTGTCTCGGGCTATCAGAAGGCTACCGGAATAACCAGTTATTCTGAACGTATATATGATTCTGAAGCGCAGAGCGGCCTTCTTAAAGAATTCATAGCCCACCGGCCATTTCGGCCCGTTCCGGCCGACACCGACGCGAAATATGCGCTTCTTGATAAGGTGAAAAAGTTACATTTTGATTTGAAACACAATGAGATTACGGCAGTGCATGATCTTCACGGTGCTTTTGCTAACAGGATCCGTGGGATGTCAGATGAAGCTCTGGACTCCCTTATGTGCTGGTATCCCGATGACGGAATCTACATAAAGTATCGTGCACCAAGTGGAAACATGGAAGACATCACGTCTGCCTCTCCTGGTCAGAAGGGGGCGAGTATGCTGCAGTTCCTGCTCTCCTACGGAACTGACCCACTTATCCTTGATCAGCCCGAGGACGATCTGGACTGTCTGATGCTGAGTCAGAGCGTCATTCCTGCCATTGCTGCCAATAAAAAGCGTCGACAGCTGGTCATTGTGTCGCATTCTGCTCCAATAGTAGTGAACGGCGATGCAGAGTATGTGATCAGTATGAAGCATGACCGGGCCGGTCTGAGCCCAAGCCTCTGCGGTGCGCTCCAGGAAAAGGAAATGAAAGAGCTGATCTGCCGTCAGATGGAAGGTGGAGAAAAAGCATTTCGATCGCGTTACGAACGTATTCTCAGCTGAACGATGCCGTGGCCTTTACGCTTTCGCCGAGAAGCACCTGAGCAAAACACACCGGCCTGCCTTGTGCGAGAAATTGATTCTTATAAAACCTAAGGGGGGGAAATGAACGGACTTTCTGGTATTAACTGGACACAGATTTTGACCCTCTTGATAAGTACCTCCGTTCCGGCATTCATCGCTTTACGTTCAATCCGACAGAGTCATAACCTCACATTAGAAAGGGATGCTCAGGCTCACAAACGCCAGAGGGAATTGCAACAGGATAATGACGAGAGGCTTCGCAGGCGGGAGCGTCATTTCATTTCCACAGAACTTATATTTATTCTTGAAGCATTTGCTGTGGAATGTGCCAGTGTGGCTCTTGATAAGGGTATTCCACGGGAGCTGCCCGCTAAGGGAAAACAGGAAGTTCTGATCCCCTCGTGCGAGGTTCCAGAAATCAGCTTTGGAAATGTGGCCGGAGACTGGCGAACGCTGAATGAACGTGACATGTTTCGAACGAGGGAGATCCCCGTTATGCTGCAGGATGCCCTGGTGCGCATCATTAACCATACTGACCATCTGTCATATGGCATGGACAGTCACGCTATTTTACAAATCCGCGGAGAGTCAGTGGCTCCGGCGGGTCTGCGTGCTGCCTCAGTAGCCCGAAAGCTGAGGCGACAGTGTGGTTTTCCGTCATCCCCTCTTTCTGAAGGGGACTTTTCGGCAGTACGTACACTTCAGAAAGTCAGAATGCGGTGCATCAGAAATGTTATCCGATCTAAGTGCAGCATCAATTCTGAAGAGTATAACTTATGAACTGTCGAGCAGCCTCCACAACACCAGACAATGGTATTGAGGTCAGCGCGTAGAGAATTCTATTGATAAATCGACCCAGATTAGAATTTGAAAGTGAGCATTACAGATGAATTTCAGGAAGGAACAGTCCCAGTTAAAACGATGGTACAAAGACATCAACTGGGGCGTGCACAGAAAGCTGGCTGAAGAATTTTTTCAGAAAGTCATTCTTCAGGCAGAGCAGGCGGGTTTTTTCGAGACACTGTACGTATCTGTGAATGATCATGGACGTCAGATACAGCTTGCTGCCGGATATCATCCTGCAGGACCTCTTGAGCAGACCTATGATTCTTTCGGAAACAGAACTGGTCAGCGGTTTCCAACGGAAGGTGGTGCAGCATTAGTGATTTCCCAGGGAGCAGACGGTAGCGTAGGCATTTTTCTGTATCCGTTTAAATCAGAAAAAATGTCCAGGAAAATCCCCCACATTACATGGGCTTTATTTACAGACCCCAAAAAAATTACAGAGCAAGTTTTGCAAAACGTGATTCGTGATTATTTTACTTATATGCGCGTTACCAGTGTCCATTTTTCTGAGAGTTTCCGTGAGAGGCTCAGAATCAGGTATCTAGAATTGAGGAGCCTAAAATACTCTAAAGGGGGGGGACTGATGCCATTTATTGTCAGGCACTGGCTCAAAGAATTCATTGTACTTTGCGGAGCAGTTGCGGGCGTCATTGCTCTATTTAAGTAAGCTTTCTTGTGAAAGAAAGTCCGGGGACCCGGCCCCCGAACTGTTGACTACTTGCTGTAGATAACCCATTAATGATCTGGCCACAGCGATTCATGCGCCGGCGTAAACTGATTACTCTCCTACCGAGAATTTACCGGAATGGTTGCTGCGTAGGCACGCAGCTTCTCATCAATGCTGTCAACCAGGGCATTTGCAACTTCGCTCAGCGTCTGGGTTTCTCCTATACGAGAGTCTTCAATGCTGTAGAGATGCAGTGAACAGGAATCCTCTTTGAAACGGTATCCCATACCCAGATTATTATTTTGGAAAATTACGGGCGCACCATAACCTGGATCTGGTGCGAGAATATGGCCGTTGCAGTAAGGCAGTGTGAAACGTTCAATTGCCTCAGCAGGCAGGGCCCGGGTATTTTCAGTGCGCAACGCAATCAGGACCTGATACAGTCCCTTCTCACTGTTCTCAGGCTGAAAAATAGCAGCTCTTGCATATACACCCATCGCACTGACCTCGCTGAGACCAACTGCGTGCTCCAGCCCCTGAATGCCGCGGAGCTGGTTGATCTGATGATAATAATCCTGACGCCGGTATCCTATCCCCCAGAAGCGGGCAACGCTTGCCCAGAAAGCCTCAATGGTTTTCTCGTCTCTTCCGGCGATCTCACAGAACAGGGCAAAATGCATGGATATGCCGCCGTAGACCTGTTGTCCACGAGGCAGAACCTGGCTGGCGCGCATACGAAGATATTGCGCGTTGCGAAGGAGGATTTTTGTCAGATCGTCTTCGTTATGGATCCCCAGTAGTTCACGGTAAGCGGTTTCATACTGAGGGGCCATAGGCACGTTGTTCCAGGCTGGCATCAGGTAACACCCTACGAACTGGACAATGTCCTGATCCAGAGATGCAACAATCGGACTTTTGACGCAAAAAACGTGGATAGTGCTGCCCATTGTCATGTTAACCATCTCGCGCAAAAGCGTGGACATGTTAACGTCGCGGGCTTTTGAGACTTCCTTAAGCGCCAGGCCCTGATTGGAAGGAATACCTTTAACCGAAACGGAAATGGTGTTGTGGGATTCGTTTTGCTCCGATGAATCACGAATAGCCATATCAAGGACCTCTTTCTGAATTTACTCTTAGGTTAGGTTTTGTATCCCTTGATTGATTTGTACTTCAATCAAGTGTTGGTAATACAATGTAAGTTTTTTACTACCATGTCAATTTTTTATTATTAATCCCTTTCATTTTCCGCGCAGATCCGGAAAAAGGCGGAACCGGATCTTCCCCACGTTACCGGCGGTTTTCTGCGCAATACCCCACATGTTGTGGCTCACTCAGATGCCTGAGACACAACATACGGGGTGCGTCAGGCGAAAGGCTGCCTGAAAACCCCGCTTCCGCCCGCCCCGCCGCCGTGCTACCCTTCCGGTTACTGCCCGATACGGAAAAAGTCGGATCCAGTGGTGAGCGGCTTCCGGTAATTTCGTAAAGGGAATATAAGCAGACTTACTGTCAGAATATTGAAGGTAAGCTAAGTTATCTGTTCAGAAGTGACCATCACGTCAGAATCAGTCACCACTGTAAATAAGCAGGGTGCTCATAATTAACCGGAGAACTGTCATGTTTGAATCAATGAAGCGCAGTGATGATTTTGGCTATGCCTTTGAGAAGATCCGCAACGCCATTTTGTCGCCGGGTGAAAACAACCTTTATGCCGCCACTCACCTCGGGCTCAACATCATCAGCAAAAAGTCTGCCCAGTTCCGCCAGGAGCTGCGCGACGCCGGCGAGCTCGGCGATAATGAATATGATCTGGACACCTACGGGCACGCCATCGGGGTACTGCAGCGCTGGTTTGAGGGCAACCCGGACGGGCTGACCGAACGGGATGCGCGGATCTACAGCCAGTACCTGCAGGCGGCGCATCAGGGATTTGTGGCGCTGGCTGATGAAATCAGGGCTAACCAGTTATGAAAAAGGAATTTGTGTCGGAGCTGTTTGCCGGCGATGACGACTGGCACAATAACGCATGCCTGAATGAGTGGCTTCACGATTACGGAGCAACTTATGCGGCCGGTTACCGGCGGGCTGCTGAACTTCTGATAGAGCATATTGATACCAAAGGACGGGATCAGGATGTGCTTGTCTATCCTGTTGTTTTCCTTTACCGGCATCATGTCGAACTCGCCCTCAAGCGAATTATCACGCTCTGCCTGCTGCAGATAAATGACCCGGATATTAAAGGACCAAAGGCCGTTCACGACCTTAACGTTCTGTGGGACCACGCCAGAAAACTGGTCAGAAAGGTTGACCCTTCTTTTCCGCGTGCCAACCACAGTAATACGGATGCCGTCATCAAGGAACTGATTGCCATTGATTCTGGTTCAACGGCGTTCCGGTATGACCGGACAAGGGAAGGAGAGCCCAGTCTGACCGGCATTTCCCACATTAATACACGGCTGTTTGGCGAGAAAATGAAAGCAGCCTGTTATGAACTTGACTGCATGGATTCTTATATCGCTGAATCATACAGCTTGTTTTTAAACATGATGAGCGATTCCCGCTACCAGCCTTGATGTCGCGCTTATGAAAATCCTCATTAATGCTTACCGGAGACAGCTGTGAATTTGCCAGTATCCTATATTCCTCATCAAGACACGGCCCACCTTCCGGTTGCCATTGATTATCCGGCTGCGCTGGCGCTGCGACAGATGGCTGCGCTGATTGACGACTTACCCAAATATCTGCTGGCGCCGGAGGTCAGCGCCCTGCTGCACTATGTGCCGGACCTGCACCGGAAGATGCTGCTGACCACCATGTGGAACACCGGCGCGCGTATCAACGAGGCGCTGGCCCTGACGCGGGCCGACTTCACCCTGACGCCGCCTCACCCGTTTGTGCAGCTGGCCACGCTGAAGCAGCGGGGCGAAAAGGTCGCCCGCGGGCCGGGTCGTACGCCGTCCGGCGTGGTCCCTCACCGGCTGGTTCCGCTGTCCGATCCGCAGTACATCGCCCAGCTGGAGATGATGGTGGCCACTCTGCGGATCCCGGTTGAGCGGCGCAATCCTGACACCGGCCGGACGGAAAAGGTGCGCCTCTGGACCGTGACCGACCGCACTGTGCGCACCTGGATCAACGAAGCCGTGGCGGCCGCTGCGTCAGACGGCGTGACCTTCTCGGTGCCGGTGACGCCGCACACCTTCCGGCACAGCTACGCGATGCACATGCTTTACGCGGGGATCCCGCTGAAGGCGCTGCAGAGCCTTATGGGGCACAAGAGCCTGAAGTCAACGGAAGTCTATACGAAGGTGTTTGCGCTGGACGTGGCGGCACGTCACAGGGTGCAGTTTTCGATGCCGGGCAATGAGGCTGTGGCAATGCTCAGGAAGGAATGACGGAAGGTATACTTAATTTGGCCTGTTTGTTTTTACAGGCCAATAATATCAGTTAACGATGTAAATTGGCCATATAATAATTGGCTACCTAAATTGGCTATTTGAGTGTTTTTCTATTCGAGAAACAATACACTCTATATAGTAATCATTTGTAATTGTTTCTATTGGTATTATCTTTAAGGTTATTTTGTTGTTGTCGATTTAAGTGTGCACTATTTAATATCAAACTTTTTTAGTAGAGTGATAGTTTCTTCGTTGATTGTTTTAAATGATTACATTCTTGATTCTGAGATGTAACTGATGGCTGGTTATTACGGAGAGGTGAAAGATTGATGTAATGAAAAAGGCCACCTGATAAAGGTGGCCTTCGGTACTGCAAACTTTTGTGTTCGTCGGCCTGCATTTTTCAGCGTCGTAGGGGGAGTGCCGTCTCGTATCCCTACCGAGACTCTATTACAGCATCATAAGGCTTATAGGTCAACCCTATTCGTCAAACCCTACTTTGAGCCACTCATCGACCTCACCTTCTACAGCCTCATCGGAATCTGCTGCACCTATAGCTTGATACAATTTCTTTAAGGCAGCGTATTTTGCTTTTAACTGGTCAACTTCTTGTGAAGAATCTACGTGTTTCTGAGTCAGATCCTCAATGATAAGTTTATCGCTCTGAATCTGAGCAAAGAATTTATCGTTAGTCTTTTGCAAGTTTGCTAAACCCATCGCTGTCAAAAGTCCCTTATCAAGTGCGGTCATATCGTTGGGACTAAGTTTACGAGGATAACTTTGACTTCTAACGTATTGGCGAGTTGTACCTTGCCACTTCCTTTCAAGCGGTGGAAGGATCCGATTATACGAAACACTCTGTATCATTTCGCAGAGGGCGAAGCTGTTTTGTCCGTGTGTAAACTCGGATATGTTTTGAGTCGATTGTGACTCCAGTTGGAATATGGCGTTATTTTTTTTGCTAGCATCAGGTTCCACGGAAGTGATTGGAACAACTTTGGCACCCCAGGCGTCGCAGCTTACAATAATAGCCGGTCTACGTTTATGCATCTCGCCTTCTTGATTTGCACATGGATATATAGAACTATCAGATAAACCATTTGTAAAGTTAAGTGATTGATATATATGTCCATATTCAACTATTACGATAGCGCCCTTTCGTGCAACCTGTGCAGCAGTACTTCTTCTTGACATTGACAAGGTTTGCGATAAATAAACCTCATCCGATATATCTTTCTCTGTCAGCCAAATACCCCAGATATTTTTAGCAATACCCAGAACATATTGAACACGCCATCTAAAACATTGATTTCCCGAAAACTTTATTGTTATAAAAAAAGGGGGGATCTTTTTTTTATTCATATTAGATATGGGTATAAGTACTTCTTCAATGTCATCAATTGATTTAGTACCAAGGAGGCGATCATTCTGCGGTTTGTTGCCAAGCAGAAAGTATTTTATAGTTACCGCAGCCATCGTATTCCTTCTTTCAATACATTTTCTTTATCAAATGGTGTTATACATTAATTAATCACGCTCATGGCGTCAAAATTAGATTTAAAAAATCTTCTAAAGTGTACATCCATTTTCTGTTTATATAGTTAGTTTGAGTTAGCGCTGTTCATGATTCAGCTCATTAGTATCAAAACTCACATAAAATCTTGCTGCAATATTGTAGCATGCTACATTGTTGCAGCAAACAATTTGAAAGCTGTTATTTTTTTGTATACATTGTCTTGCAGCAAGATTGCTGCTTAATTGAGAGGGTGTATGGCCTGGATTGTCGGATTCATTTCCCAAAAAGGTGGTGTTGGTAAAAGCACGATGTCCCGTGCATTTGGCCGTGAGGCAAACGCAGGAGGTATTGTTACTAAAATAGCTGATCTTGATACTGAACAGGCTACTACCACTGACTGGCATCGTAGACGCCTTTCCAATGGTCTTCCCCCTGCCTGTTCAGTTGAGCTTTTCAAGACTGTTTCTCAGGCACTATCAGTTGCAGACAATGTCGATCTTCTCATCTTGGATGGTCCCGCTCGTGCAAGTAAGGGCACGACTGAAATTGCTAAAGTGGCTGATCTTGTAGTGCAGCCTACAGGTGCATCACTCGATGACTTAGTTCCAGCAATCAAAGTTTTTCATGCGCTAGTTAAAGAAGGCGTTCCACGCAATAAACTCGTTTTCTCATTGAGCAGGGTTGGAACTGATGCTGAAGAAGCTGACGCTCGTGCCTATATCTTAGAGGCTGGCTATGACGTTCTCGACGGCTGTCTTTTCGAAAAACCCGCTTACCGCAAAGCAATGAATGCAGGGCTTGCGGTTACTGAAACCCGATACAAAGGTCTCAATGAAAGAGCTGATGAACTGATTCAGGCTCTCATTAACAAAGTGGGAGAGCAAAATGGCTGATTTGTCTGCATTGAAAAATAAATCTAAATCTAAAGGTTTAGGCTCTCCTCCGGGACCTGATGAATACGCTACGAGTCTGAACTCTCCAGAGGTCGCGCCAGCACCAGATATTGCTGAAGCGGCAAAAGCACCGTCTTCAGCTGGGGCTTCACTGGAACAACCTGTCCAAGAGCCTTATATCAAGCGTGATGGCAGAAGCATGCGCAAAACCAATCGCACAATTCCTTTCGCGACTCGCGTTTCTGCTGAGTTTGATCAGCGCTTCCGGGATATAGCCTATCAGGAAGATCTTAAAATAGTTGAGCTGTTGGAAAAGGCCCTGCAAGCTTATGCGGAAAAACAGGGTTATAACTAGCAGCAAGATTGCTGCTAGATTGCAGCATGATTAAATTCATTCTTACTGCATGAAGCCCGAAGTTAGCTTTTATTTGCTTGCAAGATAGCAGCTATCTTGCTGCATTCTGTTACTTTGAGTTCCTTTTATTTTATTTAGTTTATCTTGCTGCAATCATGCTGCTATCTGTTTTCACTCATTGTGCATTGTTGTGTTCATTTTATATTGCAGCAAGATTGCAGTAATCTTGCTGCATAAAATCGAGGATAGCTTGTTGATAGTTGATTAGGAAAATAGCAGCAAGCTAGCAGCTATCTTGCTGTCATCTTGCTTCTAAATTCTGCTTTTAGGAAACCAATTGCAGACCTACTGTTCATGTTATCTGCAATCTTGCAGCAAGATCATAGAACTTTATGAGATATATAAGAGAATTATTTGAGAAAAGTTGAGGTTGAGTATATATCTGAGTCCCTCCATAGTGTATATTTATCTCATATTGTTCTCAATTAATGGATGGTTTGGGATATGAAAGTGTTCATCGATGATGGTTCTACAAACGTAAAGCTGGCCTGGAAAGAAAACGGCAGTATCAGAACGCAGCTGAGCCCGAACAGCTTCAAGCGCGAATGGTCAGTGGCATTTGGTGAAAAACCGGTTTTCAATTACACCATGAACGGCGAGCAGTACTCTTATGATCCGATTGCGCCGGAAGCGGTGAAAACCACGAACATTGCATGGCAGTACAGCGACGTGAACGTGGTTGCTGTGCATCATGCGCTCCTGCAGACCGGCCTCAAACCCTGTGAGGTGGACATTACGGTTACGCTGCCGCTGACAGAGTTTTATGATCACAATAACCAGCCCGCAGCAGCAAACATCGAAAAGAAAAAGGCGAGCCTGCTGCGTCCGGTTTCTCTGAACGGGGGTGAGGGCTTCAAAATCCGCAGTGTCTCGGTCATGCCCGAATCCATCCCTGCCGGCTTTGAGTTGCTGAGTGAGCTGGACCCGCTCGATTCACTTCTCATTGTTGATCTGGGGGGAACGACGCTCGATATTTCACAGGTCCGTGGTCGCATGAGCGGTATTACGCGCATTCATGGTGACGCAACCATCGGTGTGTCACTGGTAACGACCGCGGTCGCGGACGCGCTGCGTGTTGCAGGAACGCGGGGCAGCAGTTATCTTGCCGATGATATTATTGTCCATCGTAATGATGATGCATACCTGGAGCGCCGGATTAACGACCTCTCCCGCGTGAGCCTGGTTAAAAGTACCATTAACGAATCACTCGAACGTCTGACGCAGCGTGTTCTCAGCGCCATGAAGGCGTTTGAAGGCTATACCCATGTCATGGTGATTGGCGGGGGGGCCGAAATTATTGCCGAGGCCGTTCGCACGCACTGTGGTGTGAGGGCAGAGCGCTTTTATAAAACCGACTCATCCCAGTTCGATTTGGTCAGGGGGATGATTGCTATCGGATAACGTCATGGATACGCGCCGAAAGATCCAGTTTTACATTAATCCTAAAAGCAGCCTCGGTGAGGCCTATGCAGACAGTCACACCGATGAAACTCCGCAGGGTGAGCGCGGCCGTCTCTGGAAGGCGGCCATGCTCAGTGGGTTTGCACTTGAGCGTATTGATCCGCGTCTGCCGTTCCTGCTGTCGGAACTGCTGAGCGAAAACACGACTGCAGAAGAAGTGCTTCAGGTGATACGTGCTGTCAGCCCTAAAAGCGCCACAGCGCAGACTCCGCCTCAGGCTGAAAGCGTTCCTGAGCCGGCTGAAGCATCCCCGAATGCCACTGTCGATGAAACCCGCAGTAATGCCAGAGGCATGTTTGGCGGAGGCTAATTTAACGAGGTCATTATGAACAGACTGGTATTGCTGGTATCCGGATATATCGGATTTATAAAACTCACCGGCAAAGACAGAAAAAGTGCGGCTGAATGGGGCTTTTTACTCGGAATGGCGTGTATAGCTCCACTTCTGTTAGGGGTTATCGATAGTGTGATAGCCAAAGTGGTACTCCAGCTTTTTTGGGGCGTTTTTATCACCCGATCAGCTTTTCTGGCCAATGATACCTGGAAAAAGAACAAGCAGCAGCGCTGAAACTTAATCTTAAATTTACGATGAACCTTAGCGCGCAGCTTAACGACAGTCTGAAAATTAATAATTAAGGCAGGCACCATGAGCAGCTTCAGCGATATCCGGCCTGTTAACATTACCCACGAAGGGTTTGACCGCAGCCACAATGGCCAGTATTTCCAGACCAAAGACCTGGATATGGAATACGACATGGCCGATTACTGTATCTTTAACGGACAGCTCTACAGGAATGTCAGTGATGCCGGGGCAGGGGAGTCCGCCGCGGTGCCTGTGCCGCATACGGGCACAGTCGATATCTACACGTCAGTCAGAGAGTGCAATCAAAAGCTGATTTACTGGGTGGAATACCGTCTCGGGTTTGAGGCAGGCAAACTCATGACTGCTGAGCTTATGGACAAAACGCTGCAGGAAGATCTGCGCGACCTGTCTAAATTACGCCCGGGCAAGCCGGCCAACCGGGTGGAAGTCACGATCAGCGTGAACGGGCTGAGTGCGGAAAGACAACGGACATTTGCAGAAACGCTGACGGACGATAAGCTGTCACGCATCCGCGAAATTCTCGGCGAGCCGAAGGCATCCATTTTCTTCCCCGCTGTACCCGTAGTGAAGGGGAATAAAGATCCGTTTTTACGCTTCTCGTCAGTCATGACGGTGGCCTCTGTGGTGCAGAGCATGGAAGACTTACGCGGCGCAACTGACGAAAATCTTCATGTCGTCTCTCCTACAGGCGACAGGATTGTATTGATTGATGAGTCACATTCAAAATACGTTGCCCACCGGTTCAGTCCGGAAGACCGACAGTCTGAATGACCTTCGCACTGTCACCTGCTCAGGGCGCTGGTTCAGATTACCCGGGCAACCGGTATATCGCTCCAGCGCGTCGTCCACGCCGGTGACAGCATGTCCCGCTTCATCTTCCACTCCGTATCAATGCCCTGACCCGCAAACCATACCCGTCCCAGGCCTGACTGATTGATGCCGTCCAGCACCTGCATCAGCTGTGCGCTGTTCGCCCGCGGCCGGTTGTCGTCAAACAGGTTAAGCTGGCTGACGCCGTGTGGGGTGAAGTCATCGAGCATGACGCCTGCCTTCATGTACCGGTGGCCGTCTATCCAGATGCGGTCCAGCGCACGCATGGCCACGCCGATGATGTCCCGCGTGTCCTGGGTGGGCAGGGTGAGTTTTTCCCCGGCCGTATTGCCGTAAAACGTCTCGCCTACAGCATGCGGTGAGGTACGGACAAACACGCTGATGTGCCTGCAGTACTGGCGTTCGCCCCGGAGCTTCTCGGCGGCTCGCGTTGCGTACTGGCAGAGTGCCTGCTGCATGGCCACTTTGGTGGTAATGCGTGAACCGAAACTGCGGCTGCAGACAATCTGCTGCTTTGCCGGCGGCATCTCTTCCAGGGGAATGCACGCCTCGCCGTTCAGCTCCCGCACCGTCCTTTCAAGCACCACCGAAAAGTTCTTCCGGATGAAGGCGGGGTGCGTGCGCGCCAGCTCGAGCGCGTTTGTGATGCCGAGCAGGTTCAGCTTTTTGCCGATACGTCTGCCAACGCCCCAGATTTCCTCGACCGGCTGGCGCATCAGCAGCGCCTCGGTCCGCTTCGGGTTTCCGGGCGTCAGCGCCAGCACGCCCTTAAACTGTGGCCACTCTTTGGAGGCCCACTGTGCTGATTTGGCCAGCGTTTTGGTCGGGCCGATGCCGGCGCCAATCGTCAGTCCGGTTCTGGCCAGAACATGGGCACGCAGCCGGTGCCCGAAGTGCTCAAAATCCTCACAGCCATCAATGCCGGTCAGATCGAGGAACATTTCATCGATGGAGTACTGCTCGACCCTGGGCGTCATTTCCTCAAGTGCTGACATGGTTCTCTGCGATAATGAATGATTTATGTGGAATGGAACATCGAAATGAGATGAAGTTCTTTCAGTGGCCGTTTATTACCGTACGTGCGCTGCATTCGCACATCCTGAAGCTGCCTGAGTTCATTGCCTCGCTGCATGTGTTTGCTGGCATTCTGCCGGCCCCCATGGGCGCAGATATATTTCTGATTAATCTGTCTGCCAGAAAGGAAAGGGTTTTATTCATGAAGGGCAGGACTCAGCCTGAAAGCCGGAGGTGAATACGACGCCGGTACGGAAGCATAAAAATCAGTTTTTACCGCTTACGCTTGTTGTTGTGACCATCGTTTCTATCATTAAGGCCCTCCGGTGGCTCATCCGGAACACGATAAAATCAACAGTCAGTAAGTTCCTCATTAAACCGTCCCCGTGGCGGTTTTTTTATACCTGAAAATGCTGTTATAAAAAACATCGATCTGAACAATGCCTTAGCATTCATTATGCCTGCAGACATAAAGAAAAAAAACTGCCGGGTCGTCGGGCTGAATGAGAGGGGTTCCTGACGCCACATTAACGGGGCCCCCGTCAGCAACTGTGCATTTTACAGCACTCTGGCGTATGGTACCTGTAGCGGCTCGCAATCGAAAACAGGAGGACTCGCAATCGGCGCAAATTTTGGCTCACAATAACTGCAACTGAAATCGGGTCCGGGCTCACATTAAGTGAAAATGGACCCGCATTTATCCTGCCTGGCTCACAATCCATTTCGACGGACGCACAATAACTGTAAATCAGTTCTGCCATATCAGGAACAACCTTACCAGACGTCAGCATGTTCTTTCTCCGGCCTTCCCTCCGGACGGTTTCATCTGACGGTCACCCTATTTAAAAAGTTATCCCTCACAGGTTCCTTTCACTGAGCATTCCAGGTCATTCGGGTCTTCCAGGTGGTATGTTCATCGACACATCACAAAGCCATAACCATTTCCCCGTCAGCTTTTCAGTCATCCCCTTGTATGCAGTTTTCTTTTAACCAGCCCCTTACTTTTGCCACCGCCGGGCGCGTCAGCGCGTCAGGGGGATACACAAGCCAGTATGCATGTCCGGAGTTAAGCGTCTGCTCAAAAGGCGAAATGATTTCTCCTGACGTCAGTTTTTCCCCGACAAAGCCCCGACGCATCAGCGCGATGCCTTCTCCTGAAAGCATGGCAAGCCAGGCACCGCTGCCATCGCTGAAAACCGGTCCCCGGTCCGCGTCCGCGCTGACGCCACCTGCCCCGGACAGCCAGCGACGCCAGTCATCACGGTGCATATCGTGTAACAGCGTGACGTGCCTCAGCGCTGAAAGAGACGGCGGTGGGTCCAGCCACGCAGCCACTGCCGGAGTGCATACGGCGATATACTCTTCATCAAGCAGTTTTTCGCTGACCGCACCGTCGTACCGGCCATTACCGTGCCTTACCGCCAGATCTATTTCATCCGTAACAAAAGACTGAATGCGGGAGGTTGCGCTGATGCGCAAATCAATTTCCGGAAACGTGCGCTCGAAATGAGGCAGCCGGGGCAGTAACCAGTGAGTGGCAAATCCGCTGGTACAACTGAGTGTCAGGACATGTGAGCGTTTTTCATGCCGCAGCGATTCTGTCGCGTCTTTTATCAGCCGGAATGCCGTGCTGAGTGAGGAAAAATAGGCCTCACCCGCGGGCGTCAGCGCCAGTCCCCGTCCGTTTCTGCGAAACAGGATGATGCCAAGCTGCTGCTCAAGGTCCCGGATGTGCAGACTGACGGCCCCCGGCGTAACGTGCAGCTCCAGACCGGCACGGGTCATGCTGAGGTGTCTGGCGGCGGATTCAAACGCCCTCAGCGCTCTGAGGGAAGGAAGATTGTCACGCATTGTTGAGTTTTCCTCAAAACAGGGCCGGGGATAAATCGTTTCTCCTGATGGCCCAACCGCATTATTAATACCACACACTGATAATGACGGTAATGATTCAGGAGCAGCGCTGCCGTGAATATAAAACACATGAAACTTTCCGACTGGGGCCTGCTTTTTTTGCTTTCACTGCTGTGGGGCGGCTCATTTTTTTTTAACGGCGTGCTGGTAAAACATCTCTCTCCTCTGCCGCTGGTCGCCGCCCGGGTCACGCTGGCAGCGGCTGTGCTGTGGGGCGTTCTGCTTGTCTGTCACATACACGTGCCACGCAGTGCAAAAGTGTGGGGCAGTTTCATGATTATGGGGCTGCTGAACAACGTTCTGCCTTTTCTGCTTATCGTATGGGGGCAGTCACGTATTGCCAGCGGCACGGCGGCCATTCTTAACGCCACAACGCCGCTTTTTACCGTGCTGCTGGCCCACCGTTTTACCTCCGATGAGCGTCTGTCCTGGCGACGCACCGCGGGCGTGCTGACCGGCTTTGGTGGCGTCGCATGGATGCTGGGGCATGATAACATCACCCGGGGACAACACAGCCTTCCCGCAGAGCTGGCCGTGCTGGCCGCCGCCCTCAGCTATGCCATCGCCAGCCTCTGGGGACGCCGGTTTAACCGCGCGGGACTGTCACCCCTGGTGCCGGCGGCAGGACAGCTCACGGCCTCATCGCTGCTGACGTTACCTGCTGTTTTCCTGACCGGTGATGCCCGTGCATTTCTGCTGGCAGATCTCAGCAGCTGGCTGGCTCTCGCGGGTCTGGCCGTTTTTTCAACCGCCTTGGCCTATCTGATTTTTTTCGGCTGCTGTCGAGTGCCGGCGCAACCAACCTCATGCTCGTGACCTTTCTTATTCCCGTCACGGCGGTGCTGGCTGGCTGTACTCTGCTGGGCGAATCCCTGACGGCCGCCAGGCTCACCGGCATGGGGGTACTGGCTGCAGGACTGATAATACTCGATGGCCGGCTCCTGTCTGCAGGCTTCTGGCGGTATGGCCGCATCAGGGAAGGTCTGCACCGTAAGCACGGACAGAAAGAACGCTGACAGCCTGCCTCACAACAGCACACCCTTCCGCCATGGCGGATACATTACGGCCTGAAATAGCAGACCAGGTGCGGCAGGAAGAAGCGGACAAAAGGATACGTGACGGACATGAATCAGGCCTGTTTACCCGGTTTATATTCCACTCTGGCCTGCAGGCCCTCAAGGAGAAAGTCGAGCCGAGACGCCACGGATACGCGCCCCTTCTGCACTACTGTGGTGGCGTACAGCCCAGACTCAGCCTGCAGAAGTCAGGTGTTCGCTGCGCTGGGTGTAGCCATGGGGGAAATGAGGTTCTGTTACTTTGGATCTGTTCAGCATGTCCCTGTGGGACTGACAGCCGCGATGACCGATAACGGCAGTGTGCTACATAGCGGACTCAACAAGAACGTTCGCTGACTTACTCGGGTTCATCGTATGCACGACGCCAGTACGCAGTCCGGAGAGCAATGGGATGGCTGAATCGCTCGTGAAAACGTTCGAGCGCGACTACGTGTATGTAAATGATTTACCGGATGCCATCACTGTAATGGGAAAACTGCCGGAATGGATGGAAGACTATAATAACTGGCATACACATAAAGGTCTGAAAATGCAGTCGCCGGGAGAGTACATAAGTTCACTACTCGCTATAAATTAACCGTGTCCGTTTATGCCGGGGCAACTCCAGGGTTTAGTTTAAGTGCTATACCCCGTCACAAAGAGAGAGATAAAGTCATGATTGAGACGATGAGAATCGCCGAGATTAGTGATGCAGAGGCCGTTACGGCACTGACAAGAATGGCTTACGCTAAGTGGATACCTGTGATTGGCCGGGAACCTCTTCCAGTGAAGGCCGATCACGCCGCGTTCATTAAAGAGCACAGAGTCGACCTTTTGTTCTGTGGCGCTGAGCTGGTCGCGCTCGTCGAAACAATTCAGTGCAAGGAAGATATTCTCATTGAAAACGTCGCCGTTGATCCACGTTTCCAGAAACGCGGTTATGGAAGAAAAATGCTGATCCATGCAGAGCAATTAGCAGTTCAAGCCGGTTTAGATGTCGTCCGGCTCTATACGAACTCGCTATTTGAAGAGAATATTCGCTTTTACAACTCACTCGGCTATGAATCTGAATACAGTGAGGAACGAAACGGCGGAGTAATTATCCACATGCGTAAACGCGTGACCTGGACGATATCTGATGTGAAAAATGACAACTGAGTCAGGTAAACAGCACTAACTAATATGGTGCCAGTCTACAGGCTGTGCTCATAGCGGACCTTAATGTACTGACAATTTCTGTAGATTTTCAATTCCACATAAGTGAGTTCAGTGAAATGGAACATTCACTGGATGAAATTCAAGCATCAGTGCTGGTGTCAGAAGTGAACACAATACTCACTCCTTTTCACTTCTGCGCACGCCTTTCTGAGTGCCGCCGGCGCGCAGTCCTGTCAATCGCATCCGATACGGTTTGATACAACGCGCAGGGAAAATCGTGACCCATGCCCTCGACAGGCATGAATTTGGCTCCGGCTATGGATGCGGCTGTATCCCTGCCACAGTCCAGAGGTATCAGTGGATCATCAACTCCATGCACCACCAAAGTCGGCGCTACTATCCGCGCGAGCCGTGAACGGATATCGCCGGTTGCAGCTATCGCGGCAATCTGCCTTCCCAGTGCACCCGGATCACAGGCACGCCGGGTTTCTTCCAGAACCAGGGCCCTGTGTGCTTCTTCATTGAAAGGATAACCCGGACTGGAGATGCGCTTTGCAAATGCCAGACTGTGTGCCAGAAAACCGGCTTCATCCTTTACAGGATGAGGTGCAGGTTTCGTTAACATGGCCAGGATGTCCGGGGCAGCAGAGGGAAGATTCGGATTTCCCGTACCGGACATGATGGATGTCAAAGACAGCATGCGCTCCGGATGCTCACTGCACATCAGTTGAGCGATCATTCCGCCCATGGATCTTCCAACGACGTGTGCCTTGTCGATTTTCAGAGCATCGAGCAATCCCATCGCATCTTTTGCCATGTCGTAGAGCGTGTATGGCACGGCCGGCGTACGGCCAGTCATGACTGCGTTCGCCAGAGCTGAAAAATCCGGTGTCGGGGAGTTCGTGAAGTGCGTTGAATAACCTGCATCACGATTATCAAACCGAATGACCCGAAACCCCTTTGCCACTAAACTCTCGCAGAACACTTCTGGCCATCGGAGCATTTGAGACCCGAGACCAGATATCAAAAGGATTGATCCGGCATCTCCGTACCCAAAACTTTCGTAGCTCAGGGTAATGCCGTTTGACTCAACGGATACCATCATTTTGCCCCTTCTTAAACCCGGGATCATCTACAGGAGTCAGAGGCAGAAGGCGTGAGTCTTCAAGTGCAGCCGTCCTGTGGCCAATGCCAGCGAGATAATCTTTGTTGTTCGCTAAAGCGAAAAAAGACTGAACGCTGCTCTGGCGGACCATCATGATTAAATCCCAGCGCTCCTGCTCCGGACCAGTGAGGAAAGAGCCGCCCGATCCGAGAAACAAAAGTTCTCCCCCGCTTTGATGGAGGAAGGGAAGCGCGTGGTGAATGTAGCGATAAAAAGCGTCGGCACCGCTGACAGGGGCCTCCGGCGCCAACTCCGGGCTGGCGGAATAATTGGCGATTTCGCGGAATCGCAACATATTCAGCATAACAATGCTGCCCTGTATTCCACGCTTGCTCAGCACACGTCCTGATTCCTGCGTGGGTTCCAGGTAGCGGGCATATGCAGATAAAGAAGTCATTGGTTTTGTACTCTTTCGTCTTTCAATGAGTGAACCACACGGCTAGTCAGTGAATGCCAGTTGCATAGCGTGCTCCCGTATATCGCTGGGCCATGCGGCGATGAGCCCCTGAAATTTCACTGGCTCACTGGCAAAAAGCGCCCGCGTTGCTTCTTCAAATCCGGGCAGGTCACCCGCGACAGCAAGCATGAAGTAGTAGGCCCGTTCGAGCGCCTTGCGAACTTTTTCTTTCTCGCTGTTAGCCCGTCGTGCTTCCTCGACCAGCTTTCTCAGCGCCACTGAGGCCCCACCGGGTTGACCGGCAAGCCATTCCCAGTGACGCGGAAGCAAGGTCACTTCACGCGCAGTCACGCCTAATTTCGGCCGGCCACGGCCTCTTGAGCGGCAAGGTTCTGACGTGTCGCTCTGGCTGACCGCCTCTGTCTGGGCGGAGGCTGCGGAGGTTAGCTTTGCAACGACCTCTTCCTCTGAACCTCTGATATCAATATCGACCGGACGACCTGTCGCATTATCGATTATCAGAAAAGGCCCTGCGGCCGTATTCTCACTTGCCCGCCTGACTGCAAGAGCACTGGTTTGCAGAGACCCCGTTGCGAGGCGTCTGTGGCCATCGAAACTCGTATAGGAGTCTGAATGGGATTCTTTCATAGACAGGTCTCTTCAGTGATGGCCACTGTGCAGACTGTGTACACAGGAGCCCGGAAAAATCGGGAAGCAGAACATCAAAGGTATGAACCTGATGAACCAGGAGGAACTTTGCCTTGCCAGTGCTCCAGGCACTTGTCCAGCTCGGATGTGTAATCAAAGCCCGGTTCCGGACGCTCCTTAATCAGCTCAAGAATTTCAAACACAAAGTGATCTTCCCCGAGCAAACGCCAGTCTTCCATCAACTCCGGATTCCGGTGAACACCCATGCGCAGCTCCATTCGGTGGCGATTCAGTGAACCGTTTAAATTGGTGCTTTTCCCTACCAGCTGTTTTCCTGTGATTTTGTTTGTGACGGAGAAAATCCCCATCGATGGGAACGTATGCTTGTATATGCTGGCAAGCTCTTTACGCTTGGCCTTTTCCATCAGTGTTTCTCCTTATCTGAAGCAATCGTACGGCCGGCGCATGTCTGCGAAGCCTGCAATGCTTGTCCCTTCAACCAGGGGAGTGCGTGTGTCGGCCAGCTCTTTCAGAGACCCGAAGGCGTCCGCAAAGAAGGCTCAGGTTGCATCTACGAAAAAAAGTCTGTCGCCAGCCATATCGCACCTCAGGAAGTGACATTCTTTTTTAAATTCCTGCTCCCGGACTGTCCATCAGGAGCTTCATCCTCAACCAGCAGGCGCTGGGCCGCGCTAATTTTTCACAGCTGGTCAGAGATCCATTCCCGGTAACGTCTGAATAAAGCGATGCCCCAACCGTTCATTAAGCAGGCTAATTCAGGCTCTGACTCACCCGGCTTAAAAAAAGACAGGCAATGGGTTCATAAGTACCCAGCCGCACTGGCCCATCATCCGACGCACATCCTGAGCAATTCGTCACGAAATGGAAGTTCATTCTTAGACGATGGCTTAATATTATCCGGGTAAAAAACAATGTCAATAACATCCGGGTATAAATACCTGTCGAAACTTTTATGAAAACGCCGGGAAGCCAGACAGGTATACATCAGCAGACGGAAGAGGCTCGCTACCGACTTATCAGCCCGGCCTGCGGCAGAGTTCCGGCCAGGCCTGCAGCTATGTGACACTCCGACATATTGGCCGTTTTTTATACGGTTAACGGTTCGTGCTACCGGGCGCATGACACACGGAAGTTCGCCCGAATGGTAGGACTTGAACCGAGAAACACGGCCGTGCGTAGCCCTGAAAGCAATGGAATGGCAGAGAATTTCGTGAAAACGATGAAGCGCGACTATATCAGTACCATGCCGAAGCCTGACGGGTTGACGGCAGTGAAGAACCTTGCGGAAGCGTTCGAACACTATAACTAATGGCATCCGCACAGTACGCTGGGATACCGCTCGCCGCGTGAATACCTGCGGCGTCGGAGCAGTAATGGGTTAAGTGATAAAAGGTGTCATCCATTGGTAATCACACCAATCCAGTGATGTGGCTTATACAGGTGTCCACGAGCGTACTCGTGCTGATTGCCGACCAGACTGACAAGGTGCCGGGATGAAGGATACGCACACATTGCAGATCAGCTGGTAGAACAGAATGGCCTGTCGCTGCTGCTACCGAATAATTCAGAGGGGGCGCTGACAATGTCGCATAAAAACTGGGTGAGTCGCCGCCATCGGCAAAGACGGGACATTGATCGAGCACATAAGCCGGGTAAATATCAGGGAAAGCAGGCCGACAATGAGCGGCATCAGAAAGTAACAGACCGCCGGCAGGTCAAAAAGCTCAGTATCCGTGAAACGGCAGATGCGACAGGTTACTGCGTTTCGCCGGATACGAGCGCTGTACAAAAATAATGAATCTGTCTGAAACACGGGAATACCGGTGTTTATTTACGAGCTTGGCGTACGGGCCAGTCAGGCCTTGTAAAGGTAGTGGGGACTGGAGATATGTTGCGTCTGACTCCCGCTCCTCGATCAAAAATGCCTGTCAGCGGGGTCTGGCTCCCATAACACATCCTGAGAGGTGCTAAAAAGCATCGTAAAGAACAATCATTTTTCGATATCCAGACTGCCCCTACACCACCTTGCGTATGGCCGGGACAAGCAGCATAACTCTTGCGGTTGCCCAACTCAGGGCCAGGGCCACGATGAACGTTATCAGGAATTTAACCCCCGCATGCAGGTTCTGGCCCAGCAGGAGCCATTGGCACCATAGTACAAACAGGTAATGGACGAGATAGATGCCGTAGGCGCAACGCGCCAGATTGTTCATCCAAGGATGCGGGCGACGAACTGTTCCCCTGAAAATCGCGAGAAAGCCAAAGCAACTTGCGACGCAACTCAATACCCAAAGAATCGCTTCGAGCGCTCCGCGGCCCGGCGCAGACAATCCGACCATGATGATTGATGAATGAGGTACTGTCATTAACAGAGTATAGGCGACAACACTCCCCACTACCCACAGGAGCCAGTGGCGTACTAACCCGCCGTCACGCGCGAGAAGCCCACGATTCGTGCCTCCCCGCCCAATCCAGACCCCCGCCATAAACCACAACAGGTATAAGCCGAAACGACTAGTCTGAAAGTAGAGGGGCCGAACCAGAAATACGGACCACCCTGCGAAACCGAATACCTTTAAGGCAGGTAAATAGGCGAAACCGCATGCGGAAAACATTATGAAGGCCATGAGTAGCGGGCGACGCTCCAGCAAGGTTGCCTTCGGCATTAGGGCAATGTCGCGCTTCTGTCTCGCCAAAAAGACAATCGCGATGACGATGTCAAACAGCAGCAACAGCCAGACAAACCATAGCGGTCCTGGGGTAAAGCCCTGTGTGACATTCTGCAGCCAATAGCTGGCAAAGCCTTCATTACTACCCGTTATCAGCCATGAAGCGTAGTAGGCCATCGGCATTAATGTCGGGACCAGAGCGACGAAGGGGATGCCCAGCCTTAGCATCCTGCTTTTCAGAAACGCCATAGCGCCTCCGCACAACAGCGATGGCCAGACAAACAATCCGGAAACAAAGAACATCAGCGACATGAAAAATACATCGTTAAAGTTCTCCGCATAATCGAGAAAAATCGTGTGCCTTTCGTTGACGACAGGCGCTGTCGATTCCAGATATTGAGCCATGTTGAAATGGGCAAAGGTGGTATAAGCCAGCGCGCTATGATGGGCCACGACCATGACGGTCAGCGTTGCCCGCAGATAGTCGATTGAGATATCTCTCGGCCTGAGGGTAAATGCCGGATCGGCTAAGCCAGACTCGTGACATCTGGGATGATCATCAATAGCTTTCGCCATATTAAACAATCCGTCGCATGATGCTGGAAGCAGGATAAAGGGGAATTGTTAGACGACAATTACAAAACGCCTTTCAGCGTCAATTACCGTTGAAAAAAGTGACAAATCACTTTCTATAAAATGCCGCCGTATGATCTACAGATGTATTCCGCTTTGTAGCCAAGACTGTTCGGTGCTCACTTCGCTGCGCTCCGCCTCAGCCCTGCCAAAAAATCGTTGCAGGTTAGTTTTTATCGGCCTGATGAAAGGCTGTTTTAGCAAAGCATAGAAGTGACATCTTATCTGGTCTGATCTCTTCGCGATAATTGACGCAAAAGCATGGGCTGTAATTGCCACGTAATAGGGGAATTTCCCTTTTATTCATATCATGGATGCTTAATGCTGTCGATTAAGCCTTTTCAGGAGAGAATTTAAACGTAAAATACTTTCCGTTTCACAAACGGAGTCCCTTTTCACCAGGCGACTTGAGCGAGGGCTTTTGTCTGGCCGTTATCACGGGTATTTTCAGTAGCTTTGTTGAATAAATCAGATTCGGGGCGAGTGTCCCTGTTGCAGGGCAGATTTTCAGGCAATACGCACGCTTTCTGGCATTCCTGCCTTTGTCATCCTGTTCAGCGCTCGAACCATGGACAGAGCCTCTGCCACCTGCCCATCATAATCACGCAGCGTCAGTGAACCCCCGAGCAGCTGTTTTATCCGATACATCGCCGTTTCCGCTATCGAGCGACGGTTGTAATCTGTTGTCCACTTCCACCGTGCATTGCTCCCGCTCAGGCGCTGATTCGTAACGGCACGGTTGCGGTCTGCATACTCAACGGGCCAGTAGCCCGCTCCTTTTCGGGGAGGGATAAGCGCGCTGATATTCTTACGCCGCAGTTCATCATGACACAGACGCGTATCGTAAGCGCCGTCCGCGGCTGCTGCTCTTATTTTTCTGTGAGTCTGCCGGATAAGACCCGGGAAGGCTTCTGAGTCCGTTACGTTGTTCAGTGACAGGTCCGCACAGATGACTTCATGTGTTCTACCATCTACGGCAAGATGCAGCTTTCGCCAGATGCGACGGCGTTCTTTGCCGTGTTTTTTGACTTTCCACTCACCTTCACCAAAGACCTTCAGCCCGGTTGAGTCAATCACCAGATGCGCGATTTCACCCCGGGTGGGCGCTTTAAAACTGACATTCACCGACTTTGCCCGTTTGCTGACGCTGCTGTAGTCCGGGCAGCGCAGTGGGACACCCATAAGGGAAAAAATGGAATCAATAAAGCCCTGTGCGGCTCGCAGGGTCAGCCGGAATACGCGTTTAATTACCAGAACGGTAGTGATGGCAGGGTCTGAATAGCGCTGAGGTCGCCCGCGTGATGCGGGCGTTGCTGACTCATACCAGGCCTGAATCGCCTCATCATCCAGCCAGAAAGTGATGGAGCCACGATTAATCAGGGCCTTGTTGTAGTTGCACCAGTTGGTTATTCTGAACTTCTGCTTTGCCACGGAGCTGCCTGCATTATCAGGATTATGCGTGATCTGATCCTTCAACTCAGCAAAAGTTCGATTTATTCAACAAAGCCCCACTCCGGGTTACCGGCATCGAAATCCCGTCCCAACCCCAGCCGGATATAAATATTGGTAAACTCCATGATAACGGCGCCTAGAGTCATATCATTAACAGAAGCTATATATGCAGCAAAATCAAGCTGCATCCTGAAAAAATCCTCTTATATCAGCATTTTATTTAAAGTCTCATGCTCTGGCGATTCAGACAAGATAAATATTTCATACCCATATTGCAAAAAAATTATCAGGATTTTAAAGTCAACTGACAGGGAAACAGCTTCAGCACATGTTCGGCGCGCATCGGCATACGCACTTTCGTCGTCATGCTGTTGAAGCTGAGAAGACACTTCTGGTTTTGTTGTGTTGATTGCAATTTGCGCAAGCTTAAATTTCGAGATTAACTATGGAACTGATATCTTGTATTCTGTTTGCTGGCGCGTTGTTTCTGAATGCAGGTGTTCCCGGACCCAGTATTACGGCGCTTGTTTCCAGAGTAATCACGAATGGCTGGCGCAACGTCATCCCTTTCATCGCTGCAATGTGGATCGGTGAAGTTATCTGGCTCACTATGGCAATGGCAGGTCTGACGACACTCGCGCAAACATTCCAGACAGGATTTCATATACTTAAGTGGGGCAGCATCGCTTATCTTTGCTGGCTTGCGATTAAAATGTGGCGTAAGCCGGTGAATGAGGGGGCAGAAGAACTTCCCCGGCGTTCCTCTTCCTGGTCAATGTTCAGTGCAGGAATGGCATTAACGTTGGGCAACCCCAAAATTATGGTGTTCTATCTTGCCCTTCTTCCGTCTTTTATCGATTTGCCAAAAGCAGGTGCCAGTGAGTGGGCAATTCTTACCAGCATTACTCTGGTTACACTGGCTGGCATAGATCTTACCTGGACATTCCTCGCCCACAAATCACGGGCTTTATTACGTAGTCCTGAAGCGGTGAGGCTGGCAAATCGTATTGGTGCTGTTGCAATGGGTGGTGCAGCTGCGGCTATTGCGGCACGAAACTAAAATTCTGAAGAGTCTGCCGGAAGACTGAACATCCGGCAGTTTAACTTAAGGCAGGCGCAGAGAACTCTGACATGCCGGTAAGCATAAATCCGGGCAGTTCAGTCTCAAAGATTGTTAAGCACCGCGCGCGCAAATTCTTCTGGTTGCTCAATCATCATAAGGTGGCCAGTCTCCGGGATAACCGTATCCGTGGTTACGCGCTCTCTGAGCCAGGCGGGAACATGCCATCCGGTTTGCGAGCGTTGGCCTGATATAAGATGAACCGGCGTTAAAGACGATAGGATGTTACGCAGTCCCTGGAGGTAGCTTTCTTCGCCTGTTGCAGCAACCACTGCCCGCGCCTGCGTCCGCAGAGTAGAAACAGGCTGGTTATCCAGCCAGGCGGTGGCAGTCTCAATCGCAAACTCCGTAGGTGTTACGCCCGCACCTGCAATCCAGGCGTTAACGTCTGAGCGAAAAACACTGACCTCAGTCTGTATCTCTTCCAGACTCTGCCCTGATATTTTCTGAGACCAGAACGCATCATTCAGCGTGAGATTACCTTCGATAAGAGTCAGAGAACTGACCAGGTCAGGGTGGCGCACAGCCATCAGTACAGCAACCGCTCCGCCAACTGAATGACCTGCCAGATGAACCGGCCCGCACTTTCGTTCATCAATAAAGCCTGCAAGATGGTCGGCCTGGTCGTTCAGCGTCCATCCGTTGTCCCCTTGTTTCTGGCTCTGACCATATCCGATCAGGTCAGGAGCATAGACACATTGTTTGCCGAAAGGGGCAAGAATCCCGGGAGAACTGAGTGAACCAAAAAGACCATGTACCAGCAGAACCGGAGCCCTCATTTAAACCTCACTTTATACTTTTCGCCACAATGGCGTGGCGGGGACCAGGATAAGCCGCGCTGACAACAGCGTGCGTCAACGCAGCCACAGTTATAACGACAACAAAATTTCACGGGCTATTCGCAGGTTGCACGTAATAGGTTAACGCCCAGAGTATCCCACCGAAAGACTGGCCAGATAATCAATTTATTCTTCACCAGAATATTCTGTGAGAGCCGCCGAAATACTCCGCTCTGTTTAGGGAACGGTGTCGTCCTGCTGCCGGACCATTATAGTGGTGAAGCGGGAACATTCAGGTGCGGGGAACATATCGCTAATATAAAATGACTGCTCTGGCTATTTCTGCCATTGCGCGTACTACAAACCGGGGATGTTCATCACCAGAATGAATCCGATGGTTTCTCTGGCTGATTACCATTAATGAACTGACTCTCATATGAGCCGAATCCGGCAGGTGTCAGGATCGGTTACTTTCTGGCCCGTCCGTCCCCCCGTATTCTGGAATCTGGCAATGTAGATGAGGCTTAACCGCCATTGCCTGTGGCTGCGTGTTTGGATGGTCTCTCCTTGCACATGGCCTTGCTGTTATAACTCTGAGAATTACGCACCGACCAAAATGGAACCCGGGAGACTAAATAAGCGCCGATGTCCGTTGTGCAAACCGGTTTAGCGCCCCGCCGGACAATGCTCTCATGACCTTCCTGTTGCAGGAGCTCAGGTATTTTAGTAGCATCAGCTCTTTCGGAGACAGGAAATGTCCGTCACTGATTCACTGCTTGCTTACACCCTCGCTGCAACACTTCTGACCTTAACACCCGGTCTTGATACCGCCCTGATCCTTCGTACTGCTGCCGCTGAAGGCGGCCGGAAAGCCTTTCATGCGGCGCTGGGTATTGATATAGGATGCTTTATCTGGGGGGCTCTGGTGGCCTTTGGTTTGGGGGCTTTACTGGCAGTCTCTGAGCTTGCTTATACAATGCTGAAGTGGTGCGGCGCGGCATACCTGTTCTGGTTGGGCATCCAGCTTTTATTGCGCCCGCGACAACATTTCAGCTACAGTCAGGAGGATAAGAATTCTACGAATAACTGGTTCATTCACGGAATGTTAGGCAATGTGCTCAACCCCAAAATGGGCGTTTTCTATGTCTCATTTTTACCACAATTTATCCCGGCGGGACATTCTCCTGTCGGCTGGACGTTCCTTCTGGTTGCAATCCATGTGTTGATTGGAACGCTGTGGTCACTGACACTCATTACTGCTACCCGCTATGCTTCCGGTGTGCTGAAAAAGCCTGCTGTGGTAAAAGGGATGGACCGTATCACCGGATGCTTGTTCCTTTTGTTTGCCGTAAAGCTTGCTATGAGCCGAAGATAATACGTTCAGGGCTTTTACTCTGTGTTGTGACGGAAATGCTCAGTTGCTATAAATCAAGATCTGCTGTTCGCTCAGGCTGCGAGAAAGTAAGCGCACCGCCTGAGACGTCTTTGAGCAGGTAAGTGGAAACGCTCACTCAGATGCTCATCTGATACAGACGGACATCTGAGTTATGTAACCGGAAACCCAGACCTGGCGGACCGAACCCCGCCGCGTTTAATCCAGTGATTTCAAACTCATACTGGTCGAACTGGCTACCCGGCCGGACGCCAGTGTTGCGGATATGCCCGTGCGCCAAGAGTCAACGGCAATGTTCTTTTTAAATGGTTCCGTCCTGGCAGAAAGAAGGCGGCGTACCCGAGTCGTCGGTCAGTTCTCCGTACCGGCCCACCAGGTCGGGCTTGCGGCGTTCGCCCGCATTCGTGAGGTACCGGAGCATCAACACCTTGCGCCCTGCGGATATGTATTCACTTATTAATAAATCCATTTGCCGCTTGTGTCAGAAACCATGCGCTTACGGTGGCAGTCGCCCGGTTGCAGTTTGTGCCCCTGAGATGAGCGCACATCCAGAAACTGAACCGGCTGCCCCTGTTCGTTATCAAGCAGGACAGAACAGATTTCCCCTTGTTCAAACATATAGCGCTCTCCCCATTGCCGCATCGCCACAACAATGGGGAAAACGGAACGCCCCTTTTCCGTCAGGACGTATTCCCTGTAGGCGCTGCCGTCCGATGCTGGCAAAATGTCGAACACGCCGATATCAACCAGGTGTTTCAGCCGCGAAGCCAGGATGTTTTTGGCAAGCCCCAGGTTTTTTTGAAACTCGCTGAATCTCCGCACATCATCAAATGCCTCGCGGATAATCATCAGGCACCAGCGCTCACCAATCGATTCTAACGTCCGCGCAACGGGACATTCGCTGGTTCTGAGCGATTCCTGTTTTGCCATCGGAGTTCTCCCTGTCAGTCTGTCTACTGATGCCAGCATAATCCTCACATTTAACAGTTGCAAAAAAAAACCACTCTTGCTAATTCTATTGCCACTCTGGTTTTAAAAAGAAACCTAAACGGGCGTTTTATGAAATGTAAGGCAAATACACATACTGCAGACGAGGCAAAAACCGCGTCAGCCAGTCGCCCTGCGCTGACAGCAGGGATGACGGTGTTATTTTCATCGACCTGTGCACTGGCGGTGGCCAATGTGTATTCCGCTCAGCCCCTGCTCAGTTCAATGGCGGAGAGCCTGACAGTATCACCAGGAATGATTGGCAGCGTTGTCACTGCCACGCAGGCGGGCTATGCCATCGGCCTGCTTTTTCTGGTTCCGCTCGGGGACTGGATGAATCCTAAACGCGTGGTGGTGACGCAGCTGTTATTGTCCGTCGTAGCGTTAGTCGTCGCGGGGTTATCACCCAGTGTCACAATCCTGCTCTGCGCCGTGCTGGTTATCGGCCTGATGGCGGTGGTGGTGCAGCTTATCGTGGCGTGGGCAGCGAGACTGGCGACACCACAGAAACGGGGACAGGCGGTCGGCACGCTGACCAGCGGAATTGTTACAGGTATCCTGTTATCCCGTTTTATCTCAGGCGCCATTGCTGATATCGCCGGCTGGCGGACCGTTTATCTTACCTCTGCCTGCCTGATGTTGCTGATTGCCTGTGTCGTCTGGAAAGTCATTCCATCGCCCCCGCCTCCGCAGCAAAAAACTGCTTACTTTGCCCTGCTGAAGTCAGTTTATCAGCTGTTTATCACGGAACCTCAACTGAGAAAGCGGGGGGTTTTTGCCCTTCTCATTTTCGCGGCTTTCAGTATGTTGTGGACGACCATGGTGATGCCACTTACGGCCCGTGCCCTTTCTCATACCCAGACCGGGATGTTTGGCCTGGCCGGCATCGCTGGCGTGCTTGCAGCTTCGCATGCGGGAAAGTGGGCTGACAGAGGATGGGCCCGGCGCACAACAGGGCTGGCGCTGGCGCTGTTGACGTTCTCATGGCTGCCTGTCGCGTATGCCGAAATCTCTCTGCTCTGTCTGGCGGCAGGCATCATCGCACTGGACTTGGCGGTGCAGGTCGTTCATGTCACCAGTCAGAGCCTTATTATTGCCGCCAGACCTGAAGCAGCAAGCCGCATGGTTGGTGCGTACATGTGTTTTTATTCGGTGGGCAGCGCAGCAGGTGCCTTAATTGCAACACAACTTTACGCCCACTGGGGATGGCAGGCTGTCTGCCTTGCCGGGGCCTCAGTCAGCGCGTGTGCTTTTCTTATCTGGTCAGGATCCCGTCAATCATGAAATACCCACATCTTCTGCTCGCCATCCTGGTTACCGCAATCTGGGGCGTAAACTTTTCCGTCATTAAACTTGGCCTGCACACTATCGATCCCTTCACACTGGCAGCCATTCGCTTCACGCTGAGTGCCCTGCCCGCCCTGTTTTTCATCAAAAAGCCCGATGTGCCGCGGCGTTACCTCATCGGTTATGGCCTGATTTTTGGCATCGGTCTGTGGGGACTGGTCAATCTGGGAATCAAAACAGGCTTGTCTGCCGGGATAGCATCGCTTGTACTGCAGTTCAGCGCTTTTTTTACCTTATTGCTGGGCAGCCTGATATTCCGGGAGCGCCTCAGTCGCTATCAAATCACTGGTTTTGTTATCGCCTGTGCGGGTTTACTAAGCATTGTGTTTGTAACTGATGGCTCGGTTACACTGAGCGGCATGTTGCTGGTCATGGCCGGTGCGCTTGCCTGGAGCATCGCTAACATCATTATTAAAAAGGCAGGCACAAAACAGGTATTCGCCTTTCTGGTATGGTCGAGCGCGTTTTCGCCGCTACCGCTTTTTGGGCTGGACTGGCTGGTTAACGGCAGCAACGGCTTTACAGAGATGTTTAGCCACATGGACAACCGCGCGTTGCTGTCTGTTTTGTTCCAGGTCTATCCCAATACCCTTTTCGGCTACTGGGTGTGGAATTCGTTACTGAAGCAATACCCGGTTTCCACAGTAGCACCGCTTTCACTGCTGGTGCCGGTCTTCGGGATTCTGGGTTCCATGATGATATTTGGCGAGCACATCTCGCCGGGTAAAATTCTTGCTCTGCTGTTGATTATCACCGGGCTGGCGGTAGGATTGTATGGCCATCGTCTGCGGCGTTTACTTGCAATATAAGGTATGTTTCCGCTTAAACGCTGAGGCCGGTAAGCACGGGTTGTGGCTGCTGACCAGCCAGGACCAGACCATAAACCCGTCCATCGCTCTTCTGGCGAAATAGCCTGAATACAGGACTGATTGGTGACAATTGTGTTTCCCGTTTGTAGACTGCAGGCCTGTTTGGAAATTTCCGGTTAACAAAACCACCGATTTTTTTCGAATACCGTCTGTAATAAATCCAGACGGCTTAACGTGCTTTTAAGTCCGTTTCCTGATTCGACCCCAACTTCTACCAGGTGCAAGTGAAGCGGACCTGATTTTTCTGGCAGAAAATAGCAAAATCGGTTGTCTGAATGCTGACAAAAACTTCTTTCATCAGTTTTTGAACTGCGCATCATGACCAGGTTTGCCCGGCGAGTTTCCTTCGCTGACTGTTTTTAACAGGAGAAGCATTACGTGAACAAACTGTTTATACGGCGCGCAATTTTGGAAGACTTACCTCCTATCGTTGCACTTCTGGCAAATGACACTCTTGGTGCCAGTCGGGAGGATAGTACTCTTCCACTTCGGACAACTTATACTGATGCGTTTAACGCAATTTGTTCAGATCCAAACCAGTTCCTTGCTGTTGCGGTGAGTGAGAACATCATAGTTGGCACACTGCAGCTGACCTACCTTCCAAACATATCTCTCAAAGGTGCCTGGCGAGCCCAGATTGAAGCAGTAAGAGTTCACGAAGCAAAGAGAAGTAGTGGTCTTGGCCGTTACCTGTTTGAGTGGGCGATTCAGCAGGCGCGTCAGCGGGGATGTGTAATGATCCAGCTTACCTGTGATGTTACCCGAAAAGATGCACATCACTTCTACTCTGCGCTGGGTTTTGTACCCAGCCACACTGGTTTTAAAATGAGGATTTGATCAGGTTAAGTTCAGAAAAAATCCAGTCTGTACCGATCAGCCCCCAGTATCAGATGCTAACTTCAGTTAGTAATATCGGTTTGTAGACCCGCTCGAAAACAGCCGGACTTACATTCAGCGCAAATTTTGGCTCACAATAACTGTAAATCAGTACTGCCATATCCGGAACAGCCTTACCGAACGTCAGCATGTTCTTTCCCCGGCCTTCTCTCCGGACGGTTTCATCCGACGGTGACCATATTTACAAAGTTATCCCTCACAGGATCTTTTAACTGAGCATTCCAGGCTATTCCGGTCTGCCAGGTCGTATGTTCACCTTCGGGTACCACAAGCCTGACACCGGCAGGGAGAATGTGAATAACGCCTGCTGGCAGTAATGCCACTCCGTCCCCGGCGGCAACAAGCGCCAGAAGGGTCTGAATATCATCTGCCGCCGAGACCGTCCGGGGGGTGAGGTTATTTCCCGAGAGAAAACGCGATGTCTGGGCCGACAGCCCTTCTCCCCGGTGGGGGGACAGCAGCAGCAGCTGACTCATCTGAAGCCACTCTGCTGCACCGGCTGATTCAGTGTAACGTTTCTGAGCCACTGCAAGAACCAGTCGTTCTTCTGCGAGTATTTTACTTTCAAGTGGCTCAGGGGCTGGCAGTCGTACAAATCCGGCCTGAAGCTGTCCTTCTGTCAACTGACGGAATTGTAATGCGGAGGGCATATCGTTCAGCGACACCTGCACATCGGGATACTGACAGCGAAAAGCAGCAACATGTCCGGGTGCCAGACGGAATGATGAGATACCAAATCCCACGGTCAGCTTCCCCGCCTTTCCTTTACGGATGCCGGTCACTTCGGCACAAAAATTATCATGACGTTCCAGTATCTCTGTGGCCCCAGGTAGCAGCTGTTCTCCCGCCACGGTCAGTCTCGCACCATGACGACCTCGCTGAAACAGGCTAACGCCGGAAAGGGACTCCAGCGTCTGTATCTGCTTGGTCAGTGCCGGTTTTGCGTCACGCACAGTTTTTCAGCGGCTGAGTGATACCTCCCCAGCCGCGAGAGGGTGACGAAAGCGCGCAGTAGTTTTATATCCATTCCGTCCGGTTATCAGATAGGGAGAAATCGTGATTATACATGCCTCTTCATTCTCTGGTGCAATAGTGTCCGAATCGTCAGATGAGGAGAGATATGATGAGCAAAAAAATCCGTGCTGCCACAGTACAGTTCTGCCACCGGGCGGGGGACAAACACTACAATTTATCGGTCATGGAAAAATTTATTTTTCAGGCCGCAAGGGAGGAGGTAAAGATCCTGGCATTTCCTGAAATGTGCATTACCGGCTACTGGCATGTGCCGGATCTCAGCAGCCAGGAGGTGAGTGCACTGTCGGAACGGACTGAGGAGAGTCCATCGTTGTACCGGATTGCCACTCTGGCGGAGAAATATCAGATGGCAATAGGTGCAGGCTTTATCGAAAAGGGAAGTGACGGGCGATTATATAATGCCTATGCCATTTGTATGCCGGATGGTAAGCGACATATACACAGGAAGCTGCATGCCTTTGAACATCCCGACATTGTCCGCGGCCACGATTTTACGGTTTTTGATACGCCCTGGGGAGTACGTGTTGGTGTGCTTATCTGCTGGGACAACAATCTCGTCGAAAATGCGCGTATAACGGCTTTGCTGGGTGCTGATATTCTTGTTGCTCCGCACTAGACCGGGGGAACCCACTCACGAAGTCCTTTCGGCATGAAACCCATTCCGGCCAGCCTCTGGGAAAACAGGCATAGCGATCCGGAAAAGCTGGAGGATGCTTTTCGCGGTGACAGTGGCCGGGGCTGGCTGATGCGCTGGTTACCCTCGCGTGCGCATGATAACGGTTTTTTCATTCTGTTCAGTAATGGCGTGGGGCTGGATAACGGGGAGGTTCGTACAGGTAATGCCATGATTATTGACCCCTACGGCAGGATCGTCAGCGAAACCGGTTCGTATGAGGATACAATAGTGTGCGCCGACCTGGATCTGGATTTGCTTGCAATGTCCACAGGCCGGCGGTGGATCCACGGACGCCAGCCAGAGCTGTACGGTATTTTGTGTGAATCTCAGGGCTACGAGCGGGATGCCAGGACAGCACGATTTTCTGATGATGTCCCTTCCTTTGGAAGTGACAACCATGAAGGAACCGGAGACACGTCTGAATAGAGTATACCCAAAAAACACGACCCGGTGAGACGGTTTTTCTGTCTCATTTGGGTTGTTTTTGTCTCGTCCTGGTGCTACGTTCTCATCATCTAAAGGCTAACGAGACACTTTTCATCATTATGGCACTTTACGGCTATGCCCGCGTTTCAACCAGCGATCAGGATCTTACCCAGCAGACACAAACTCTTCGCGCAGCTGGCTGTGAAATCATTCGGTCAGAAAAAGTCAGTGGCAGCAGCCGGACCGGAAGAAGTGAGTTGCAGCTGTTGCTGGAATTCCTGCGCCCTGGCGATACGCTGATGGTGACCCGGGTAGATCGCCTGGCCCGTAGCATTAAAGACCTGCAGGATATTGTATATGCCCTGCATCAGCAGGGTGTAACGCTCAGGGCAACAGAACAACCTGTAGACACGCAGACGGCGGCGGGAAAAGCCTTCCTCGATATGCTGGGCGTTTTCGCTGAATTTGAAACCAGTCTGCGACGTGAACGCCAGATGGAAGGTATTGCTGCAGCGAAAGCCCGGGGCGTATACCGCGGAAGAAAACCCTCAATAGATCATGCCGAGATATATCGTCTGTACACCACTGAGAAGATGGGGGCCACGGCCATTGCCCGCCATCTCGGGATCGGGAGGGCATCAGTTTACCGGGCACTGGAAAATTATGAGCAGCCGGCGTAGTGCCATCCCGGCTGATTCCCTGTTGCAACTACGGCAACGGCTCGATCGCCTGCCGCCAAAAAGCCCCGAACGCGCCACTCAGATTACCGCCACTGCCCGGCTGTATGGTATTTCAGTCACAACAGTCTATCGCGCCCTCCGTCTGGTCCTCAGACCCCGAACAGCTCACCGCAGCGATCATGGTCAGCCCCGGGTACTGCCTCCGTCCGAACTGGAACATTACTGTGAACTGATTGCCGCACTGAAACTGCGAACCACAAATAAATCCGGCCGACATCTGTCAACCGGGCGGGCAATTCAGTTACTGGAAGAGCATGGCGTGGAAACGGTTCAGGGATTGATCAAAAGCCCCAAAGGATTACTTCGAAAGCAGACCGTCAATCGCTGGCTTTCCCGCTGGCGCCTCGACCAGCCCCGTCTGTTACGGGAACCTCCGGCGGTAAGGTTTCAGGCTGAAAACAGTAATGACTGCTGGCAGTTTGATATGTCACCGTCCGATCTCAAACATATTGAGTGGCCTGACTGGGTGGACCCTGCCCGGGGCGAACCCACACTAATGCTGTTCAGCGTGGTGGATGACCGGAGCGGTGTTGCATACCAGGAATACCGGTGTGTGTACGGTGAAGATGCGGAGTCAGCGCTGCGTTTTCTCTTTAACGCCATGGCGCCAAAAGCCAGATCTGATTTTCCTTTCCTGGGCCGCCCGAAAATGCTGTATCTCGACAACGGACCGGTAGCCAGAAGCCATGTATTCCAGAATGTGATGCAGTCCCTGAAGGTTGACTGGCTGACGCACACCCCCGCAGGCAAGGATGGCACCCGGACGACAGCCCGTTCCAAAGGTAAAGTCGAACGTCCTTTCCGGACCGTCAAGGAAGCCCATGAAACCCTGTACCATTTCCATAAGCCGGAGACGGAACTGCAGGCCAACGAATGGCTCTGGAACTATCTGAGTCGTTACAACGCGCAGCGTCACCGCAGCGAGAAGCACTCACGTCTGGAGGACTGGTTGTCACATATCCCCGAAGACGGCGTGAGAGACATGTGTGACTGGGAACAATACTGCCGGTTCGCCCGTGAACCCGAATCTCGCAAAGTGGGTATTGATGCACGGGTAACGATAGAAGGCACCGTGTGGGAAGTTGACCCTGATATGGCGGGTGAAACCGTTATCCTGCTGTGGGGGCTGTTTGATGACGAGATGTATGTGGAGTTTTCCGGTGAAACATGGGGTCCTTATTATCCTGTGTCGGGGCCAGTGCCGCTACACCATTACCGGACGTTCAGGCGCGGCAAAGCGGCTGAACAAGCCGATCGTATCCATGCGCTGGCCAGACAGCTGAACATCCCCATCAGCGCGTTGTCCGGCAGCGATCTCCGCGTGGTCAGCGATGACACTCAGCAGCGCATTATTGATGAGCTGCCGCATCAGCCCTTTGATACCCGAAAATTTGAATACCACTTTCCCACCGTTATTGCGGCAAAACTGGCTATTGCCGACGATCTGGCCACACCACTGGCCAGAATGCCGGATGAAGACCGGGCGTTTATCGACAGTATTCTGACTGAGACGCTTAACCGTAGTGAAGTACTCGCCCGCATCAGAGACTATTTTCGTCACAGACAATCAGGAGAAGACCATGCGGGCTGAAGTGATGGAGCATTATGGACTGGTTCAGTCAATTGAACAGGCTGGCTATTATGAAACCGCCCACCATAAGCAACTGATAAAGGACATCAGGGGGGCGATACGTGAAGGGCGGCTGATTGCCGTCTGTGGTGTGGTGGGAAGCGGTAAAACCGTCACCCTGCGACGCCTGCAGCAGCAACTGATGGATGAAAACAAAATCATTGTCGCCCGTTCACTGTCGGTGGACAAACACAACGTCCGTCTCGCCACGCTGATTAACGCCCTGTTTTATGACCTGGCTCAGGATAAACAGGTACAGATCCCCAAACAGGGCGAACGCCGCGAGCGTGAACTGCAGGAACTGGTTAGAAAAGGCAGGCGCCCGGTCGCGCTGTTTGTTGATGAGGCACATGACCTGAACGGAAGTACCTTAACCGGGCTGAAACGACTGATGGAAGTGGTTGAGGATGGCGGAGGCCGGCTGTCTGTCGTACTGGCTGGCCACCCAAAGCTGCGTAACGACCTGCGTCGTCCGACGATGGAGGAAATTGGTTATCGTACCGATATTTTTACGCTGGACGGGATCACCGGCAGTCAGCGCGAGTATATCCAGTGGCTGCTGAAAACCAGCACAGGCAAGGGAAAGCAGGAAGATATTCTGACGACCGAAGCTGTCGATCTGCTGGCGATGAAACTGCGAACACCGCTGCAGGTACAGTTGCACCTGACTCTGGCAATGGAAGCAGGATACCAGACAGGCGAAAAACCCATTACCGCCACGCTGGTTGAGTCGTTACTTTCACGCCAGCTGGATGATCTGGAACCGACACTCACACGGCATGGTTACCGGCTGAAAGATATGGTGGAGCAGTTTGATGCAAAACCTTCTGAAATCAGGGCATTATTTAATAACCAGCTGGATCCTGCCCGCACAGCTGAACTGCGTGACAGAATGCTGGCAGTCGGATTACCTATATGACTGAGTTTATTAGCAGTTACTGTGAGCCCGGCGAAATGGGTATAGGGTCGTTACACGTAACCTGTGAACTGCCGGGTCACTGTTTCTGCAGCACGGCTCCTGCGCTGGCCGCAACGACACAAAGTACCCCTGCTGTCTGCAGCGCACCAAGCGACTGCGACAGTAAGAAGTAACCTGTCATCGCCGCTACGGCGGGCTCCGCGCTCATCAGGGTACCAAAAGAAGAGGACGTCATGTGCCTCAGTGCAGTCAGCTCCAGTACATACGGGACAAGTGGCACGAGCAGCGCCAGCCAGGCAGCATCAAAAAACAACCCGGCAGTAATATGGCCCCCGCCCTGCATCAGGGCAAACGGCGTGAAGACCAGCGCCGCCACACAAACTGATGCCGTCAGGCCATCCAGCCCCTCAGACTGCCCGCCGGTGTGTTTCATCAGAATAATATAGAGTGCCCAGCAGACAGCCGCCCCGGCAGGGTACAGGAGTGTTCGCAGGTCATCCACCGCCCATTCACCGTCGTGACGCGCCAGCATGACCACCCCGAGCGCAGCCAGCGCAGGCCACAGGAGCGTGCGCAGGTGCCTGACTCCCGCCACAGACACCACAAGCGGTCCCATGAAGTTAATCGCGACCGTCAGTCCCATAGGGACATGCTGAACAGACTCAAAGTAACAGTACGTCATTCCCGCCATGGCCACACCCAGCGCAGTGGTCACCCGCCACCGCGCGCGCGTCCAGCGGCGGAACGACGGGCGCACAATCACCAGAAGTATCAGCGCCGCCACGCAGAGGCGCAGCCAGGTGGTGCTGAGGGTACCGTAACCGGCCAGGACCGGCCGCGAGAGAGCCCCACCCAGCTGGATGCTGAACATGGAAATTACACAGAAAACCGGGGCCAGCAGGACGGACAGCCGTGCTGAAGATGCCGGGGCGTCTGCGGTGTCTGAACAGGATTTGTCGTGCATTTATGTCTTCACCGGGTAAAGTAACATGCGGCTATGGTAGAGACATTTGCCCCCTCCGGGCAGTCAGTTGTTTTTAAACCCCTATCAGGAATATTTATGAGTCCGGACCTTGACAGCCAGCTTCTGCGTTCCTTTGTGATTGTCACCGAAACGGGCAGCGTCAGTGAGGCGGCCGTGCGTCTGCACCGCACGCAGGCTGCCGTCAGTATGGCATTACGCAGGCTGGAGGAAGATACCGGCCATCAGCTTCTTGAGCGTTCATCACGCGGTGTGAAGCCGACACCCGCCGGCAGGACGCTGCTTCGCTATGCTTACCGGATACTGAGTGCGGGAACAGAGGCCCGCGCCGCCCTGAACGCCGTGAAAGCAGCGGAAACGGTGCGGGTTGGCATGCCGGAGGAAATCGCGGCAGGGTATCTTCTCAGCACCCTGCGTCAGTTTTCGGTATGTCATCCCGGTGTGGCGCTGGATATTGTGATAGACAGCAGCCGGGCGCTCTGGCAGCGGTTCAGTCAGGGCACCACCGACATCATTATCGGCGATCCGTCCCTGATCCACGCCACCCCCGTCTTTCGCTGGCAGCACAGGCTCTGCTGGGCGGCAGGGACGGGTACGGAAAACTTCTTCAGCCGCCGCCCGGTTCCTCTTGTCATTTATTCGGGCGAATGCGCCTGGCAGGAACAGCTGTACTCGCTGCTACTCAGCGCCGGCATTGAGTGGAAGGTTGTCTGCAGCAGCACAAGCCTTTCCGCCATACTGTCAGCGGCTGAAGCAGGGCTGGGGCTTGCCGTCCTGCCCGTCTTTAACACCGCCTCCGGTAACATTCACGTAGTCAGTTCAGACGTGGCGGGTTTTCCCGGGCTTCCGCAGGCTGAGTTTGGGCTGTACGCCACCGCAATGGTGCAGGAAGGGCGTGTATCCGGGGCGTCTCTGCTTGACTTTCTCCTTCAGGGACTGCAGGCCGGAACGGGCTGAAAACCGGTTAAAGAGGCCTGATTCATGTCCGTCACGTATCCTTTGCTCCGTTTTTTTCTGCCGCGCCAAGCCGGTTATTTCAGTCTTGAACTTATCAGCAGGTAACCGGCTGAAAGACATGGTGGGTCAGTTTGATGCAGAACTTCTGAAATCAGGGGGGTTATTTAACAATCAGCTGGATCCTGTCCGCACCGCGGAACTGCGCGACAGAATGCTGGCAGTGGGCTGCCGGTATGACGATGTTTATTTGCAGTTACTGTGAGCCCGGCGAGATTTATTGCGGACCGGGCAGGATAAATGCGGGTCGATTGTCACTTAATGTGAGTTCACGCCTGATTTCAGTTGCAGTTATTGTGAGCCAAAATTTGCGCTGATTGCGAGTCAGGGGAATTTCGATTGCGAGCCGCTATAGGTACCGGAAGGCCCGTCCGCAAGGGGCAGAAGTTAAAAGTCCACCTGCGTGAACCCCGCCTGATGAGTGTCTCACAGGAATCAGCCGGAAAAACCGCGCAGAAGTACGTGCCGCTGGCACCCGCAAAGGCGGTGTCAGCAGAAAACTGATGAAGAGGAAGTGACTATGGTGTCCGGCGCAACGCCCTGGCGGGAGTCCCTGATTCGTCTTATTGCACTGCGGCTGCGCTACCGGCGCGCCTGCCTTAATCCTTCAGTAAGCGCGACGTTTCTGACCTCGATGCTGTCAGAAATTGAGGACGCAGAGCGTGACGTGGCGCGTCTGGAAGAAAAACATATGCATCGCTGACGCCTTTAAAATGCCACTGCCGCCAGGATTATTACGGTACCGGGCAATAACGCATGTCGGCCGCAATTCCTGTGACGCAACACGATACGAGCATGCTTTCCCCTGATTAAGCCGTTTAACGGGGCCTTCTTTTTTCCCTCTCCGCAGCAGCTTCGCCTTCGGGTTTCTCCTGACTTTCTGCGTGCGCCTCCGGTACCGCATCCTCCTGTAAGGGACAGATTATGGCAACTGAACTCGGATCCGGCGACGCGTTGCCTGCAGGTGACTCTCACCTGCTGCGCGGTCAGGCACCCGCAGCGCAGGAATATTATGGACAGGCCCTGTTATTTTAGCGCGCGAAGCCGATAAGTCTGTATGCGCTTCTGACTGCTTTTCGGGTTTATTCGCTGACTACAGGTGCCCGTACAGCCACTCTTTCCGGGACCGGGCAACAGCAGGTAACCGGTGACGGGCTTCATCCGCTTACATTCTCATGCTCAGTTTAGGATAAATAACGGGTTATTTCTGACAGCAGGCAGGTATTGTGCGGGAAGCACGTCCCGATCTGGACTCACTTAAAAGCAGCACAATGCTCACTGATTATACTGACGGGAGTCCCCGGATGCGACAGAAGCTTTTCCGGCTGGCCATGATAAACATGGTTACCATTGTTTTACTTTCCTCTCTCTGGGAATTCGGGCTGGAAAAGCCTGTTTCGGGCGTACTTGGCCTGGGCTATGACGCTGGCTTTGAGGCGAGTGAAAGGCTGAGATTTATTCTGACGTCCACGGTCTTTGCCGGGCTGGCAATGATAATCCCGGGCCTGCTCATCGCCGGCCTCCTCCGCAAAAGTCTCGCAGCAGAGAAAAGTGCCCTCCTGCTTGCCGGAACGGATGAGCTGACCGGTACCGGTAACCGGAGGGCGTTCAGCATCCGCCTGGCTGAACTTGACGCTGGCGGGACACCCTACACCCTCACCCTGATTGACATTAACGACTTCAAGAGCATTAACGACCTTCACGGTCATCAGCAGGGTGACGCCGTGCTGATCGCTCTGGCCCGGCTGCTGACTGAATTCGCCGGGCCTGAAACGCAGGTATTCCGCATCGGTGGTGATGAGTTTGCTGTTACCTCCGGACATTCTTACACGGATGAGGCAACTGAGACAGCCCGCACCCTTATCAGCCGCGCGGCGGGCGTTCGGACCGGACCGGGAACGCTCCTGAGCCTGTCCGTGGGCGTCGCCAGCCCTGCCTGCAGCGCCGGATATGACATCGTGCGGGCGGCCGACCTTGCCATGTATGAGGCGAAAAGGGATACGGCGCACCCGGTGGTTCATTTTACGCTCGGCCTGGAGCAGCGGTTCCGGCGCAGGGAGCGGTTACAGAATGACGTTGCCATGGCCGTCAGAAATCACGACATCGTACCTTTTCTGCAGCCGCTGGTCTGCCTTAAGACGGGCCGCATCAGGGGGTTTGAGATACTGGCGCGGTGGACTCATGCTTCCGGACGGGCCGTTGCCCCGGACGTATTTCTTCCCGTAGTGGAGAAACTGGGACTCATGGACACGCTGACCGCCCGGCTGCTGGAGGCCGTCGTCCCGCTGACCCCGGGATGGCCGGCAGGCCTTCATCTGGCACTGAATATCACACCGGAGCAACTGCTTAAGCCGGCGCTGACGGCATGCCTGTGCCGCCTCATGCAGCATGCCGGACCGGTCAGGTTAGAGCTTGAAATTACCGAACAGAACGTGATGACGATATCGGAAGATGCGCGACGGGCTATCCGCACCCTGAAAGAATCCGGCACCGGCGTGGTGCTTGATGATTTTGGCACCGGCTATTCCAACCTGTCGGTCCTGCTGGGGCTTGGTATCACCCATATCAAGATTGACCGCTCGTTCATCTCTGACCTGATAAACAGCCCTCAGAAGGAAAAGGTAGTTGAGACCCTGCTCATACTTTGTAAGGAGCTGGGCGTTACGGTGACGGCGGAGGGGATTGAGGATGCAGCCACTCTGGAATGGCTGCGGAAAAGAGGCTGTGAATACGGCCAGGGCTACCTTTTCAGCCAGCCCGTTCCGGCAGAGCGTGCCGCCGGCCTGACTGAGGCGGGCTATCCGGGCATAAAAAAATCATAACTTAAAAACACATCAGATATGCGATGCGCCAGAACGGTATGCTGCAGCCCCTGAATTTTATATAGCACGCAATTTAATTGCGCTCCGCCCTCCTGAAACCGCGCTTTCTGCCGATACCCGTTCATCAAACGAACGTTTTCCGGAGAACTGATGAAAATTTCAACGCGCCTCAGCGCCGGCTTTGGCCTGCTTATTCTGCTTTTTATCCTGTGCACGGGCATTGCCGTTCACGCCCTGAGGCAGGCCACGGAGGGAATGAACGACACCGTCGACGTGAAGATGAAGCGCTTTGCCCTGGTCGTGGATACCGGTGAAAAATTCACGATTTAATGGAAAGCCGGATATCAGTGCCCTGAAGCAGGCAGGACGGACAGGAAGCTGTGGCCGGTTCCGTTTGCCGGAACATCCTCGTGGCACAGGGGATTAGGCCGGGATACCGCAGGCGCGCCGGCTACGGCCTGACATGCATCAGGGGCGATGAACTTTTTTTCGCAGCAGCTGACGTGCAGATGGGGGGCACACAGGCCGGGCTGTTATAATTACCGGTAGTTTCAGATGCTGAAGGAGACAACCGATGCCGGATTCATCCCGCGCCCTCACCTCAGACGGCAACGATATTTACGCCGATTACGAACGCCGTACCGCCGACGTCACCGCGCTGCTGGACAGCATGTGCCGGACCCTGGGCAGCAAAAGCCTGCCCGAAAGAAACCGCCTTTATCACGTTGCCGGGCTTGCACGTGCGCTCTGGGTATTCAGGACTATGGCCATTCAGGAAGCCACGTCCGCCTGGCGGGCGCGCCGGCATCGTGATGATCGACACCTGCAGGCGCTGATCCGCAGTATCAGGCCGTAAACCTGAATTTTCCTTACCCCCGCTGCTTATGCTTCTTTTTTACCTCTGATAAAATAACGGCTGTCAGGACGTAAATACTTACACGGACGTTCCGGGCAACAGCACAGAACGAGGCCAGATTGGAAATAACCTACAGCATTGATTTTCAGTACAAACCACGCGGAAATGAAAAACCGGTTCCGGCCGGCAACGTGATCAGCAGCTCAGGCGAGGAAACGCCGGTGATGTTTATTCCCGGCGTGGGCGATTTCGTGGAAATCGGCGGCGATCCCGCAAAGGACGGCAGCCTCTCCTCGTTCCGGGGGGTGGTGGTCTCTCGCTTTTTCCGCTACGACCGTCAGTCGGACAGCGAGGTGTTCTGTCACGTTAACGTCATCGTGGAAGAGTCGTTCCAGAACTTCAGCCACCTCGTCCACGAATAAGGCCGCGCAGCGGGCAGAATAAAATATGGCACCCCGCGGCGTGCCAGGCATCAGGACAGAAGCTGAGACAGAGCCGTTCCGCTCCTGTGCCGCACAGCGGCACACTTCAGTTATGAGACGGTCTTCCCCGCCGAAATGGCGGGCAAAAAAACGCCATCACGGCGGTACGAAGAAGAATGCGGTGACGCTTGCTTTTATCGCGGTCAGCCGGAGCCGCCGGCCGGTCTTGATCATAAAAAAATCGCCGCGACAGCAGGCGTGAACGGTTAAAAAAGGGGTTCTCATGCCCGGTTCCCTCCTCTCATCTGCCGGCACGACGGTTCCTGAGGCCTGACGCACCGGAATTTCACCCGTAAAAAAAAACCGCCATCTTTAAGCGGGCTGAACAAAAAACGTTCACAGTTTACGGCAGACGTGCCGGCTCCGGCAGTGGAACGGCACACCTTCAGCATGGAAAAATAAGGGCGGTTTCGCAAGCCGGGTGCGCCTGCAGGCGAAAAAAAGGCCCCCGTCCGGGAGCCGAATACGTTCAGGGGTCTCAATGGGTCGTCATCTGTCTCTGCAGGGGGACATAACCGTTATCGGCCGGATTGCCGCGGGCATGAGCCCGGCCGGCACTATTTTTTCCCGGCTGTATGAATAGAAAAGTTTTCTTAATACTGATGTGCTGCCGGGCAGGCGGGCGCCGCCGCTCCGGCCCTGACCCGAAGAGAACCGACGTCTCTCTCAGAAGCTCTGCCAGTTATCATCACCTGCAGCGGCCGGAGCGAAACGTAATACTGCCACCGTCCGTACCGGACTGACTGCGTCAGCGCGCGCAGTGCCTGCCGGGTCTGAAGTGGGAGTCAGCGTAAAAGTACTGACCAGCCGGTTCAGCGACGCCGCCTGCTCCATCAGTGAAGATGATGCTGCTGAGGCCTCTTCAACCAGCGCTGCGTTCTGCTGCGTCACGTCATCCATCTGATTTACGGCCAGGTGAACCTGCTCGATCCCCTGAGACTGTTCACGGGCGGCGACAGATATCTCATCTACCAGGTCAGTCACCTGCCGCACGGCATCGTTCATGCGGGACATATTGTCACCCACGCCCTCCGCCTGGGCTGCTCCGGCTTCCACAAAGCTTATGGAAGACTCAATCAGCTCCCTGATTTCACGGGCCGAGGATGATGAACGCTGTGCGAGGCTGCGGACCTCACCGGCTACCACGGCAAAGCCACGACCCTGCTCCCCGGCCCGGGCGGCCTCGACGGCGGCGTTCAGGGCCAGAATGTTGGTCTGAAACGCAATCCCTTCAATGAGCGCAATAATATCCGTGATTTTTGCAGAGCTTCCCCTGATGTCACCCATGGTGCCCAGCAGCGTGCGCACCCGGCCGGCGCTGTCTTCTGAAATATCCCGGGCGTTCTTCGCCAGCTGGCTGGCGAGAACCGTGTTCTCTGCCGTCTGACGAACCGTTTCGCTGAGTTCGGACATGCTCGCAGCCGTCTGCTCCAGTGAGGCCGCCTGCTCTTCCGTACGGGAGGAGAGGTCCTCATTTCCGGCAGATATCTGCGCTGAAGCGGAGCTGACCGACTGTGCAGAGGCCTCCACTTTCGACAGCGAGGCCGAGACGTTTTCAATCAGCTGGTTAAATGCTTTCCCGGTCATGCCGATTTCATCCCGCCGTGACTCGTCCACTCTGAGGGTCAGGTCAAGCCGCCCGCTGGCGGTTTCCATGGTCTGACGCATTCCGTTAAGCTGGCGCCGGATGGCGAAAACGGTTTTCAGCGCAAAGAAAGCCAGGACTGAAATGGCCAGCGCTGAGCCGCCCAGCAGGCCCCAGAGCGTCACCTGGTAAGTCCGGTCGTTTTCCTGACGCAGGGCTTTACCGATGTCCACATTCAGCTGGAGCTGTTTTCTGTAGCCCGCAATCAGCTGGCGGGCCGCTTCGCCAATGCCTTCGTTGCCCTGAAGCGCGCCCAGCGCAACGGCGTCGTTCTGCGCGCGTGAGCCGGCAAGAAAGGCCGGCAGCGAGGATTCAATCTGTTTAATGGTGGAGAAAGCCGCTTCGGTCAGCAGCCGGTCCTCTTCGCTCGATACGTCGTGATTCAGATAGTACTGGTTCAGCGATTTGATATTACTGATAGTTTCATCAATTTTCTTTTCGACCTCAGCCTGCCGCCGGGGCTCCGTGGCGCTCTGGTGCCGGTAAAGCCAGATAATGAGGGAATTACTGCCGTCTGTCAGCTTTCCCAGGTCCAGCAGGGAGGTTATGGTATTTTCCTGCACATACTGAAAGCGGGACTGAAAACCGCCGGCTACCATAACGGCCACGATGACCATCGCGACCAGCGCAGCGGAGAGAAGTGAAAAGGTGAGCAGCAAGCGCTGTGTAATCGTCATCTGTCATTCCTGCCATTGTAAGTGACTGATACTGTGTGAAATCTGAAAATAATAAAAACCTGCAGCATATATATCGGCAGAAAAACAGGGAAAGTTATTTTTAACAGGGATAATGATGCAATGAGGTAAATAAAAGGTCTGCACCCGGCCGGGAGTTCAATGGGTCGGCACAACGCTATCCTTAATCAGGGAGGACGTTGCCATGAAGCGAAGAACCCGCATTTACTACCTGCCGGAACAAAAGGCGATCATCCGGGACAGGTATAAGCAAGGTAATTCCCTGCATGATATCGCCAGAATGTTCGACAGATACCATTCTTCTGTCATGCCCGCTATCCATCAGACTGGCGGATACCGCCCCCCTGCGCGAACGCGGCACCGGTTAACCTTTTTTTCAGGTTGTGAACCGCGGCAGCCCGGCGTGAACCTGCTTTTGCTCTGGCGTATTTGATGACGGTTAACCAGCGTATATCACTGCAGCAGTTAAGGTATGAAGCCAGCGATAAACGCAGCTGTTCCCAGCTGATGATTTGCAACTCTGGCTGTTTCCGGTTCAGGTACCCCAGCTCACGGAGGGCGAGGTCGACACTGCGCTTTGCATCCTTCAGGTTTCCGCCGCACTGATAAATTCCGGCTATCTGCCTGATTTTCTGCGCACAATTCCCGGCTGCTGTATTAACTGTCAAAGAAAGCCCTGTTTTATAATTTCATTCGGCCCTTAAAAATTTAACTCAGAACAGGATGGAAGGGTACTTCCGGTTTAAAACAGGTCCACATTTATACAGAGTACGGGCAGGGTTAACCGGCCTGTTCCCGAACCCGCATCCGGGAAGGGCGTTCCGGATAAGCACTAAAGATATACCGGGATACAGACGGTTCAAAACATCAGGCAATCAGGTCCGGCGAAGAATACACGCCGGAGGGTTTATGAAGGTGCTTTACTGACAGCGACACATCAGTACCGGTTATAAATAATGATGCGTCAGGTTATCTTGTCAGATGTGCTGTTTTCATTATGCGGTGAATCCCCTGAGCGGCACGCACGGGCCGCTATGTGACAGAAATCTGTACCTGCAGGATGATGACCGGCCCGCGCGCAGACGATAAGCGCAGCCGTGAGGGAACAGCAGGAAAGGCTTACGGAGTCAGCCTGCCTGTGGTGTCCTCACACTCCCTGCTCTGCGCGACAAGATAATAAAGCAGCGGGTCACTGCCGTCCGGTTCCCGCCGCCAGCCGGACCGCTGCAGCAGGGAGTCGAGGGCACTCAGGTCGCCGGTGATACGGACGGGGAGGGCGGCCGCCTGAAAGCCGGCCGGGTCAAACCCGGCGTGAAGGGAATTCTTATGCAGATACAGTCCCGATACGGACGGGTTCAGCCGCAGCGCTTTCCGGCCCTGCCACTGACCTTCATCAAGCAGCCTGTAAACCCAGCCGGCCATCTGCAGCGCCTGAAGGGCATGCTGCAGGCGGGACAGGTCGTTCTGTGCCATCAGCGCGTCGCTGCCCGTAAGCCAGAGGTATTCCAGCTTACCGGGCAGGTCAGCGTGTACGCCCTTTTCGCGCCCCTCACGGAGCAGCCACCGGATGTCCGGCGCCAGTTCTTTACTGAAGCGCCGCTGTTTTTCAGCGACGGCGAGCCACCGCGTCAGAAACAGCGTCTCCTGCGCGGGCGTGCTCACCTGGCGGTCCTGCCGCACCATATAAAGGGCAATCAGACCGCACCAGGCCAGGTGCCCCACCGGGTTATTATCCTGACTCATTCGCTTCCTTACTCTGTTTTACTGCGGGCCGCTCTGACCACGCACCGACAGGTAGCGCCCGTCTATGCTGCCGCGAAAAAATGCATCGGGGTCAGCGGCGGCGCAGAACCCCTGATACACCCGTGCGGGCACGGCCAGCCAGCGGCGGCAGCTGCCGTTGCGGTATTCCAGCTCCAGCACGCCGGACGTCGGATCAAATCCGGCGCTGCTGAACAGCGTGGTATTCATGTCGTGTCGCTTCATGGGACCGTCCCTTATGCCGGTAATGCCGGAAGTCTACTGTAGCAGAAACGTCCGGCACTGAAAAAACGGGGGGTTACGGCGGGGGCTGCGCAGCCCCCGCCCCTCACCTGAGGATGCTTTAGTCCGGGAAGGAGACGCCGGAACCGGGGACCATGAGTCAGGCAGCACCGGTTACAGAGGCCAGGACAGAATCTGCTGACAGCCGGAAAATACATGCCCGTTAACTACGGACTGATGAATGCAGCCAGGTGTTCATAGCTGCCGGTGGCTGCAGAACACAAAATAATGGTGGGGCACAGCGGCAGGCGGTGAGGGTGTCCTGCGCCCGTCCCTGGCAGGATAAGAGCTTCAGCCAGCGCTCTGCCAGCAACAGGACTCGCTCATCAGGTGGAGTCAGCATTGCGTTCACCTCTGTCAGCAGTTTTGCTGCTCAAAGTCTACTCAGCTAATGTTGCATTCCACTTAACTTACTAAAGCCTGTAGTTTGAGCTAAACACATGAATCTTATCAGGATATCCTTCATTTTTTATCTGAAACCACGGGGCACCCATTTTGATGCCCAGCGCTTTGGCGCCCGCTGAACGGGCGATGACGCAGCCGTCATTATTGCTGAGTACCACCACCGGTTTACCGCGCAGGTCAGGGCGGAACAGGGACTCGCAGCTCGCATAAAACGAGTTAACGTCTGCCAGTCCGAACATAGGCAGCGCCATAGCTACCTCCTGCGCGCTTTTGTACTGTTGAAGAACCAGGTGACGACGCCAAGCAGCTGCAGCTCCTCCGGATAAATGACGGAGTAGGCCGGGTTCATCGGCAGGAGAGCCAGACGGGGATGAAGCTGCAGGCGCCTGACCGTAAATTCACCGTTCACCTCGGCGATGACGATGTCTCCGTGCGAAGCCTCCTCTGCGCGATCGACGACCATGACGTCGCCATCACACAGCCCCAGTTCCTGCATGCTGCTGCCACTGGCGCGCACAAAAAACGTGGAGGCGCGCCGGCGGATGCAGAGCTCGTTGAGGTCAAGTTCACTTTCCACATAATCTGCGGCCGGCGAGGGAAAGCCAGCCGCACAGGGATCTGCATAGAGGGGCACGCGTACACGGGGGGTGAAAACCGGGGGCCAGAGCAGCATCAGGCCTGAGCCGTACGCGGCGGGTTTCACAGGACGCTCCGGGATGAAAATACCGGTGACGGGATATGTGCTGTATGTAAGTGGTGCATAAATTCCTCCTCTGTAATTAACTGGTTTTATATACAGTATTATTGGGCGAAATTTATCTGGCAAGAAAAAGCAGCAGGGGATCACTCAGATGCGGTTTTATCCGGCTGATTATCAATGGAAAATTTTTAGCATCATGCACTTTCAGCAGCATCACGTCAGACAACGGGCAGAATAAAGGTTCCACCGGGCTCCCGGGAGGTGATTCAGTCACCCTGTAATCTGTCTGTGGAATTCCTGAATCACGCACTTTTTTTGAGAAAGGCGCATAAGCAGTTTCTGCCGGCAAAGGTG
>NZ_JACVVI010000018.1:0-111945 GCF_016658625.1 Pantoea sp. S62 | reverse complement strand
GTGCCGTGACTGAATGACAGCCCGGCGGAAAGCGAAGTGTTCAGGAGCGACACCGCAGGCCGCAGCGCAAGCGAGCGGGAGACGGGATTACGCACGGCGCTGGCGCGAATTTCTGAGCGGCGGCGCGACGGAAGTAAGCGCGGCGGAGCGAGTGCGAACGGGCGAGCAGTTGTGTTTGATGTCAATCAGGTTGGGGAGGGAGAGATACAGGTCAAAGTGTAAAATGATGAACAGCCACTGTGAGCGAGAAGCGAATGTTTGCAGTGTTTGCTGCAGTAGCCAAACAGAGTCAGATTACCCAGAACTCTCTAGAACTAAAATGGCATAAAAAAACGACTACCTGCTATGGAAGCCGTTATAGTGTAGCGCCACAGTTTGAGGGCCAGTTAGCCATGTTCTCCGATCCCGTTGACCGCTTTACCAAAAGCGTTCGCATTCTGGGGCGTATCGGGCGTGCGCCAGACAACGCTGTCCATAGCATTGAGCGTTAATTCGTTGCACGTCGGGTGGCTGGCCTCCTGATTCCAGTAATGCTGGGTGGGGCGAACAGCTGGCGAACGGGGTCTTCCCCGAGAGTTTTCCTGCACGCGATAACCAGCCAGACTATGGATCCGAAAGGAAGTTTACGCTTGCGTAAGGTGACGGTATCAGTGAGGGTGAAGGCCTCCTGAATCCGTTCAGGAGAGAGCAGGTCGGCCAGACTTTATCCTCATCCGGCACGGTGATATTGATTATGCCAGGAGCCAGAGAAAGTTGCATAAAAAAGGGTTCATGTTGAGTTTGAACCCTTTTTACAGCACCCACTGGATCGGTCAACCGATTTTCAAACGTTCGGCATCAGGCCTTCAGGCCACCCACGACATTATTTCGCAGCAGCCTGCGCGTCTTTAATCCACTTATCAAACTGGGCCTGATGGCCTTTGATCCAGCCATTAACATGGCTGTTGATATCGGCTTCAGAAGCATGGCCTGCATGCATCGCGGCATTCTCGGTGTTGATGTCAGCCAGTGGCAGCTTCATCTCAGCAAACAGCTTCGCAGCAGCCGGATTCTTCTCCGCCCATGCCTTATTCGCGACGATATGCATGGTGTTTACCGGGAAACCATAGTTCATGCCGTTAGGCAGTTTGGTATCCACCTTGCTCTGCGCGCCTGGCATAGAGGAGAACGGCACCTGCAGCCATACCACATCTTTGCCCGGCTTCAGCACGTCACTCACCCAATACGGGGTCCAGGTGTAATACAGAATCGGTTTACCCTGTTTGAAGCGCGTGATGGTGTCGGCGATCATCGCCGAGTAGTTACCCTGATTGTGCTCAACGGTATTGCTCAGTTTAAAAGCATCTAGCTGGTGATTAATCACCGCCTCGCAGCCCCAGCCTGGCGTACAGCCGGTGAGATCGGCTTTACCGTCACCGTTGGTATCAAACAGCCTGGCGATTTTAGGATCTTTCAGCTGTTCGATGTTGGTGATGTGATATTGATCAGCAGTTTTTTTATCGATCAGATAACCTTGGGCCGCACCGGTCACATAGGTGCCCTCGCGGTAAAACTTTTGATCGCCACCCGCTGCGGCGTACATATCATCGTGCAGTGGTTTCCAGTTAGTCGCTGTAAAGGTGGCGTCACCGGCGGCGATGGTGGTGTACGCCACGTTGTAATCCACTTCACTGGGCTTATCGACGGTATAACCCAGTTTTTCCAGGGCGCGGCTCACCAGCAGCGTCTGGAACGTCTCTTCGGAAATAGTGCTCTGAGCGGGTTTAACGGTAATGCCTTTACCCGGAAGGTCGGCGGCGGACACGTGCGTCGCGGCAAACGTCGTCAGGACGGCGGCGAATAGAGCTGTCTTGCGCATAGTCATTCCTTATTTTACGTGTGGCGTCGGAGATGGATGGCCCCGTTGGGCCTCCAAAAAAATCAGGCTTTTTTACTGAAGGGGCGCAGCAGCAAGCCAATCGGGCCGGTGTTGTACCAGTGGCGGCTCCCACGGCTGCGGCTGTCCTGACCGACCGACTGCGTCAGGCGGTCGAGAATGATGGCGAGGATCACGATACCGACACCGCCCACGCTGGCGAGGCCCATGTCCAGGCGGCCAATGCCGCGCAGTACCATCTGGCCGAGACCGCCAACCGCGATCATCGAGGCAATCACCACCATCGACAGCGCCAGCATCAGCGTCTGGTTTACACCGGCCATGATGGTCGGCATAGCCAGCGGCAACTGCACTTTGAAAAGCATCTGACTCGGGCTGGCACCAAAGGATTCACTCGCCTCAATCAGATCGGCGGGCACCTGCTTAATGCCCAGAATGGTCAGGCGCACAATTGGCGGCAGGGCAAAGATAATGGTTACCACCACACCCGGCACGTTACCGATACCGAACAGCATCACTATCGGTACCAGATACACGAAGGCTGGTGTGGTCTGCATGGCATCCAACAGCGGGCGCACAATACGCGCGGCGCGTTCACTGCGTGCCAGCCAAATCCCCAGAGGCAGCCCGATGATGATGCAAAACAGCAAGGCGGTAAGGACCAGCGCCAGCGTGACCATCGCCTGCGACCAGGCACCAATCATGCCGATCAGCACAAGTGAAATCAGCGTAGCAATACCCATTGCTGGCGTAGCGATTTGCCAGGCAATCAGGGCAAACAATACAATGGCAACCGGAGCGGGTAAGCCCATCAATAAGTTCTGGAATCCACTGAGGATGTAATCCACCGGCACACGAATGCCCTGGAATACCGGACGGAAATGGTTCACCACCCAATCGATACCTTCCGTCACCCAATGATCCAGCGGAATCACCGTGTTATGGAAGGGATCCATGATGTTGAAATGCTCTGGCTCTGGCGCAGGCGCACTGCTGAGCCAGTCACTGTTACCGGCAGCGGAAGTGGCTGCGTCGTGACCGCTACTGCTGGCTGCATCTGAGCCGCTGCTGGAGGCATTGCCCCAAGCATCAGCAGAACCGGCACCTGAACCGGAGTCTGCCGGAGCGGCACTACCGCTGCCCGACCAGGGAGCGCTGCTGCTGGCGGCTGCACTGGAATCTGTTGTGGCAGGTTGCGGTGTGGTCTGGCTGGCGCTATCCCACGGACTGGCTGTTTGTTCACTCATGGCTGGGCTCCTTCACGATCTAAAGCGCGCAATAGCATGCTTTTGGAAATAATACCGACGTACTGATTGTCTTCACCGACCACGGGCACAGCGCAGGGCGCTTGTGCCACATGGGACAGCAGATCGTTCAGGGAGGTATCCGCAGGAACCGCTAACGGCGTCTTGAGTAACGCATTATCCAGACCTTCGCCGGCAGCCAGTGCCGCTTTCAATGAATCAGTAGACACTACGCCAACAAATTTCTGTTTCTCCAGCACGTAGCCAAATTCACGATCTTCATCCTGCAGCAGTTTAATCGCCGAACGAGGGCCAAAACCGGCAGCCTTGCGAATCAGCGCGCCAGCACTGCGGCGTGCAATATCGCTGGCGCTAAACACGTGGCTGATATCTACGCCACGGAAGAAGGTGCGCACGTAATCATTAGCAGGATTATTGAGAATTTCATCGGGTGTGCCGACCTGCACCACTTCACCGCCCTGCATAATGGCAATACGGTCGCCAATACGCATAGCTTCATCGAGATCATGGGAAATAAAGACAATGGTACGTTGGTGTTTCGCCTGTAATTTTACCAACTCATCCTGCATTTCAGTTCGAATCAGTGGATCGAGTGCGGAGAAGGCTTCATCCATCAATAAAATATCCGGATTAATCGCCAGCGCACGGGCTAATCCAACACGCTGACGCATACCACCGGAGAGTTCATCAGGATAAGAGTCTGCATAATTTTCTAACCCCACCTGACGCAATGCTTCCAATGCTTTATCCTGACGTTCCTGTACCGGCATACCCGCTAATTCCATGCCAAAGGCTGCATTATTCAGTACCGTCATATGCGGCATTAATGCGAAGGACTGGAATACCATGCTGATCTTATTTCTGCGCACTTCACGCAGTTCAGCGTCCGACATTTTGGCAATGTCGACACCGTCAATCATAACCTGGCCACGGGTGGGCGCTATCAGACGATTGAGAAGGCGAACCATGGTGGATTTTCCCGAGCCAGAGAGCCCCATGATGACGAAGATCTCGCCTTCTTCAATGGCCAGACTGGCATTTTTGACGCCGAGCGAAAGACCGGTTTTCGACAGAATAGTCTCTTTGCTTTCACCTTTATCAATCAGCTTAAATACCTTTTCGGGGTTATCCCCAAACACCTTATATAAATTCTTTACTTCAAGTTTAATTGCCATGCCGTCATTAATTTCCCGGTTAAATGTTTCACTATTTCTTGTTGTGGTCTCGATTAAATTTAAGCGCCCTATAACCTAGCATAGTGAGAATATCTGACAACCCTGAATGGGGAATATTGACGCATTGAGTGCTGTGTGAAGGAACGATAATTACAGTGTTCACAAGGGATAAGCGCAAATCAAATTTTTCTGAATTTTTATTGAACTTTACCCGGTTTGATGTCAATTGCTGGGTGAAATGAGGATAAATTGGGGTTGAGTGGGCGATACATTAGAAAAATAGATGACGCTAAAGTGACAAAATAATGAAGGTTAAAAAGGAGATAACGTGCAAATATTGGCCTTTATTGAGGGGCAACATCGAGGTCTCTGTGGATGTGTGACTGAGCCTTATAAGCCTTAGTGGGAAATCGAGCAAGGTTATCGCGTTATCGCGAGGTCAAACAGAGCTTACCGGGAGGCCGCCGGATACTGCGAAGTAAGCTGCCAGAGAGGGTAAGCCGGGGCTGTGGGGCGTGCTGCTGATGTACAATCTTGTGCGTTATCAGATGATAAAAAAGGTGTACAGCGTGAAAGATAATTACCTGCCGTATCAGCTGAACTTCAGTTGTACAGTTACGAAGATTCTGCGGCGGCTGATAGGGCTTTCATGGTCGTCGCCGGGAGCAGTCCCGGGTCACCTGAAAAACTTTGTACAGCAATGCCGAAATGCTTAAGCTGCCTCTCCGGCGGAGAGAGAGAAAATATCCCCGGATAGTGAGGCAGAAATTGTCGAAATATCCCAGAAAAATTAATGCCGGAAACCTTAAGTGACCGGCATTAGGGTCAATGCCCGTCTGTATGACGGGCACTGACCTCACAACATGAACGACGCACACACTGACTGCCGTTGAGTTCACATGTTCTGAGGCTGAGACGGGTTATCCGTGACGACGTGTGACTTTCTCTTTGGTATCCGGCTCAGCGGGAGTTTTCAAGGGTCGCAGTCGCCTGATGCGTGGCTTCAGGATGACGCGAGGCATTCTTACGAGCCTGCGGTTATTTTTATTAAAGACAGGGCGTTCGTGCCAGAGTTTAAGCACGATCACCGTCAGTGCCAGGAGGGCGGTGATGCCGTTTGCCACCATCACCGGAACATCATTCATGCGAAAGCCATACCATGTCCAGCAACTGACGCCAAAAAAAAGCGCGCCCCACATGCCCAGTGATAAACCGCTGGTATCTCTGTTTTTTATAATGTGAATCACCTGCAGACAGAAAGACCCGGTGGTAACCCAGGCGGCAAGCGTGCCCAGCCATACCGGCCACGGAGAGAGTAAAAATGCCGAGAGCAGCGCGGCAATAATGGTTAACATTACCAGCAGAATATTTTTCATGAGATGGCTCCTGCCTCTTCAAGTCCCCTGTCGACGCAGCCAAGCGCCAGCAGCATATCCTCATAGAGTTCAGGATGGCCAGCCAGTCCACCCCAAAGCTTTTTATTTTCTGTAAATGCGCGAAGCGGGTCGTCAGCGCTGAAGATAGTCCTGAAGTTCACTTCATCCAGGGCACGATCCTCGTATTCAAATAATAAGGCACCTTCCTGCTGGCGTTGCATAAAACGCATCCAGAGAGCAGGCAGTATCATTGTGGCATGGGGTCTTGCGCCCTGAGCATACACCTTTCTGATCACCGGCAGAATGTACTGCTGCAGCTTAGCTATACTGTCGGATGATACGCGCTGCGTGGTATCCCTGACCCAGCGATTACTGAACCGGCTCAGCGTAGTATCACAGTATTCCGGCAAATCAGAGTCAGTTAACTCAAGAACCATCCTGACGTCTTGCATCACGTAATCACGTATCCACTGCAAAACCTGCGGGGTAAGGCTTTCGTCGATAAACTCCTTATTCATCAGTGCACCAGCCCAGGCTACACCGCTATGGCTGGCGTTAAGTACGCGGATTTTTTTTTCTTCATAAGGCGTTACATTGTCTTTAAAGTCGACACCGGCCTCCTCAAGTGCTGGACGACCGGCAATGAAGTGGTCCTGAACGACCCACTGTCCGAACGACTCACAGGAAAGCGGCACCCGATCGCCATGGATCCCATGTTCAGCCAGTCGGCCAAATATTTTTTCATCAAATTTCGGGGTGATACGGTCAACCATGCTGTTCGGTGCAGATACATTGCTCCTGACCCACGCCAGCAGAGAGGCATCGTCTGAAGCCTGAATAAATGCGGTGAGGCCTGACAGAACGCTGTCGCCATTGTTACGCAGATTATCGCAGCTGAGCAGCGTCACGGGTCCGGCGCCGCACTCAATACGCTGACGGAGAATCCTGATTAATGCGCCGTAAAGCGTAATGGGATCATTCTTTCCGGATAAATCAGCGAGAACTGAAGGATGCTGAAGGTCCAGATGACCATCATCGTTGAGAAAGTAACCCCCTTCAGTTACCGTAAAAGAAATTATCCGCGTATCAGAATGTGCTCCTTCTTCAATCAATGACCGTATACCAGGTTCCCACAGAATAATTTTACTGATGGCGCCGATTGCCTGGTAGCGTCGTTCTCCGGCCGGCGAAATGAGCTCCAGCGTGTAGCGTCCATCTTGCTCACGGAGGCGCTGCAGTGTCTTCTGCGTCTGGCTGTTTCGAATATTGGCTAATGCAAGTGTCCACCGCATGTCATCTTTAAGATGCAGTTTGTTCAGGTACCATGCCTGATGTGCACGATGAAAAGCACCAGCACCAAGATGCAGCCAGGTAAATGTTTTATGCTCGGTTTTATGCAAATCTTATCCTTAATCCGCGAAAGATGACTATTTTGTTACCAGTAACATTAGCATACTTTTTAAACTACGCGACCAGGGTAACCATTCCTGCCGGGTATAATTATCTATGATAAGAGAAAATGTTTCAGGTAGCCTTTGCTGGCTGTGAGCCGATAAGGTCAGTTTCTTTTAGAAAATTCAGTCTGGGCAATCTGTTCGTATTTTCGTTCCAGCCTCATTGCCCTGCAGACAGAGGAAAGCAGAGAAAAACCTGAATGTCTGTGCCTACAGTAGACCGGGTGTGACTGGTCATTTTTGCCGCGCCATGCTAAAGCTTTATGAAGCTCAACAGGTAACTCCCTGACTTGTCTGATGAATGCAGAAAAAAAATTTATGCTCTCATTGCTCCTGGCTCTAGCCAGCCTGATAAAGTGGGAATGGCGTTTTATCAGAGTGACGATATAGGAGTTTTCCGGGCACTGGATCAGGTCACCTCAGCCATGGAGCGGTATGGCTCTGTCTGCAACATCAGGTGGTCTTTCGCTGATGGATAGCGCTACATCAACGCTTTGACTTCTCGGCATAAAGCGGACCGTTACCTCGTTCAGGATTTATCCGCACGCTTCTCTTGTTACTCATCCGGAGTCGTAAATTAAACATTCAGCTATATATCCAGTCCTTTTGATCCCTGAACATCGCATTAAGTATCGTTATGAATTTTCTGATGCAGGCTGTTATCGCGACTTTTTTCGGCTTACCACGCGCAGTAAGCGACGTGTAAAAGTCTTTTATCTGGGGGTTGTACCGTACCGCTGAAAGCATCGCCATATACAATGTTGCCCGCAGGCCAGACCTGCCGCCCCAGATAGCCCTTTTACCCCGAAGCTGCCCGCTGTCTCTGTCATACGGGCATACACCAACCAGTGCCGAAATCTGCCGGCGATTCAGATGGCCCAGCTCCGGTAACTGGCTGAGGATAGCAGCCTGAGTGACCGGCCCGATCCCTTTAACCTTTTCAAGCATTTTTCGTTTTGAAGTTAACGCAGCATTATGATTCAGCTGGTATTTTATTTCCTTATCAAGGGCATCAATCTGCACGTTCAGCCAGCCAATGTGCTCCGCAATACCCATCTCAATCCAGACTCCGTTTTTTTCCTGCAGCCTGATAGTTTCCATTACGCGATTCTGTACCAGCTGACGCCGCCGCGTAAGGAGCATTGTCAGTTCCTGAAGTTCTTTATCCCTGGCAGGTCTGAATTCTGGTTTCATACGACGACCATATTCGCAGATTATCCTGGCATCGATTGAATCGCTTTTTGCCACCTTTCCCATTGCCCGTGCAAAATTCTTTATCTGTCGCGGATTAATGACAGCAACAGGCAGACCCGCTGAAATCAGCATTGATTCAGCCAGAGAGTGATACCGGCTTGTGGCCTCCATAATAACGCCTGATATGTGGAGTCCTTCGAGTTCCTTAAACAGTTGCAGAATGCCGGAGGCGGAGTTATCCAGATGTATCAGTCGCTCACTGGAATCAATAAAGACATCCAAAGCGTATTTTGAAACGTCAATACCAACGGTTGTTTTATCGCTCATTTCAGTTCTCCCTGCCTTGCAGATACGGGCTTTAAATGCGCCAGGCAATTGTTCGGGCTATAGCTGAAAATGATGCTGCGCTTAGTGCTCGCCCCCGGGCTTATCAGTCCCTGGATGGTGATCGCGCTGCAGCATCAGTCAAAACACAGGATAAGTTTAGACTCACCCAGGTCTGCTTTAAACATACAAGGATGGCGAGCGAAGCGATCTCTTGAACACGCAGCGGCCGGGCTAAAGTGAAGTCACGGCACCGGCCGCAGCACGCACGGACCGGGTTTTCTGCCCTGTCCCGCCGCATGGCGGAAAATAGCGGCGCGCAGCAACATCCTTATTTCATTCTGTCCACAGCCCGGGTGCATATCCGGTCAGTAACCCTGTGGACAAAAGCCCTGCGGCGGCAGTATCCGCACACAGACAGCAGGCGGTCATAAAATGACCGCCCCGTCTGTTACTTCAGGTGCCCTCGCATTTCGGCTGCGCGCCGGTACAGCGCCACCAGTTCTGTATCTATCTGCTCGATCAGCATCCCGGCCATTTTCTGTGCCGGCGCCGCGCCGCGGAAAAGATGGCGCTTTGTCATATCCCGTAACCGAAGGTGAAACTCGTAAAGCGATTCCTCCAGATCGTTTATGTCGTCAGTAAGCTGCGTGTTCTGGGTCGTCAGTGTCTGGTCTGTCATGGTGCTGTCCTTATGGTCTGGTCACGGAAAATACGTTATGCGGCACGGGCGGCGCGCAATTCTCCCAGGCGGCGCAGGCCGGCGGAGTGGTACTGCTCCAGCAGTTCGATACCGATCCAGCGCCGGCCGCACTGGTCCGCGGCGACGCAGGTCGAGCCGGAGCCTGCAAACGGGTCTAAAACCAGATCACCGGGCTTCGTGAAGGTTTCAATAAGCGGCTGTAATACGCTCACCGGCTTTTCGGTCGGGTGGTGCCGGTTGCCCGTGTACTGCCAGGGCATCACGTCAGGTAAGGGCTTTGCCGGCAGTGGCGGGCGTCCTTTGGCCAGCAGGTAGGCGCTTTCATGCTGATACCCGACAAATGCCGATTTCGATGCGTAGGTTTTGGTAAACACAAGGTGCCCGACGACGCGGAAGCCCGCCGCTTTCCATGCCTGCATAAAAATGTCTACGCGGTTCCAGCCGTAGAAACTCACCGCCAGGCTGTTGTTTTTGAGCACGCGGAACATTTCACGGCTGGCCGGCAGTACCCATTCGTCGCTCACGTCGTTGGCGATTGAACGGCCGGAACGGTCCTTAAAGCCGACGAGGTACGGGGGGTCGGTCAGAATGAAGTCGATGCTGTTATCCGGAAAGCCGGCCATGATCTCTACGCTGTCGCCACGCATGAATCGGGACATAGTTATGCTCCTAAGTGTCAGGGGGCACCCCTGTGGTGCCGTGACCACCACAAAGACGGGCGTAAAGCGGAGCAGGCAGGGGCGGACGCGCAAGCCGCACGCGCCGCCGGAGCGGACTGAATGTCCCGCGCACGGCGGGGAACGGGTGAGCAGAACGGCGAAGCTTCCCTTGACTGCAAAGCGGCCCGGCTACCGTGAGGGCACGGCACTTCATCCCTGCCTGTTTCCGGCCGCAGGACGGGAACAGGCAAAAGAGGCGGAGCGAAGCGACTTCCTTATCCCTTAAAGATGAGATGCCGCCGGTCGGGGCGGCATCGGGTGACGATATCAGGGCCGGTAATCTCCCCACCGGCAGTCGCTACGGTCGCAGATGACGGGCACATCCGGCGAACCGCTCACCTGCCACTCATCAAGGAACCGCAGGCCGGCTATCTGATATAGGTTGTTTAGTACAAAAAAAAAGCCCGTGATATCATCAACCAAAACAACATCAAAGGAAAAAAAATGGATAGGCTGTACGAGCTGGGGAAAAGATTTGATCGATTATTATACATGAGCATCATTGTGGTTGTTTCTAGCTTTCTTACTTGCTCCTTATTAATCACATTAAGCAGCCAAAACCTGTTTGCATTAATAAATTCATACAAAGATATAAAGCATCAAATTGAGATGAACAAAGGCGAAATAGAATTCATAGAAAAACAAATATCATCTATCAATGAACACGTTTCGTTCATACTAGGCTTGCAGGAAAAAATGGAAAAAGTAGGGGTCAAACCAAGCAAGAGTAAACCAACGATAGAGAATGATTATTTCTCCATCAGTAAAAATTTAATAAATGAGAGTTTAGCTAAACTGGATCTTGATGAAGTAAAATCAACTAGTGAACTAAATGATTTTATGTACAGATTTCTAAAAAAAGAAATTATAAAATCAAGTGCAGGGTATGCTGCACGGAGTGAAATAGAGTCGGAACTTCCTGAAAAGAACAAAATCTCAAATTATCATGAAGCAATAGACTGGCTAGACAAAAAAATAAAGGATGAGAGCAATTCAAAAATAGAGATAGTCAACATAGAATCAACACTAACCATCCCATTTAAAATAGGTGACATGGCATCTAGTGTATCGTTGATAGGTATAGCTACAATAGCGAGTTATGCCATGCCTATATTCATGATCATTTGGTTAGGCTCGCTATTCGTTACACGAAGAATCGAGATCATGAATCTGAATAAAACAAAGGATATATCAATGGTATATCCACATATATTCAATTTATTCACAGTGGACACAACAAAATCACAAGATTTAAATCTTTATCTTTTGGGTGATGAAAAGGTAAAAGGGAAGATAAATTCTTCTATATTCTTGGTAAAAATAATAAAAGGGTTTATTTTTTTGGCGCTAGCTTTTGCAATGTGTGGCCCGTTGTATTACGGCGAGTTCGTTTACTTAATAAATTACAACTCATCGTCTATCGCCTTATTCTTAATCACAATGTTTTGCATAATAGTCAATGTTATACAAATAATTGAATATGTTTATTTTGAATCAATTTCTTCAAACGTAATTTATCGAGTTAAAAATGGTATAGTTAGTGAGTATGAAACTAATATTTAAAGACTTGTAAATGATTTTGTGTAACTGCCACCACGTCAAAGGTGATCGCTCAGGCGATCACCTAACTCGATAATAAAGCGGCTCATCGCCAGTCGCCAGTTCTGGATCGGCATACTCCATTTTTTGGATGTCGACTGGATTGTCAGATAAATAACATTTCTCACTGAGTCATCTGTCGGGAACACCTAACGTTTTTAAATGACGGCTCGGATCACGCTGTTCAGCGATTTAATGGTATTCGTGGTGTGAATAGGGGTTCGGATGTCAGGTGGATACTCTCTCCTTTCGCCCGCATATATGCAGGACGCACCTCTGCCTGCAGTAGTGCCTGCACCTGAACCACGTAATCCGCCAGGCCGGTCATATGAAGCCCGTTTGCACACCATTTCTGCATGATTTCCTCTTCAGTCAATGGATTGCACGGCGCTGCCCGACGGCAAGGAGGATGATACTCCGGAATTTGAAGGCAATAATAGCTGTCAGACAACGCTGATTAATTAACTGTAGAGCCAAGAAAGAAATTCGGCGGCAAAAGGTGAGCAGGAAAATGAGAAATAAATTAGAAAAAGTGCAATTTCTGCACTTTTTTGTGAATAATATTATTCTCAATAAATGGAGGGAATTTAATGACAGGCTGGCAGCTTAAACTCTGGCGCAGGAGTTTGCTCTGGAAGAGGGAACGTGCAGCAGCTGAACTTGGCGTCAGCCTGCGTACTTACAAAGATTATGAAAACGCGGATACGGTAAAGCATTCGATAGCACTGGCGACCGTTACCCTGTCACTAATTCACACGCTGCCATCATTGCAAAGTCATGAGATCAGTAAAGAGAGCGTGGTGCACTTGCTTAAACAGATGGCCAGCACCGTAGCCGAAAAATAAAATATCAATATTTTCAGCCACATGCAGGTTTAAAAAGGGATACTTGTTTCGCTTAGCTTGTCACACAAATTTGCCTCCATAATACTGTACAAATAAACAGTAAAAGAGAAGGAGGAAATTTTATGCATTATCTATGCAAACAGGTTACTACAGCGTCTCGTTGCGTCAGGAATACGGGACTATGAAACCGGCAATTTATGCTGAGGGCCTGACGGTTTTGTGGCCAGCCCTTTTCACGCCGCCTGTGAAAATCCCTTTATATGGCGAATACTGCCCTGCCGGCTTCCCTTCTCCTGCCCAGGATTACGTTGAAAAAGAACTCGATCTCAATGAGCTCTGTATTCGCAGAAGGGCGTCGACCTTCTTCGTCCGTGCCAGTGGTAACAGTATGCAGGATCTTGGCCTCTGTGATGGCGATGTCATGGTAGTTGACCGAGCCGAACAGGCCTCTCACGGTGATATTGTTATAGCTGAGGTTAACGGTGAATTCACAGTTAAGCGGCTGCAGCTTCGCCCGCGCCTTGCGCTGTTGCCCATGAATCCGGCTTACACCGTTATCTATCCGGAGGAACTGCAGCTGCTCGGCGTCGTCACCTGGTTTTTCAGCAGTACGCGTGCACGCGGGAGGTAACCCTTGCACATGTTCGGACTGGCCGACGTCAACTCGTTTTATGCGAGCTGCGAGGCACTATTCCGGCCCGATCTGCGTGGCAAGCCCGTCATCGTGCTCAGCAACAACGACGGCTGTGTCATTGCCCGCAGCGCCGGCGCCAAAAGACTTGGCATAAAAATGGGCGATCCCTGGTTTCAGATTAAGGCGCAGGATTATGCAGAGCGGGTCCATGTCTTCAGTTCAAATTACGCTCTGTAGTAAGTTAAGTGGAATGCAACATTGAGTGAGTAAACTTTAAGCAGCGATATTGCTGCCAGAGGTGAACGCAATGCTGATCCCACCGAATGAACACGTCCTGTTACTGGCAGAGCGCTGGCTGAAACTGTTATCCGATCTGGGCCGGGCGAAGTCTACGCTCACCGCTTACCGCAGTGCCCTCCGCCATTATCTTTCGTTCTGTAACCAGCACAGAATTGAACCTGAAAAGGCCCGGTTTGAAGACCTGGCCGCATACATCAGCCCTCAGCTGCCCGGCATGCCTTTTCCTGCAGCCAGCGCCACGCTCCAGCTTCGCCTGTCTGCAATCCGCCTCTGGTATGACTTTCTCATGTATCTGGACCTCTGTCCGGTCAATCCGCTGCCCCGATCCGACACACCAGGAATGCTCAGTTCCGGTCGTGGACTGGTTCCCCGCGTCATCAAGCTGCCGCGTATTCCTGACGATGCGCAGTGGCAGTCTTTTCTCTTTCATGCCGCCCCTTCCCCGATCCGTGACCGCCTGATGCTGGCATTAACCTATTACGGCGCACTGCGGCGGTCTGAAATCACTTCGCTGAGTATCGAAGACTTCGATTTCGCGCACCGTCTTATACGCATCCGGGCAGAAACTACCAAGAGCCGGCGTGAGCGTATTGTCTGTTACAGCCCGGCAGTCGTGCCCGTGCTGGCGGCACACCTTATGCAGATGAAGCGGACCGGAATTGCCCGGGGGGCCCTGTTCCGTTCCGCGTCCGATCGCAATCAGGGCGCGCCGCTTTCATTCTGGACCTGGAGCAAAACGGTCCGGAAATGGGCGCTGGAGTCCGGGATGCCGGACATCTCAACCCATACCTTCCGGCACCTGCGGCTGACGCATCTGGCCCGCGCGGGCTGGAAGCTGCATGAGCTTGCCACCTATGCGGGACACCGCGACCTGAGCACAACACAGATTTATATCCACCTGTCGGGCCGGGACCTTGCCGCCAGGATGGCCGGAGCGATTGAAACGGCAGATATCAGAATGGCAAACCTTATTTTCAGCCCGGAGAAATAACATGAGCCCGCACAAACCGACTGACAGCAGCTGGCGTCCCTTCGATATCACTGAATACCGGCTTGAGACGTCGCTGACGCCTGCTGAGTGCGCGGCGCTGGAAAGCGCTCACAGCCGCTCCGGTATGCTGCGGATGAAGCCTGCGCCAGACCTCATCAGGCCGCTGAAAGATATTGCCGCCGCAAGCGGATGCAGCAAAAAAATCGCCGGGCTGGTGATAGCCGGACTGCTGCGCGAGATTCATTCCTCAGGCATGCCGTGCTGGGGATGGACACAGGAGCGCTGGCGGACGCTCTGCCGGGAAGCCAGAGACGGCCGTCCGCTAATGGCCGCCTTTGCCTGGCATCTGGCAGGATTTCACGAACCGCTCAGTCTCCCCGATATACGCAAACCCGCCATCTATGCCTCTGCCATCTTCGGCCAGGCTATTTATCATCAGGAGCTGCACCGGCTGACGGATACGCTGACGTCGCTGGGTTATGCCCCTGCCAGTCAGAAAAATCACATATCCGGCATACTGGCCACGCTGATGATTATAAACCGGGCTCCCCGGCTGGAGACGTTTACGCCGGAACTGCTGTGGCAGGTTCAGTCCGGCATGGAGGCAGGGACTTCCCGTTATGTCGGGCGGGTTTCGCACGCACTCGCTGCGCTGGGTATCATCAGTGCCCCGATGAGGATGCGCAACTACACGAAGTGGTATGAGAAGCCAGTGGAAGGAATCGCTCCGGCCTGGGTGCACTGGTGCCGGCGCTGGCGGGAAACGTCGGTGCTCAGGCCGCGCACCCGTGAAAACCAGTACAGCTTTATTCTGCGCTGCGGCCTCTGGCTGACAAAGGAGCATCCGGAGGTGCGGGAACCGGCTGACTGGACCATGGAAACCTGCGCCAGCTTTATCGCTGCGGTAGGCCGGCTGAACGTGGATGAACTTCAGCTGGGCACGGAAAGGGGCACGCGAAAATCGGTGCGCTCTGGCGAGCCCATGATGCCGCATTCCCGGGCGCATTTTATCTATTCACTGCGCCGGTTTATGACTGATTACGAAAACTGGGGCTGGGGGCGCCTGCGCTTCAGCCCTGCCCGCCATCTTTCCACGCCGGATACGCCCCTTTTCCGTCGCGGCGTCAATCCCCGGGTAATCGACGATCCGGTCTGGCTGAAGCTCATCTGGGCCAGCCTGAATCTGCGTCAGGAAGATTTCCTCACTGAAATACATTACCCGCTTGCCATGCTGCAGGCGATGGCTGTCATCTGGACCCATGCGGGGGTGAGGAAGAGTGAGCTGCTCCGCCTCACCACCGGGTGCATTGCGGCGCAGGCGGACGATATCGTGAAGGACGACGGCAGTATCATCCCGGCCGGTACCCTGTGCTACCTGCATATCCCTGCAGGGAAAACCTCAAAAGCCTTTGTGAAACCGGTGGCGGCCGTGGTGAAAAAATACGTCGACATCTGGCTGGATGAACGCCCGGCAGAACAGGCGATGCTCGCCGACGAACGAACCGGTGAGAAAGTCAGGCTTCTGTTCCAGTACCGTGGTAAGCCTGCCGGCGGCACCATCCTCAACCGCACGGTGATACCGATGCTGTGCGCACGAGCAGGCGTGCCTTTAGAAGACAGCGGCGGAACGATAACCAGCCACAGGGGGCGGGCCTCAGCAGTGACCGCGCTGGCCAGCGTGCCGCAGGGCATGTCGCTGTATGAACTGATGCAGTGGACGGGGCACTCAACGCCTCAGTCCACCATGCATTATCTGCGTATTCGCCCCACTCAGCTGGCCGCCTCATTCGTTAAAGCAGACCGTGTCGCTCACATGATAAGCGTCCTGATTGACCATGATCCGGAAGCCGCCAGCCTGACCGGGCCTGCGACTTACTATGATTTGGGCGATTCATACTGCACGAATCCCTTCTGGAGCAGTTGTCAGCACCGGATGGCCTGCATTGGCTGCGACTTTAATCTGCTAAAACAGAGTGCACGCGGACTGATACTGGAAAGCAAAGCCTCTGTTCGGCGTTACCTTGGGGAGGTTCCGCTCACACCCGATGAGAGAGCCATCGTGGAACAGGACGCAGATAAAATTGAACAGGCACTTAAAAGATTGCCCCTTAAACCAGAACGGTAAAACGGGCCGCATTGTGCCAGAAGCGGACATTGCCGACATTAGCTGATAGAAGGTCATCATCTAAGTAAAGCTGTACAGCGAGATTATTTTTGTATAACTTTGGTGGCATGTGCTGCACAGCACTCCTACAACCGGAGTTCGTTATGCTACAGACCCTGCCAGCCCACAGCCTTAACAAAGAAGTTACCGCTTATTTGAGCCGTGCGGTTATGCCGTCACAGCATGAAACTCTCGGTGCCATTGTGGTCGAGGTACTGCGTTCCGGCCGCACCCTCAGCCGTAAAGCAATCTGACTCGTCTGCTGGCCCGCCTGGATAAAGCCTCTTCGCCTGAAGAAGAGCAGCACCTGCAGGAACTGGTAAGCCTTTTATTTTCTAAGTAAACTGTCCGTCAGCAGGGCTGAGAACCCGTTTAGCCGGACAGGCATAACTGATTAGAGAGCACTGGAAGTAATGAAAAACGTCAGAAATAAAACGCTTGGTGAGATACTTATTGGCGAGGCCGCACTGACACTTCTTGATGAGAAAACGCCCGTGTCATGGACAGGCATCCTGAGCAAACTTGAAGCCCGGCTTGCGGATGAGCAGGATGAGTCCAGAGCAAAGGTGTTTAAAGCGGCCATCGATGACGTCAGGGCAGAGATGCAGCGGCGCAGCTCAGGCCGGAACGAACATAAAGAAGGTCAGGACACGGCTTCACCTGAAGACCATGACAGACTGACCCGTCACTGATATCTGAAGCTCTTTTCTGTAAGCCGGCAAGAGCCGGAAATTACATCCAACCTACAGCAATAAGGTTATAAAACATCAGATGCAACAGACACTGAACTCAGACGGACCCGACCTGATATACGCTCTTGAGAATATCGACGATATTTACGAAGAAGAGAAAAAGGTTTTTTCTGCTGCCGTCAGGACACTTCTGACCGGAACAGGAAGTGTGACCAGCAGGGAGGTGCTTTTCTATCTTATCGCTCAGATGGAAGCCACCACTGATATCGCCAGGCTTGACGTTCTGCGTACGTGTCTTGAAATTCTGATGGGCCTGAAAAATCCGGCGCGGGAAGTGTGATTCAGCGCACTTTCATTCAGTGCATCTTCTTCATTAATCTCTGAATCAGTTCCAGACAGTCAAGACGGCTCTCAGCGTCACCCGTGGTTTCACTGAACTGGTACAGAGCCTGAATAAGCCTTTCCGGCGTAATAGCATTACCTGCTGAAAGCAGTCCCGTCACAATGCGCCCGGCCAGGGCACAGACCTCATCTGAAATGTCGTGCGTATTATTTTTCAACCCGTCTCCGCATAGTGTATAAACATCCAGCATATCATCCTTCACTCCGGCCAGCTGAACAGCGACTGCTGTCATAGATTTTTATTGCGGGCATTGGAAGAGAATTTTTGTAGGTGCAGACACGCACCGGTGCGGGAAAGTCAGCGGCTCCGATGAGTATCAGGGCCGGACATAAACAACCGGGCCAGTATGAACCAGCACGCATACAAAAGATACAGCACACCTGAAATGCCCGTAACCCGTCCGGCCATGGCTGCGAATGGTCTGTTACGGCAGTTCAGGATTTTTTACGCGTGCGAAATGCTTCAGGGCGACTACAGTCAGTAATGAGGTTATCAACAATCGTGCTAATGGAGGATATACCGTGTTAATTCAAGACGACGAGAAAGGCCACGTCATTATTGGCGAAGCGGCACTGCACCTGGCGCTGGCTGAAAAGGAGATAAATGTTATCTCTCTCATCGCAGAACTGGGTCACATGGCTGCAAATGAATCCTGTGATGAAAGGCTTGGCGATATATCAGAGGCAAGAAGCTGGCTGAAGAAGTACGCAAATCCCGGAACCGCAGAGCAGCCCGTGCCGTTCCTGCAGAAACTTGCAGGTCTGAACGAAGAAAAGCATTAACGCCATAGGACGTAGTCCGGCTCCGGCCGGAAGACGACAGCACCAGATGACCTCATCGGTTGCGTGAAAGCGTATACCGGCCGGAGAAACTGTCAGGGACGACACCTCCGCAACGCTTCAAAATTTGTACAGAAGTTATGTACTGAATTTGTGGATAAAAATCTAAGCTCTAAAGGCAGAAAGCTCCGGCTGATATGCCCGTATCCCGGAATACAGCCTGATCATTAAACTGTTTTCCTCTGTTTCCTGTCGCGTACAGACTTTTCAGAAATTTTAAGCGCTTTAGTTTCACAAAAGCTCTGGTGCGGTATGATGTTATTTTCAGACAGAGAACAACGCCATGGCCAGAGTCACTCCGCCCTATATCCCCGCATCTCCGGCCTCCCTTGCCGCACACCTGCGAGAAATTGCAGACATGCTGGAATCACGAAGTCCTTTTATCCGAAGCATAGAGCGTTATTACGCATCAGGTGAGGTCGGCGAGCAGCTGTCTATCGTCCATATTGAAATGCTGACTGAACCGGATTAGCAGTCATTTTCAGAGATAGCTTTCTGGCAGCAGCTTCCGGGCCGCCTCAGTGCGTTAAAAAAATCCCGATATCCGGTAGAGCACACCGGGATGGCAAAAGCGCCAGTGAAATTCGCGACTCAGAAAAGTACGCCTATGCATCATAGCACTCTTAACTATCGGGTGTTTTAATAATCAAAGCTAATTTCAGCCCGCCCGAACTCTCTGCTGAGGTGACACAGTCTTCTAAATAGCTCTAAGAAATAGTTTTGCATGCAGGAATAGCAACGGGCCTTTTTCAGACTGGTAAAGCTGGAAGTATCCTTACAGCAAGTCATAAGATGCTCGCCCTTTTTTCCCTTTTGAGTACGTCCGCTTTTCGCTCATAGCGGACATTGCGTGATTCCGATGTCCGCTTTGTGCCAGAAGCGGACGTTAAGTAAAAAAACTCCTTCATGTATTTTCATGAGAATTGTTTGCGTTAGAATATTCTTACTAAAAAAAGCCTGCGGGGATGAAAATGTTTGCTGACTTTGGCGTGGTTAATTTCTTGACATTTCTTGCTGGCGCGCTGGTTATCGTAATGATTCCAGGTCCTAACAGTATGTATGTGTTGCGTACGGGAATAAGCCGGGGATTGCGCGCCGCATACCAGGGGGTTGCGGGCGTCGTGCTTGGCGACGTATTTCTTATTTTTCTGGCCTGGGCTGGCATAGCAGCTGTGATACAGGCAAGTCCGCATATATTTACTGCGGTGAAGTACATGGGTGCACTTTTTTTGAGCTGGCTTGGCATAAAAATTATCTGCTCTGCACTGTGTCAGGTCCGTCAGAACGGCCCCGTGCCAGTGGTCAGGAAAGAAAACTATTTTATTAAAGCGTTTATGTTGAGCATTACTAATCCAAAATCGATTCTTTTTTACGTCTCGTTTTTTATTCAGTTTATCGACCCGGCAACGGCACATAGTTCAGTAGCCTTCAGCATTTTGGGAACTGTGCTGCAGCTTATCAGCCTGTCATGGATGACATTTTTGCTGCTGGCCGGTGCAGCCATCGCCCGCTGGCTCGGCACTCGAAAACGTCTGGTCAGGCTGGCCAACACTCTTACTGGCCTTCTGTTTATTGGCTTTGCGGCACGTCTCGCAAGCGCCACTTCTTGATTACATGTCTAAACCGCCATAAGGCGGTTTTTTAAAACTTTCGCATGATGAAACGTCTGCTTTTCGCTCAAAGCAGACCTTCACTTTCCCTATCCCTCGAGAATCGCTATCTAAATCCTGAACTCCACTTGCAAGCTAAGAGGGTACCCTCTCTATCCGCCCGCGCATATGCAGGACGCACCTCTCCCTGCATCAGTGCCCGCAGCTGACTCACGTTCTCCGCCAGGCCGGTCACACGCAGCCTGTTTGCACACCAGTTGTATGCATCACATACAGACCGTATTGACAGCCAGCATATGTTTATCTGCTTCATGTGCTGATCACCTCAGGCAAAGGGATTGTGAGTTACCCCGATCGCTGTATTTTTCTCCGTTTATGCCGATAACACAGTTAACACCAGGCCTCCTCTTTCCGGATAACGAGAACACACATGAAAATATCTACGCGACTTGCATCAGGTTTCGGCCTGCTTATCCTGCTTTTTATCATCTGTACCGGCATCGCACTTAACGCACTGAATATGGCCAGCAACGGTATGGATGACGTCGTAAACGACAAAATGAAAAGGTACCAGCTGGTACTGGACATGCGCGGCGGTCTGAGAGATATGGGCGTTGCGGTCCGTAACATGGCTCTGCTGACCGACCCTCAGGCCATGAAACCGGAGTGGGAGCGTCTGCAGAAACAGAAGCTTCTCTATGTTGAAAACCGGCACGCACTGGGTGAGATGATGAAAACGGATTCTGCGCCCCGGGGCCGGGAGATATTCAGCCAGATAGCTGAAGCTGAAGGCCCGGTGCTGGCGGCACTGGAGAAGGCGGGCCGGCTCGGTCTGGCTAATCAGGCCCGGGAGGCTACCGACTACCTCATGACAGTCACGCGCCCGGCGCAGAACACGTTACTCAAAGCGCTTAACGACATGACACAGATTCAGATGAAAGCCACTCAGTCCGCCGTTGAGCAGAACAGCAAGTCGACGAGTCGCGCATCGCTTATACTGGTGTTACTTGCATCCGCATCCGTACTCGTGGCGGCCGGAACCTGCGTGCTGACTATCCGTGTGCTGATGCGTCAGCTGGGCGGAGAGCCTGCGCAGGCGCAGGCGCTTGCGGCCACTATCGCCTCCGGCGACCTGACAACCCCGGTCACACTTCGTCGTAACGATACGGGCAGCCTGCTCGCCTCACTTGACAGCATGCAGGCCAATCTCCGGGGGCTGGTCTCGCAGATTAAAGACTCATCCGCCTCCGTGGCACTGGCCGCGGATGAGATTTCTCAGGGCAACACCGAGCTCTCCTCCCGTACCGAGCAGCAGGCTGCAGCCCTGCAGGAAACGGCCGCCAGTATGGAGCAGCTTACCGCCACGGTAAAAAGCAATACGGCGGGCGCGCAGCAGACCGCAGATTCAGCCCGTGAAACCGCGTCACTTGCCCGCACAGGTGAGGCAGACGTGCAGCGTATGTCGGAAACCATGAATGCCATCTCGCTAAGCGCAGCAAAAGTACGGGATATCACCGCGGTTATCGAGAGCATCGCCTTTCAGACCAACATTCTTGCACTTAACGCGGCGGTAGAGGCTGCACGGGCTGGCGAGGAGGGGCGGGGGTTTGCCGTCGTGGCCGGGGAGGTCAGGACGCTTGCCCAGCGCAGCGCTACCGCGGCCCGGGATATCAAGCAGCTGATTGAACAGGCCGTGGAGCAGGTGGAAAGTGGCGTGGAGGTTGCAGCAGGCACGGGGCAGAGCATCCTTAAAATCGTCGGTATGGTGGGTGAGCTGGCGGAGGCCATGGATAACATTTCGCTGGCCTCATCCGAGCAGATGCAGGGCATCTCTCAGGTCAGCGTTGCCGTCAGCCAGATGGATGGGGTTACGCAGAACAACGCCGCGCTGGTTGAGGAGTCTTCGTCAGCATCTCAGTCGCTTTCAGAGCAGGCGCACGCGCTGCGTGGAATGGTAGAAACTTTCCGGGTCTGAAACAACCTGTCAGACAAGTATCAGGCTGGTGTTCCGCGGGGCAGTGTGCGTACCCGGTTCGCCGGCCTGATCTGAATATGGCTGAGCACATAGCGAAACCGTGCCCCCGCCACCCTGACGTGTGAATCAGAAAAAGTTCACAGTAACCCGTCGAGCCCGGAATCAGCAGAAACAGGCACTCAGTTATTCTGGTTCAGAAAGGCCGGTACGCAGGCGTACCGGCAAAAAGGCTGGCAGCAGGCACCTTAGCGGTTAAAGCAGCGTCATCACGTAAAACCCGGCTGCAGTCATCGCCAGCGAGCCCAGCACGTGTATCAGCACCGAAGCGGCCGCCCAGCCGTAGCTGCCGGCCTGCAGCAGGGCGAAAACCTCCGCCGAAAACGTGGAGAAGGTGGTCATTCCGCCGCACAGCCCGGTGGTGATGAGCAGCCGCCAGGCCGGATCGAGGCCGGGGTGACGCAGAAAATACGCCAGCGCTGCGCCGATAATAAATCCGCCCAGCAGGTTTACCAGCAGCGTGCCGGGCGGCAGGTCCGGAAACATGGCGTTAAGGCGCGCACCCAGCTGCCAGCGAAGGACGCATCCCAGTGAGCCGCCAGTGATGACGGCGAAAAGCTGATTCACACTCTTTCCTCTTTAAGTCACGTTGATAAAACCGTGCGACACGACCCGCGCGTCAGCACTCATCCGGTAAACGGCCGGGACGCCGGTCGGCACGTGGAGCTGTGCGACAGCCTCCTCCTCCATGCCGTTCAGAAACGACATCAGGGCGCGCAGCGAGTTGCCGTGCGCTGCCAGCAACACGGTACGGCCGGGGCGAAGCTGCGGCACCACAGCGTGCTGCCAGTATGGCATCACGCGGCGCAGCGTCATCTCCAGACTTTCTGTTGCCGGCAGGTCAGACAGCGCGACGCGCCGGTAGCGCGGGTCGCGGTGAAGGCGGGCCGGCGCTTCAGCATCCGCAGGCGGAATACCGCGGAAACTTTTGCGCCAGTGCCGGACCCTCTCTTCCCCCATCTGGCGGGCGGTTTCGTCTTTGTTAAGCCCCTGCAGGGCACCGTAGTGGCGCTCATTCAGACGCCACGTTTTGTTCACCGGTACCCAGCTGCGGTCAAGCTGGTCCAGTACCCGCCACACCGTGTGCACACAGCGGGTCATCACCGAGGTGCTGACCCAGTCCGGGCGAAGCCCTGCGTCCCGCAGCAGCCTGCCCGCCCGGTCGGCTTCACGGCAGCCTCTCTCCGTCAGCGGGACGTCGGTCCAGCCGGTGAAGCGGTTTTCCCTGTTCCACAGGCTTTCGCCGTGGCGGAGCAGGATGAGCGTTGAGTCAGTCATCGTCTGCTCCGGACAGGCTGCCTCATCCGCGGCGCACAAAGGCCTGCAGGCCCGCATAGCGCGCTTCGTCACCCAGCGCCTGCTCAATGCGCATCAGCTGGTTGTATTTTTCCACCCGCTCGCCGCGGCACGGCGCGCCCGTCTTCAGGTGCCCGGCGCGCAGGGCCACCGTCAGATCAGCGATGAAGGTATCGGTGGTTTCCCCGCTGCGGTGTGAGATGAAGGTGCCCCAGCCGTGCTGCTGGCAGAGCGCGACGGCGTCGAGGGTTTCGCTCAGCGAGCCAATCTGATTGAGCTTAATCAGCGCGGCGCTGGCGAGGTTTTCTTCAATACCGCGCTGAATGTACTTCACGTTGGTCACAAACAGATCGTCACCAACCAGCTCGGCCCGCCCGCCCAGTTGCTGATGCAGGTGCCTCCACCCCGCCCAGTCGTCCTCCGCCAGGCCGTCTTCCAGCAGCACGATGGGAAACTGATCCATCAGCTCGCCATAGTAGTCCGTCATTTCCGCCGCGCTCAGGGTGCTGCCCTCGGTGCGCAGGTGGTATCTGCCGTCCGAAAAGAACTCGCTGGATGCAGGGTCCATGCAGATACTGATGTCTTCACCCGGCCGGTAACCTGCCTTTTCAATCGCCTGCACGATGAACTGAAGCGGCTCCCGGTTAGAAGCCACCGCCGGCGCAAAGCCGCCCTCGTCGCCGACCGCCGCAGACAGATTTTTATTCAGCAGGATCTGGCGCAGCGCCTGGTATACCTCGCTGCCCTGACGCACCGCCTCCGTCAGGGTGGGCGCACCGTGCGGCGCAATCATGAACTCCTGAAAATCAGCCCCCTGACCGCGGGCGTGCACGCCGCCGTTGATAATATTCATGCACGGCACGGGCAGCAGGTTTGCCTGCAGGCCACCGAGGTAGCGATACAGCGGCTGGCGCGAAACCTGCGCGGCAAGCCGGGCCACCGCCAGCGACACGCCGAGAATGGCATTGGCGCCCAGCCGGCTTTTATTCTCCGTTCCGTCCAGCGCCATCATGATGTTGTCGAGCCGGCGCTGCTCCCGCACGTCCGTGCCGCGTACGGCCTCACAGATTTCCGTTCTCACCGCGTTAACGGCGTCATGCACGCCTTTACCGCCAAATCGGCCGGTATCACCGTCCCGGCGTTCGGCGGCTTCGCGGGAGCCGGTACTGGCGCCTGACGGCACGGAGGCGCGTGCCATCTGTCCATCAGCGGTAAAAGCCTCTACTTCCACGGTGGGGTTACCGCGCGAGTCCAGAATTTCACGGGCGCTGAGGCTGTCGAGTGTGAAGTTCATGTCTGTTTTCTCCTGACTCAGTCGTTAAGATGTGTGATGAGAACGTCCACCGTCAGGTGGTTGATGTATTCAGCCGATTTGGACAGCAGCGTTCCCATAAAGCGGTTGCGGTGCCCTGCGATAACGAGATCCACAGCCAGGTCTGCGATGCACTTCTCCACGTCCTCAAAACGGCGCATGGTCACGAGCTCGCGGGTGTCCACGTCGTCCGGCACGGAGGCCGCCAGTTCGCTCATGAACGCTTTGGCTTTCACGACCTCCTCCGATACGGCATCGTCCATCAGGCCGTCGGAAACGTAGTTCATTTCCCGGTAGTCATCGCTGATGTGGGCCAGGGTGATTTTCATACCAAGCGGCCCGGCGAGCGACACCGCCCGGTTCAGCAGCAGGGTGCCGTCTTCTTTATCGTTCACGAGTATCAGTGCGTGGGTATAACAGGTCATGATGAACTCCCGGCTGGGTTAAGGCGGGCGTCGAGCCACGGCAGAAGCTGTTTTTTTCTGCTGAGCATGCCCGGTATTGAACAGGAGGCCGCGTGAACGCTCTCCCGTCCGGCAAAATAGAGCGTGGAAAAACCGGCGCGGATGTCGGTCAGCATCAGCTCCACCAGGCCGGCACCCGACTGGTCTGCCAGCCAGGCCATGGCGGTAAGCAGGTCATCCAGCAGGGCGGAAACCTGGTCCGGTGAGCTCACCTCAATCTGCGCAATGCGCACGTCGGTGCCGGCAATCACGAACGCCTTGAGGTCCCTGTCCAGCAGCTGCTGCGCGCTGAGGCCGCTGATATCAGTTTTTGCGATGAGCAGTTCGCGGGCGAAGGCTCTGCGGTTGACGCCGGACAGGACGCCCAGCTCAGTCGCCGTACGGACGTCATCTTCCGTCGTGACAGGCGAGCGCAGGTTAACGGTGTCGCTCAGGAGCGCGCCCAGCAGCAGCAGGGCCAGCGTGCGGCGCGACTCCGGGCTCATCAGCAGCCAGAGCAGCGTGGCGCTGCTGCCGATGGGCCTGATGTACACCTCCGGCGGGAGCCGCGTCACCAGCCCGCCCAGGCGGTGGTGGTCAATGATGCCGATGATGTTGCTCTGCAGAAGGTCGTCAGGTCCCTGTGCAGGTTCGGTGAAATCAACCAGCCAGACCGGTTCATTCCGAAGAGAGACCGTGAGCAGCGGCGGCAGCGTGAGTCCCGCCGCCTCAAAGATAAAGCGCGTCTCGCGGCTGGCCTCGCCGAGCCGCCAGGCCCGCGCCGTCTGGCCACGCTCTGTCAGCCAGTGCGCGGTTACCACGGCAGTACAGATGGCATCGCTGTCAGGATTTTTGTGGCCGAAAACGTGTATCACAGGTTCATCCCCGGGTTGAGGGAAGCATGCAGACCGCAAAAAGCAGGGACGGCCTGACACACCTCCTGAAAAAACAAGAGTGGTATCAGGCGTCATCAGCCCCGGACGGGGCGGTTGGGAAAGGTGGAACGCCATCACCTTGTCATTGCAGTATAGAACAGGATAAAAAACCTGTCAGCTCCCGCTTTTGCCTGTCAGCATTATCTGTGCCTGCCGTAAGACGGTGCGGATTTTCTCCGTGACCGACGGTCCGGCACACAGTGCCAGCGGGCTCGGGTGCGGCATGACAAGCACCTGTACGCCGGGGCGTGCCTGCCTCACCAGTGGTTCAGCGCGTGCCGCCACGGCACCGGCCAGCACCACCACCTGCAGGGCGGGCAGCAACGACAGAAGCGGTACCAGCAGGTCACATCCCGCCTTAACGTCGGCAGCAGAGGGTGTACTGCGGCCGCCGCCGCTTACCCAGGGCACCACGTTCCACAGCACACTCTGCCCTCGCGCAATGTCCGCTTCTGCCAGAAAACGTCCCAGATTCTGCTGGGCCGGGCCAGGATTATCGCGTGACACAAACCGCGGCGAGGGGCTGCTGAGCGCCGGCGACTGCAGCAGCACCAGTAACGCCGCACGCACGCCGCCGTCCGCCGGGTCAAACCAGGGCAGCTCCGTTCCGGCGGCCCTGAGGCCGCTGACCCACGCGTTCAGAGGAGCCACGTGTTCCGCACCGGTACCGGCCAGTCGCTGAGTCATCACCGCCTCGTCCAGCAGCGTGCCAGCCGTTTTCATGGTTTTTTACTGAGCCCGGCCAGGCAGGGGGACACAAACAGCCTGCCGCTCCAGGCACCCCGCACGGTTTTTACCGTGACCAGCAGCCACATGGCAGCCAGCATCACCACCAGAATCGCACCAAACCCCTTAAAGAAAGGCAGATCGATAAGGGTGGAAAGCTTCAGCGTGGTGACGGTGTAAACGCCCAGCGGGAACGTAAAGCCCCACCACCCCAGATTGAAGGGAATTCCGTCGCGGAAATAGCGCACGGTAATGAGCATCGCCAGCAGCATCCACCACAGACCGCAGCCCCAGAACAGAATGCCGGCCACGAATCCCACACCCTGCGCAATGTGTCCGATCTCCGGCATCCCTGCTGCGGCAAATATCGCCGGCGCGTCGCCGCCAATGACCAGCATGCCCAGCGCCCCCGTGCCTATCGGCCCCAGGGCCAGCCAGCTGGATGCGGCCATGCTCTCATGCGGCAGCTTGTGCAGCGCCATGCGCAGTAACAGAATCGCCAGGATGCTCAGCGCCACCGGCACGGAGTATGCCCAGAGCACGTAGCTGGTAATGATAATGCCCAGCTGCGCGTGCGTATCTGCGATGTGCGTAGCCAGCAGTCCCCCGCTCACGGCAGCCACCTCGGCTGCGACCACCGGCAGCAGCCACACCGCGGTCATCTGATCGATACTGTGCTGCTGGCGGGTAAACATCATGTACGGGATGCAGACGCCGCAGAGCAGCGACATCACCACGTCAAGCCACCACAGGGCGTGGGCAACCGGGATGACGTCCGCCCCCCAGCGCGGCAGCCCGAACGCCAGCAGGCCATTGATAATGGTGGCCATGCCCATCGGGATGGTCCCGAAGAACATGGACACGGTTGAATGGCCGAATATCCGCTTTGCTTCGTCAAAATACATTACCCAGCGGGCGATGTAGGTCAGTGCAAAGACGCTGAACAGCAGGATGTTGAACATCCATAATCCTTCCGCCACCGTCCGCAGCCCCGGGACCGGCCAGGGAAACTGCGCCAGCGCCAGTGACAGAATGCCGGTTCCCATCGTGGCGGCAAACCAGTTAGGCGTGAACTGCCGTATGGCCTCTTTAGGGCTGCTCAGCGCGCTCAGCGGCCGGGTGCCATTGTGCAGCGTAAAAATTTTGTCGTTCATGCCTGAATCTCCTTGGGTAACAGGCTCAGTATAGGCATGATGTGACATATCTTTAAAACAGGTTATATGTATATAACCAATCTGTTTTATTTGTTAATCAGATGTTCAGCGTGGGTACGGATCCCGGCGCAGTTCAGCGCCGGCCAATCTGAACAGCACCGGACTCAGGGCTGCGCCGGGCTTTTTACTGATGAGGTTACGCGGTTCTGCTTCAGATCCACCACGGCGATGCTGAGGTCCTTATTAAGCACCCATGCCCGGGAACCGTCTTTGCTGAAGACAATCGCCTGCCGGGGAGCATCTAATCCGCTGACGGTTGCGATCACCTTTCCCGTAGCGGTCTCTATGACTGAAAGGCTGTTATCGCCGAGGTTGCCGCTGTAAACGTACCGGTTGTCAGGCGTGAGGGCGGCACCGTACGGATCTTTACCCACGGGAATCGTGCGGGTGATAGCCCGCTTCTGCGTGTCCACTACCGCGATGGTGTTACTGCCGCTGTTGGCCGCATACAGCGTTTTGCCGTCCGCGCTGACTGAAATAGCCCGCAGTTTACTGAAGCCGGTTATCTCTCCCTGAACGGCGCCGGAAGCCGCGTCCACCAGGGTGATTTTGTCTCCCATGAAGTTGGTGACGTAAACGGTTTTACCGTCCGGGCTGAGTCTGATGCCCTGGCGGGGCTGTGCAAAACCGGTGACAACCGCAACCGGGCGATCGTGCGCCAGATCGTAGACTGAAAGCGTGCTGGCCGCCTCATTATTAACGTACAGACGCTGGCCGTCACGACTGATGGCCGTGCCGAACGCGCCCGGCCCCAGCGGCAGCGATACCGCGGTATTCAGCGTGTCGGTGCTGATTTTTTTCACCACACCCAGGCTGCTGTCTGAAAGATAAATGGCTTTTCCGTCGGGTGAAAAAAGCACATTCCGGGGAGTAACATACCCTTTCAGTACTTTTCTGACTTTCCCCGTAGCCAGGTCGTAGACAATGACCTCGGAGCGTTCGCTGTAAGAGGCTACTGCGGTTTTTTCATCCGGACTGATGGCAAGAGAGTTGTTATGAATGTCACCGTCGAATGTCCAGCGTGAACCCACTGCGCCAGCGGCGGCGCTGACCATAAGCAGTGCTGCTGCAGTCAGGCTCAGAATGGGGTGTTTTATGAGCATTAAGGGTATTCCTTACTGTTGATAAAAAGAGTGCCGGTCGCCCTGCTTTCCGGATCTGATTAATCATGGTCTGTTACACCCCATTCGGGAAATCGATTTTCTGATTAAGCCTTACCATCATTGCTGGAAATTCCATTCCACATAAATCACAGCATGTCACAGAGGGTCATGACGGCGCTTGAAGAGCTGACGCCTAAAGTCGAGCAGTATTCCATTGATGAGATGTTCCTTGATTTAACCGGCATTGACGGATGCGAAGACTTTGAGCACTTCGGTAAGCGCCTCCGCGCGCACGTTCTGGCCACGACCGGGCTGACGGTAGGTGTAGGCATGGGCCCCACAAAAACGCTGGCCAAAAGTGCACAGTGGGCCAGCAAAGAGTGGAAGCAGTTCAGGGGCGTACTGGCCCTGACGCCCGGAAACCCTAAACGCACCGCTACGCTTCTGCTGAACCAACCGGTTGAGGAAATCTGGGGTGTCGGGCGGCGTATCGCTAAAAGGCTAAGCATTATGGGTATCGAAAATGCCCTGCAACTGTCGCGCGCGCACCCTGCCCTCATTCGCAAAAACTTCAGTGTGGTGCTGGAGCGAACCGTACGTGAGCTCAATGGAGAATCCTGCATTCCACTGGAAGAGTTTGCGCCCGTTAAACAACAGATTATGTGTTCACGATCGTTTGGCGAACGTATTACATCAAAAGTCGCTATGCAGCAGGCTCTCTGCCAGTACGCGACGCGTGCATCCGAAAAGCTGCGGGGCGAACGTCAGTTTTGCCGGCGCATTGGTATTTTTATCCGAACCTCCCCTCATGCGCCAGGTGAAGTCTTTTACGGTAACAGCGCCGGCGAAAATCTCCGCATCCCGACGCAGGATACCCGAGATGTTATCGAGGTGGCCATGCGTTCGCTGGATCGAATCTGGCGCGAAGGCCAGCGCTACATGAAAGCAGGTATTATGCTCGATGACTTTACACCTAATGGTGTGAGTCAATTGAATCTGTTTGATGAGGACGGTCCCCGGCCCAACAGCGCGAAGCTCATGAAAGTCCTGGACGGGATTAACCAGTCAGGGCTGGGAAATTTGTGGTTTGCAGGTCAGGGAATTAATACCGATTGGAAGATGAAACGGCAGATGTTGAGCCCAGCCTGGACGACCAACTGGAAAGATATTCCGGTTGCCAAGGTTTGCTGACCTGAAAAGAAAGCTCAGCATCCCCTGCCCCGGTTTAAATCGGTAATGAAAAGGCAAACTCATTTGAGTTTTTGAGTAAAAACGCATATGAGTAGAGAAGTAGATGAGTAAATACATATTAATTCAAGCGCATGATTTAACTGACTCGAACTCAAAACACACAAATACTCAAATGTGTATTTACTCACTTTTCAGTAATTTATGAACATAAAGTATTCTGGATAGGTTGAAGTCCTTTTGCCCGTTCTGATGACAGCCTCGGCTGTGCGAATCATTGAGTCACCAAGAAAATACAGAATCGAGCATTATTCAGTCCAATTACTCAAATGAGTATTCACTCAATCTAATATTTACTCATTTGAGTATTTACACATCACTTATTTATCGCTGAGCTTATGGAAACGGCACAGAAATGAGTAAATCTACTTAAACTCAAACACACATTTACTCATTTGAGTGATTGAGTGATTGAGTGATTGAGTGATTATGCGAAATTTTCGGGAGATATCTTGCTGAGAAAACAGGGTCGAAATTGCGAGGGAGTTAAACTGTCTTCAGGCAGTTGACGAGTGAATTAGAATTGAATAGATATCCGGCATACTCACTTACTCAAAAACCCACTTGAGTAATTACTCATAAGTTCAAATGAGTGTTTGAGTAGGGGCCTAACCCCCGAGTATGCAGCCACGCTGAACATCAAAGGGGAGGGGAGCAAAAACACTAAAATGAGTATTTACTCATTCTCCTTTAACCAATCGTCAACGAGACTGCTGAGCACATCGGTGATGCTGATCCCTTTTTTGGCACAAGCTGCCTTAAAACGCGTGTGTTTATCTTCATCGAAGTTAACGTTCACTCGCTTTTGTTTACCTGAAGCAGATGGCATTGACTGGGACGAAACGATTTTATCAATGTCTCTGTGCGTACCAAACTTCATCGTTGGTGACGAATGTTTTTTCTCAAGTGCCATAGTAGCCTCCTCACATTTGAGTATATGAGTAATTACTCAAAAAGAGATACGATTTCTTTAGTAAGAATCTGGATTTCGCCCTGAGCTGATTTATCAGAGGTATCGAATACGCTTCCGCCTTCAAGAACAGACCTGACGTAACTCTGGCGCTGAGTAATAGCGGTTTTAAGTGATTTGATGCCCGTCTGGCTGATGCTCTCTTTAAGAACACCCAACATGGTTGCCTGCTCAATTTTGCGGGTAATCAGGAATCGCGCCTCAACAGGGCGATTGTACGCCTGGGCTTCAAGAACCGTGACTACAGAACCTGCGGCAGAAAAATCGAGAGGACTCGGCGTTACGGGGATCAGAATCAGATCGCTGACCATGACCGCAGCTGAAGTGATAACTGAAAGCGAGCCGGCTCCATCAATGATAACGTAATCGTACTCACTGAGTTCTTTGCGGACCTGATAGACATCTTTCTCAGATGACGCAGTGAAAACATCAAATGCAGCTTTTCCAGCGCTATTCCAGTTAGTCAGACTCATTTGCGGATCGGTATCTACTACAGCAACTTTTTTACCGCCACTGGCCAAGCAGGAGCTGACATTTATAGTCGCCGTGGTTTTACCAGAGCCACCTTTAGGATTCAGGAACGAGATAATCTTCATGCTCAAAACCTCATTTACTCATATGAGTGAAAGTGCATATGAGTAAACCACACATGAGTAAAAGCGTAAAGCTTCAAATACACAATTAATCATTTACTCAAATGAATAAACACTCATAAATCTAAATTTCTGTATAATAGAACTATTGAAGCATTTCGAGAGGAATTGATGTGCAGCGTTTTAAGACGATAGGGGAGGGGGGCAGTGTCTGTATCGTTAAACTGTTTAACAAGGCGAGGGGGACATTCCAGGTGCAAAAAGAATCCTCAGGGGTACTGAGTCAGTATGTCGTAAGACCTCTAAAATGAACGGACTGATTCGGTGGAAAGTTACAGAGTTTGAAAGTTCAATATGGTCCAAGGTCGCTATAGCGAGAAAGAAGGCGAACTTTGGCCCTAGGCCCTAGGATATAAGCTGAATAGAAAGATCATCAATACATGAAGAGCTTAGCCTTCAATAAAATTAAGCAGTGCCTGAGTGAAGTCATCTGTCTCCTGCTGAAAGCCCGACTCGACAATGCGGAAGATGTCTTCCCGCGTCATACCGTAACGATCGCGCTTCTGATGCAATTTTTTCCAATAAGCTTTTGACCCTGCGTTTTCAGGGACCACATCGGGAAGATTGTACACCCCATTTTCCGCTTTATACTTTCTGTATAGTTCATCCTCGATGTCATCAAATGGACTGAGAATGACATCCGGCCGGTGACCGTACTTTCCTGCGGCATCACCGTCCAGAACGGCTTTCGCGTTTTCTGGCTGGCAGATGAACTTACTATTCGCATTACGTCTGAGAAGATCTACGACGTTATCACAGCCGCCTATATAAATAACTTTGTAGCGGTTGCGTATCTGCTGCCCATTTAACCTGTAATTGATGTAATGCTCAAGCGTAACGTCTTCAGTGAATATGATTTTGTCATACCCCTCAAATCCGAACATCTCAAGCTGTATAAAGCTGTATGAAACCAGGTTATGAACTACTTCACCGCATTCATTTTTCAGATAAACAATTGGCGTGCCATTTTCATAAATCATTTTCATAATGGCAAGTGAATGTGTGGTAAAAAGTATTTTTTTATCCGTTTCCACGCAGATATTACGAACAGCGTTCATTAGAGAAACCTGTGCTGATGAATCCAGAGAAACGTCTATTTCATCTATAATAATTAGACGACTCGGAGAATTTATCATCTTAAAGATACTGATGACAAAAAACTCACCGGAACTGAAATAATCCTCTCGGATATAGCGGTCGTTATCCAGCGGGAGAAAATAATAGCTCTCCCCTTTAATTTTTACGACTTTCAGATTCTGAAATTTATTGTCATCTTTATAAACCAATTGCATAAACGCAATAAGATCCTGCGCATCCTGATAATCGCCCTTCAGGTACATTTCCCTTAACGTCATATCAATGTTGCCCAGCGCAGGAAATTCAGAAAATCGCTTTCCGTAGGGAATGGGAAGCTCAACGCTGATAAATGACTCATCCCGCATAATATCTCTGGTATCAAGATCCCCATCGCGGTAGCGGAAGGCGTACACTTCATCATTTAACGTGACATCAATCTGAGTCTCTTCGCTGATACTGAAAACCGACGAGGTTTTACTGATGATAGCCGTGTCCCTGAGCAGGGCTAGAGCTTTAATGATAGAGGTTTTTCCAACGCCATTTTTGCTGGTCAAGCAGACAAGCGGATCGCGTGAAAAATCGAATGACACGCTGATATCAGCAAGATGCTGCAGAGCCTTAATATTAACACTGACAATCACTTAAGTAACTCCTTTCCTCTAAGCAGCTTGCTGATAATGGCGTTACCGTACTTTCTGCGAAGATAATACAGATAGTCTTTATCAATATTGTTAATCTGGCTCAGCACCCCTGCGATTGACAGGATCGACGACATCTCATCCATTCCGGTGTAGTCCACCAGTTTTACCCGATCCGTTCTGAGCAGATGCAGTTTCACTTCAATATCCTTTTTTGTGATTTTGCTGACCGTCATTTTCCCATTATCCAGAATGCTGATCCCCAGAATCTTTCTCTCGTATTTTTTCGTAATAACTTTTGTTTTTTTATAATTGAGAGAGAGTCTGAGTACCGCGTCGGATGCCAGGATGGCCGAGAGGTCGGCAGCCATGCTTTCTTTATTTATTTCACTCTGTGAGGAAATAATCAAATCATCTGCATAGCGGCTGTAAATATACTCTTTTTGCCTGCAGTATGAATCAATAACATTGTCATAATCGTAGAAGCAGAAATTACTGACAGATGGAGAAGAGGCAAAACCCACAGGCAGTCGGTCATTTAATGTACAAAGATAAACAATTCTTTCAATATTATTTCTAACGTCTTCAGCATCCACTGAACTTATCTGATCGCAGTATTTTTCAAGTTTTTCCGATACAGCTGCGGAGGTGATAGACGGGAAGAATTTTGAAATGTCCGTTTTGAAAATAAATTCACTTTCACAATGCGGACGTACTGCGTCTGAGATATTGACTTCTTTCCGGTAAGAGAAAACAATATCCTTCCTGACGGGCATATCAGAAAAAACAAAGCGAGACAGAAAATTATGAATCGCCTTTATCCTGTCAGAACATTGATAAATTTCGGCATTATTTCTGTTCAGAGGAATAAGACGGGCTTCTTCATCCGTGCGGAGTTTATAAAAATCGGAAAAGTCTTTTTTGTTATTGAAGTAAGCGTTAAACACATTTTCCAAGCTGTTATTCTTCATAGATCCTCTACCTGTATGGGAACCTTGTGGCCCTCTGATAAAAGAGGGAAACAGAACGCCTTTCCAGGGCCCGGAAATTACTAAGGCCCCCGGTAATTTCTTAACGGGGGCCTTAGTAATTAACCTGACTATAGTGCCTATAGAGGCTTCCTGGTTGACCGGAGATACTCCAAGTCAGAAGCATGCTGTCATTATGACCCCGTACGCCTCCTTAATCAAGTCTGCGATCTTCAGAAGAAGATTCCTAAGTATCTGGTTAACAGACCGTCGGGGCTGTCGTTTGAGCCAACGGTTCCAACTTTATCCTTTTACGTCATACCTGGCTTTACCCCAATTATACCAAACGGCGGGATCTGGCCCGCAGGCCCTGTGGCGCAAGGGGAAGGGCGGTTTTCTGTGAAAAAAGGATCCTTTACGGGGTTTGGATAACCCGCTAATCTGCGGGTAAAACCAAAACCCAGATCCTTTTTCCGCGATTTATTGATCTGGCTCCCGCGCCCGCGGTGCGGGAAAATAGCGCAAAACCTCCCGGACATCGCTACGTGAAAATTAACGGATGAACAGCATCATTCCCCTGCAGAATTCATCAGAGCGCGTCACCGCGCTCGCCTTCGCGCCCGGCGCCGATTTTGCGACCGCGGTGGCGCTGCGGCGCATGGCCACCGCGAACGGCGACACCCCTTTCTATTTACTGGCGCCCGAAGTCGCCGCGCTGCTGCACTACATGCCCGACCGGCGCCACCACTTTCTGTTCAGCACGCTGTGGAACACCGGTGCGCGCATCGGCGAGGCCTGCAGCCTGACGCCAGAGTCGTTTGTGATCGACGGGCCGCGGCCATTCGTGAAAATTCTGTCCGAGAAGGTCAGGAGCCGGCGGGGCCGTCCGCCGAAGGACGCGGTGCGCATGGTGCCGCTCACCGATCCGGCTTACGTCCGTCAGGTCGAGGTCTGGCTCGCGAGCGAAAGACCGAGGCGCCGCGAGCCGCTCTGGCAGGTAACGGACGAGACCATGCGCAACTGGCTGAAGGCGGCGGTGGCGCGCGCCGCGGACGACGGCGTGCACTTTTCGGTGCCGGTAACGCCGCACACGTTCCGTCACTCGTACATCATGCACCTGCTGTACCACCGTCAGCCGCTCAAGGTGATACAGGCGCTGGCCGGGCACAAGGATGCACGATCGATAGAGGTGTATACGCGGGTGTTTGCGCTGGACGTCGCCGCCTCGCTGAACGTCACGTTCAGCGGGCAGGGCGCGGAAGCGGCGGCGGTGCTGAGAAGCCTGCCGCCCGCCTGAAAATCATTCATCAAAAGGAGAAATAAAAATGGAAGCTATTGTCGCTAAGGCGTTAGAGCTGATGGGAAAAGAAGGCGGATCCCTGTGGCTGATTTTGCCCGGCTTGCTTGTCGTGATGGCCATTCATGTTGTGCACGCCTTGCTCGTCAAAGCTGATCCGGCGGGAATTGCCTGCAGCGTAATATACAGTAAGAGGCGCAGACTGGAGCACATGCTCACCCTGGACTATCTGAAGGACGGCCCCGATACCCTTATTGAACGCGAACTCCGCCAGCGCAGCCTCTGGAAACTGACGCGCCTGTTCAGTTACCGGCTGCAGAATCTGGCGGTAGAGTTTGCCGTTCACTAGAATGTGCGCGCGAGCTACCTCTCACTCTGGCGTACCTGGCTCAGCGAGCGCGACGGTAAAATCCACTTCAGCCATATCTGGTATAGGAGAGCCCTGTGGATGTTCTGGGTGAGCGCAATAATCAGCACGGCAATCATGATTAACGTTCTGATAGTGGTATTCAACGGGTTGATTGCGTGGAAGGCCATGGTTATCACGTTCATGCTTGTCGTCTTCATCTGCTTTCCGTGGCTGATGTTCACGATGGTGCCGTTCTAGGGTGCGACCCGTGAAATGCTTGCCCGCCTGGAAGCCTTCAATGCCCTGAAGTGTGGATTGCCTGAAGGTAGCGAGGAACCGTGTCCGCCGTCGGCGGAAACAGTGACAGTGTAGCGGAATGGGGAGGGGAATCTACTTTCATGCAGCACCTTAAGACGGGATGCACGGCATTAAACTCAGATTGCCGCAGACATGAAAGTAGATACCTTTTCCCAGCACCTGATCCCGCCCGTTAATCACAGGTTCAACTTTTCACACCTATAGAAGACAAAACACGCCGGGGAAATCAATGTCCTCTTTTCACAATGCTTTCATGGTAAGTGTGTACTCACACATTTTGGTGTTCATTCCCCGCTATAACGTGGTTAAAAGGTATCTACTTTCATGCTGTGGTATATTGCCAGCATGAAAAACGCAGCCGATACAGCGTGCATCCTGAAAGAGTATCTACTTTCATGCAGCAACGGGAGGGGCCCAGCCGAAAGGTATCTGCTTTCATGCAGATGGGTTGTTGGCCGTCAAAAGGTATCCACTTTCATGAGATGCCTCCGGATGGGTGCGTGTTTTTCATGAAAGTAGATACCTTCATCGCGAATTCATCATGGAAGCTTATACCCCAGCAGTCGTCTGCATGAAAGCAGATACCTGTGCCATCAGGGAGGGGGCCTGCCGGAGGACGGGACACATGAAAGTAAATACCTTCCGGGGGGATCCGGAGAATATACATACCCGCAGGTAAGCGCTCATGAAAGTAGATACCTTCTGCGTTCACTTCATGAAACTAGAGACTTCTCTGCCTGTACATGAAAGTGAATACCTTTACGGGAAATCAGTGACCGGGTAACGCCTGAAGCTTGGGAGAGCGGCTGCTGATAACAAACTGGATCTCACGGCCTTTTTTCAGCTCGGTATAATCGATGTATCCAATCTTCTTCAGGTCGGCCATCGCGCGCCTGATGATCGAGTTCTGCAGCTTGACGGGAGACCCCATCGCCAGACGCTCTCTGAGGCGCTTCATGGAGATGTAGAGCGTACCGCCGGGCATACTCTCAAAATAGATGTAAAGGGACTGTGCTGCCTCCTTACGGGACAGCTCAGACAGCGCCTTGAGGCCCAGCAGCACTTTGTGATCGTAGCGGTACAGCTCCCAGAGGTTGCTGTCCGCCGTGATCTCCACCGTATCCGTATTCATGTTCAGCACCGCGCGCTGCACCAGGTGGGAGAACATGGATTTCTTACCATCCTTACTGCTGAAGGCGAGCGTCACGCTGGAAATGCTGAAAAGCGAGTCGTGCAGGCGCTTGCGAGAGCGGGCGTTGAGATCCGCAGACTTGATGCCGCACATCTTGGCGAACTCGGTAAACGGCAGGCGAATGGTTTCGCTGCTGTAGCCATAAGTGGAGAAGGCCATAATGATGCCGAGCCACGTTTTAAAATCCGTAGACATGCTCAGCTTGGCGCCCTGGATCTTGATATCCGTATAACCTTCGCGTTTTGCCACCTCAAGGCTTGATAGCTCGTCGGACGCGTCGATCAGAAAGTCACGCTTTCCTTTTTCCTTGGGTGCTACGGGTGTGAAAACGCTCAGACGCAGCAATGCCACCGGCTGAACGGTTTTGTTGCTGTTCGGCTCCAGTAGATAAACTGTTTCTGAATCCTTTTTAACGATCGCAAAAGGATTATTTATGTCTATGACTTTGTTATCGTTTCCCACTTATCCACGCCCACAGGTCAGTAAGATCGCATTATCATGAAAGTGGATACCTTTATAGCATGAAAGTAAATACCTTTTCCATGAAAGTAGAGACCTTTTTCATGAAAGTGAATACCTTTTTCATGAAAGTAAATACCTTCTTCATGAAAGTAGATACCCAAAGTAGTATTTTTCCCAGTTAGATCATTAAGATAGAGCGCTGGTGATCTCTTTTGATCTTTTAATGATCTCAATATGATCTTCTTATGATCTTAAAAGAATTGATCTATCCGGTGGATATGTTGATAAAAGCATAAGTCAGCCGCGCCTGACGGCTTGCCCAACGCCTTACGACCAAACAGTAAACAGTATGGCCGCTCACCATTATCGATAAATTCAAACAGAGCATCTGATTATGGTGTGCCAACACTAACTTTTTGATTTAGGCCCAATGACCTTGGATAACTAGAGGGTTGAATCGTGGCATTTTAAATCTCAATATCTCTGCATCCTGTCTGCTTTTCAGGGCGTCATTAAAATGGAGGGAGGGGGAAATTCAGATCTCGTATCACATGTGTGCAAAATATAACCTTGAAATATGTGGCACGCTCTTTAGCCTCTCATTATCATCCAGTTAAGATTAATCCTATACAGAAGGAGCTGAGTAGAATGAAAGGTTCTGAATGGAATAAGTGGGACATGCATCTTCATAGTCCAATGACCTGGCTTGCCAATGGCTACACAGGAAATTGCGACACCGAAGCCTTCGTCAGAAAATTAGGAGAGCAACGGCTGTCCCTAATCGGACTGACCAACTATTTTTACTTCTGTGAAAATGAGCTGGAAATAATACGGGATGAAATTGCCCGGCAGGACCTCAAGACTACCGTGCTGGGCAACGTCGAGTTTCGCCTCGATCAACAGAATAAAGAAGGGCAATACATCAACATCCACGTCCTTTTTTCTGAGCGGCTCAGCACCACCCGTATAAATGAAATTTTATCAAAGCTTCCGCTCAAGATTACTGATGGCAGCGGAAGGAATGTCTATTGCTGCGAAAAAGACGTGAAAGCAAGTGGACTGCGGGTTGACACTATTGTCGTTGACCTCAGCCAACTGCTCGAACACCTCAGCTCAACGCTGAGTCCTTTCAGAGAGTTCATCGTTGCTGTCTGCCCGAATGGTTATGGTGGCTATCGACCAGACGCAACAGGCCGTTCACAGATTATGGCAACCTGGATTGACCGGAAGGGTCACATCATTTTTGGCAATCAACGCGACAGGGATTATTTCCTGACCAACACGCGCTACGACGGAGCGTTGGTTAAGCCCGTTTTTCATTGTTCGGACGCTCACAAGGTGGAAACCATCGGTAGCGCCTTTACCTGGGTTAAAGCAAAACCTACATTTGAAGGACTACGTCAGGCAATTCTTGAGCCAGAAGGGCGTTTGCAGCTGGACGCAGACTGGCTGAACAAAAGGATACCTAAAGCACACTTCAGCCGTATTGATGTAGAAGGCACTATTTTCGACGGGCAGTCTATCCGTTTTAGAAAGCGAAGTATTCCGTTGAATCAGGATATGGTAGCTATTATTGGCGGCAGGGGCACCGGTAAGAGTCTATTGCTTGACGCACTGCGCTCACGCTTTGGCGGTGCCGCAGCATTAGGCAGTGATGAGCGTCAAGTCAGTGTTGAAAATTTGAGCATCGAGCTGGATAAGACAAATGGTGAAAAGGTGTTGTTTGATGTCCGAACTGACAGCTATGACTATCTGCACGTTTCACAGGGAGAAATCAAAACTCTTTGCCAGCAACCGGGCCTCATCAGTAATGAAATAAAGAAAATGCTGCGGCTTTCTGACAACGAAGTTGCTAACGAGCTTCGCACGGCGCTGGATGAAAACCTGAATGCCTATCGTGCGTTTCGGGAATATTATGGCGCTAGAGATGAACGCCAAAATCTTATTAATACTCGCGAACATCAGGCTGAGATAATCAGGATCGCCCAAGAGAAGATAAACACGCTTACCAGCGAAAAGAACAAGGCGTTGATTGAACGGTTTAAGGTTAACAGCCTTCGCGCTACCGCATTACAACAGGCTCTCGGTGCCGGCAGAGCTTTTATGCGGGAAACTGAAACCGCAGAGGCCACGCTGAATCTCCGGCTAACCGAGATGAACGCTGTTCCATCCGGCATAGTACCTGTACCGCCACTGGATCTGTCAGAGCATAAGAACCGGGTAGCTGCCTACATGGAAGCACTGCTGAATCAATTGACTCTGACAGATGATGATAACCGAAAAATTACAGTCGAATTCCGGGCTCAGGGAATCGAGCAAGACATCACGGGTGTGCTTGATAAAATACAGGGCTATCAACGTGAGATTCAGCACGCGCAGCTCAGGGATGGGGAGATTTTTCAGCGAATTACACAGTATTCCAGCGATCTTCAGCAACGATGTACTTTATCTGAGGCTTATGTACGCAGGGTACTTCAGCAGAAGTCATCGATTGACGCCAGCTTTGCCGCACTGGCTGAAAAACCCCATCTCACACCTGATCAGCAAGCGTTAATAAGTGAAATACTCACTGATGTAAGTATTTACGGTCAACCACATTTCAATATTTCAGCGTTTTATAACGGTATACTTGAACGGCTTAACCGCGGAAGATTCCGCACTGCAGGTGAGCAATCGGGTATCGAAAAGCTCACTCAAGTTCTAGGGGTAAGGGGCATTGAGGATTTTATTGCGCTCGTCAGGGGGAATGCCATCATTGAAACTCTCGAGGAACCCGGCAAAAAAATTACGTTTGAGGACTTTCTCTGGAAATCAGAGTTTTTCAACAGTCAGGGATCCTACGCGCTTCAGCGTTTCATCTATAGCCCGGAACACATCAGCAGCTACTTGACGGTGAGGGCAGGGTTTGAATACAAAGGGAAAACGGTTGAAAAACTGTCTGCGGGTCAGCGCGGTACGTTTTATGTCTGCCTGAAACTGGCCACTGATGCGTTCGGCTCGCCTTTTGTTTTCGACCAGCCTGAAGATGACCTAGATAACGACTTTATCATGCGCCAGCTGGTCCCACTTTTTCGCAAAATCAAACAGTATCGGCAGGTAATTATTGTGACCCATAATGCTAATCTGGTGGTTAACTGTGATGCAGAACAAGTGATCGTGGCCAGCAATGAGGATGAAGTAATCAGCTACCGTAGTGGCGCATTGGAGTACGGGGAAGAAGGGCACGATAACAGCATGCGTAAGGCCATTTGTGACGTGCTTGAAGGGGGGCGGCTCGCCTTCGAATCAAGAGAACAGAAATACGGGATGCGTTGAAGGTAGAATATGCAAGTGGACAGTCGGGAAGGTGTGCCCGATTGTCCTAAGCTTCCGGAACGTAAGGAAGTATAGCTATAAATAAAATTTCGACTTCATTTTTTAATAAGGATATTACATGTCTCGCAAGTTACGATTGCCCCTCTATCCCCTTATCGTATTGTTTTTTATTGCCTGTGTTTTTTGCGGTGGGTTGGCATTTATCAGTTTGTTGGTGTCAATTTTCCTCTTGTATTCTAATAGGAACAAAGTTGATATTTGGATTTATTGTATGGCGGTATTTTTATCACTATGCTTAAGTTTTATTCCATTCATAGGCCATGTTAGCCGAGTTAATTTAAATGGCTATGCAATTTATGGGGATATAGCCGCAGCCATGGTGCCAGAAACAGAATGTCCGCAATTAAAGCCTGTCCTGCGCGATGAATATAATAACTTAAAGACCGCTTTACCTTCACTTTGCGCAGTCCTGTCTTCTAAAAATAACTATCATGATGTTTCTTCACTGGCATATGACTTTTATGCGGCAGTATACACTCCTTTTTCAGTCGCATCCTTCTTCATACCACTTCCACCAAGAAAAGATGAGTGTATTCAGAATGTAAAACGTATTGTTACGCTATGCCCGAATACAAAAGAATTCATGAATACAGAAACAATAAATTTTATTTATAAAGAATAACGGAAGCATGAGTGTTTGACTTCCAATAAATTTAAAGGCCACCGAGAAACTTTTTCTAAAGTATGATTAAGTGGCCAAACGTAATGGGCTAAGTAAATTATAATTAATTTAACTATATCAATCCCCACATCCTAATAATTTTCTTTCGCTCTAATTTTTAATTTTTTTAAGTTAAACAGAGATGATCGGGTTAAGAAAAACTGAGGCGTCCGATTGGTTATGTTATTTTACAGGCCATCATTTTAAATGATGACAGCTATTTTTCATGCTGAATACTGCGCTGAGGCCCAAGCCATGATTATCATCATTGAATTCCTAAAATATGAATTAGCTAGGTCAGCTTCTCGCAGGCAAGCGTCGGACCAACGTCTGAGTAGCACTCGCGGATAATCTGAATCGCACGTTGAGTAAGCCCTGCTTGCAACTGATAGATGCTGGGCTTGCCGCGCCGCCAGTCAGCCATGCCTTGCCTTGCGGATCGTCTGCACGGTAGCGCTAAAGCAGGCGACGACAATGCCTGTCGGAAATGCCGAGAAGTTTAGCAGCGAGATGTGTTGTCAGTCGCGGATCAACAAAGTTGTGAATGACTTCAAGCCGGTTAACTTTGTTCATCGTGAAAAGATCCGCACCTTATACTGCCATACTTGGTAACTCAGCAGGTAGCCTGAATCGGTCAGGTGAGCTTAGCTAAATCATTAAAAAAGTATAAAAATCAATTGGATGATAAAGTTCGGGTAATGTAATTTATGTTAAATTAACTGTCCGGCGATGTATTCATATCCTCCCTTCCTCATGACTGATAATGATTAATAGCCAGCACATTCTACAAAGACGCTGTGAATCGTGCGGGTTTCGCTTAATAAATTTCGCTGTTACCTATCTGCTTCTTCGCTTCGGCAAAATGGAACAATCCGGCTGCAGTGATGCAGAGTTGCCATCCCGGTTATTTCCTTGAAAGCCGGACGTACTGTTTTTTGTTAATGAACCAGACACTTCCGCGCCTGGTTAGATAGTGAATAGTTTGCAGCTTTATGACCGCGGTCAAATCCTTTTGCTTTCAATTTACTGGAATACTCCGTATTTAAGCTTTGCTATCACTGACCGGCGTGAAAACGGTTTTATTTTTGCGATGAAACAGCGGGAAGGCAATGCTGGTTACCACAAGGCTGATAATCCAGGAAATATCTACGCCAGGAATCATCCTGGCGTACGGTCCGGCGAAGAAGGCATTTTCTACGAATGGAATCTGCACCATTATGCCAGCAGAATATACCAGCAGAGCCTGGGTGTTCAGCAAACCATAACAGCCGCCATCTGCACGAAAAATGGCGTCTACGTCATATTTCTGCTTATTAACATAATAAAAATCTAACAGGTTAATCACAATCCACGGAATCAATACCGCAATCAATGCCAGAATTAAATTAATAAAGAAGGAGACGAAATTCTGCGATGCCGCCAGAGCCACCAGTACGCTGCCCACGAGAACCAGCGCTGAAACCGCTAACCGCACCGCTGCGCCCGGCGTCCAGTGCGGACGGAACGTTTGCACAGCGGTTATCAGGGATAATACTGCACCATACAGATTCATCGAGTTATGGCAGATGATATTAATCAGGAACAGCAGCATTAATATGGGGCCGAGCCAACCGGTGGCGTGGCGCACTGACATCATCGCATCGTTATCAGGCGCGATATTGACTGCCATCATGCCAAAGATGAAAGCCAGGATGGTACCGCCACAGGCACCTAAGTAGGTGGCAATAAACGGACGTGCAATGCCCACATTCGCGGGCAGATAACGCGAATAGTCAGAGGTATAGGGCGAGAAGCTGATTTGCCATACAGCACCGATACAGAAGGTGCCGAACCAGCCTGCGCCACTCATGCTGCCGCGAGACCAAAAGTCTGCCGGTAACGGCTGTGACACCATTAACGTCAGTCCTAAAATCAGTGCCGCACCCATAATCCATGCCCCGACTTTATTGATGCGATGAATAAAATGGTAGCCCACGATACCAATCGCGGTAGCGAGAATGGCACCAATCACCGTAGCACTGCTTACCGGCATTGACGGAAAAACGTTGTTGATGACTTTACCGGAAAGCGAAATATTCGATATAAAGAATCCAAGATAAATCACCGTTGTAAAGCTAATCACCAGCAATGAGCCGTAACGACCAAACTGCGCGCGGCTCTGTACCATTTGAGGAATGCCAACTTTCGGCCCTTGTGCAGAGGTCAATGCAAGGAATATCCCACCAAACAGATGACCGGTAATAATCGCAGTTAAAGCAGAAATAACATTCAGATGAAACGTTTCGGTGGCGATGGCACCGCTGACGACAGCCAGTGGCGCAATATTGGTACAGAACCACAAGGTAAATAAACTGTGCGACTTACCGTGGCGTTCCGATTCTGGAACATAATCCACCGACTTATTTTCTATAATTTGACTCTGACGTGGTTGTGTATTCACTGTGCCCTCCAATTCTCAAAGTGGGATTATTTTATAATGTGGGTAAAACCTTCCTCGCGAAAAAAATCCACAGCCATCCCGACGAATGTATTTTCGTCTTCTTATTAAAGAATTGGCGGTAAGACTCCCGGTGTAAAACTGAATGGGTAATATCAGAAACCCAGTCTGTAATGGCGCCATTTATTGCGCGATGAATCGCGCCGCTACAATAATGAATTTTATTCAACGCATAATAAAGGGATCGCTAATCGGCTCATCGCTTGTGCGCAGCCACACCGTTTTGGTAGTGGTGTATTCCAACGCGGCGTCAATGCCGCCTTCACGACCGAAACCAGACTTACCGTAGCCGCCAAACGGCGCCAAAGGAGAGACCACGCGGTAAGTGTTCAGCCACACCACGCCGCTGCGCAACTTACTCGTGACACGATGGGCACGCGTCAGGTTCTGGGTGAATACACCAGCTGCCAGACCATACTCGGTACCATTCGCTAAGCGAATCGCTTCGGCTTCATCTTTAAAAGTCAGTACCGACAAAACCGGACCAAACAGCTCCTGCACTACGCTTTCTGCATCTGGCACCGCACTGCAATCCAGAATAGTTGGCGGATAGTAGAATCCCGGTCGATCAATGGGATGATTGCCGATTACTAAACGCGCACCCTGCTCAATACTGCGACTCACTACCTGCTCAATGTTACTTTTCTGCCGCCCGGTGCAAAGTGGACCAAACTGCGTCTCCTGCTGCTGCGGGCAACCAATCACAATACCGCGCACTTTACTGGTGAGCTTTTCAATAAAAGCATCTTTGATCTGCTCATCCACCAGCAGGCGCGAACCCGCGACACAACTTTGTCCTGATGCAGAGAATATTGCCGCCACCTGCGCATTGGCTGCACTTTCTAAATCAGCATCGGCGAATACGATAAACGGCGACTTGCCGCCTAATTCCAGTGAAGTGCTGGCCAAGTTTTCAGCACTATTGCGAATAATGTGACGTGCCGTATCCGCCCCGCCGGTAAAAGCAATGTGATCGACCTGCGTATGCTGGGTCAGGACCGTGCCACAGCTTTCCGCGAAGCCGGTAATGACGTTAATCACGCCCGCAGGGAAACCGGCTTCATGTACCAATTCAGCAAACCCCAGAAGAGGCGTCGGTGCTACTTCAGCCGCCTTCACTACCACCGTACAGCCAGCTGCGATGGCCGGACCAATTTTTACCGCGGAGAGAAAAAGCTGGCTGTTCCAGGGAATAATCGCGGCAACCACACCCACCGGTTCACGCTTAATCCAGGTTTCCATGTCGGCCTTATCGATACTGAGCGTGGTACCGTCCATCTTGTCGGCCAGTCCGGCATAAAAGCGATAGTATTCCGCTACGTAGGCGATCTGCGCCTGGGTTTCACGGATGATTTTGCCGGTGTCGAGCGTCTCAAGACGCGCAAGTTTTGCTGCATCGCGTTCAATCAAATCCGCCAGCTTCAGCAGCAATTTGCCGCGCGCACCGGCAGTCAAGCCACGCCACGCGTCGGATTCAAAAGCCCGTGCCGCCGCCTGTACTGCGCGATCGGTTTGCTCGCTGCGCGCTTCGGCAATAGTGGCCCACGGCTCGGCGGTGGCCGGATTTAACGAGGTGAACGTCGCGGCTCCGGCGTCAAATTGGCCGTCGATGTAGAGTTTGAAAGATTCCATAACGTCTCCGCTTAGTGAAATGCAGGTGCAACGTGTTTAATAAAGCGTTCCAGCGAGGCTTTCTTGCGTTCGAAGGTCATGCCGCTATCCAGCCAGAATGCATACTCGTCGTAGCCCATCGCCTCATAATTTTTCAGGCGGGCGATAACTTGATCAGGATTACCAATCGCCAGATTTTTCCGCATCCCTTCAACGCTGTAATAGGTATTTGCCGTCATTTCTTCTTCTGTCAGCGGCTTGATCAAACCCTGCTGTACCGGGCGTTCATTCTTGAACCAGGCACCGAAGTAGTTGTAGAAGCGATTGAGTTCTACCGCCGCTTGCTGCGCATCGGCCTCGTCTTCAGCCACAAAACCATGCTGTAACAGCATGATTTTTAGTGGCTGTTCAGGTGAATATTCCTGACAGGCTGCTTTGAAGGTGGTGATCAAGCGTATGATCTCCTCTTCACCCTGATGCAATGGCGTGCACTGCACGTTGCAACCGTTCTTCACCGCAAACTCATGACTGTTCGGGTCGCGTGCGGCCACCCATATTGGCGGGTGCGGCTGCTGTTTTGGCTGTGGCGAGGAAGTGGTGGACGGGAAATTCCAGAACTCGCCATTATGTTCGTAATCGCCTTTCCACAACTCTTTCACCGCGGGAACCAGTTCACGCATCCGCTGACCAGCTTCCCAGGCATCCATACCGGGCATCAGACGTTCATATTCATAAGAGTACGCGCCACGGGCAATTCCCAAATCGAGACGCCCTTTGGTAATCAGGTCAGTCATTGCAGCTTCGCCCGCCAGACGAATCGGATGGGTAAACGGCGCAATAATGGTGCCGGTGCCCAGACGAACGTTTTTGGTACGGCTGGCGATATCCACCAGGTTGATAAACGGGTTCGGCGCGATGGTGAAATTCATGCCGTGGTGTTCGCCAGTCCAGATAGCGTGCAAGCCTCCTTTATCCGCGATTTCACACAGTTCCATCATCTCATCGTACAACTTGTCCTGCGCGTCATTCGCTGATACGCGCTCCATATGCAGGAACAGGGAAAGTTTCATACCACCTCCTGATGAGACGGGGCGAAGAAGTTACGAACCGATCCTTCCGCTTCATCGCCGTAATAGAGGCCGTAATTGCCCACCGCATTTTCGTGAATAAAACGATCAACCAGCGATTTCAGTGCGCTATCCGGCACCGGCAGTTGCGCTAACGTATGTACATCCACCCATTCACCCTGCTGTAATGCTGGCAAAGTGTTGCCCGTCGGCTGTGCGCACAGGAACACGATATGCTGCTGTTTCTTTTGGCGGTCTTCCCAGATGGAGTAGACAAAGCTTGGACTGGCCTCAATATTCAGTCCGTTAAACAACACACTGAGTGTTTCACTGACGCTGCGGTTATTTACTGATTGCGACGGCAAGCCATAACCGTTTTCTTTCTTCACCACCAACGCCTGGCCGGCTGATTCGATTAACGCGCTGACCACCACGTTAGGCCCGGCAATCAGGGATTCGGCATTCTGATAAGATGTGAAGTAGGCGCCACGATAGTAGCCAAGGCCCGGCGAACCGCAGGAATCGAACTGCTCGACTTTACCGATCAGAATCGCGTGGTCACCCGCATCAATGACCTGATGCAACGCGCATTCAAACCAGGCGGAGCTGTCATCCAGCAGCGGCGTGTTGAATTCCCCTTTACGCCACTTCACCAGTGAGAAGCGATCAGCCATTTTCTGCGCGAATATATTCGATGTCTCTTTCTGCTGCTCCGCCAGAATGTTGATGGCGAAGTGCGGGCATTGGGTGAAGTTCTCGAAATTAGCGGAGCGCTTATCAATGCTCACCAGCAGTAGTGCGGGGTCAAGTGACACCGACGAGAACGAGTTCGCGGTGAAGCCAATCGGCTGCCCTTGTGCATCGTTAGTGGTGACCACGGTGACGCCGGTCATGAAGGCGCCAAAGGCGTCGCGTAACTGTCTGCGTTTATCTGCGTCCATAAGTTACTCCTTTACAGGCTCTTTTTGCGTGACGGCGGCAGCAACCGGCTTGAGGAAAGATAAGATTTCCTCGTTCACCTGGTCTGCATCCGTCAGGTTCAACATGTGTTTAGCGTTAGCGACCACCACCGCCTGCCCCTGGCGTGCAGCCTGGGCCATCTGGCGTGTCATGTCTGGATTCGAATTAGCATCCAGTTCACCGGTCATCACTAACACCGGACATTGCATTTCATTCCAGCGTTCTGAATAGAAGCGATCTCCTTCCGCAAATGCCTGGTAGGCGCGGGCATAGCCGTCAAGATTCACCTGCTGCAACCACGTTCCCACTTTTTGACGCAGGGGTTGTTCGTGGTGGTCGTCACTGAACCAACGATCCAGTGGCGCATCGAGGCGCACATGACCGCTGGCCAACTCTCTGGCGCGTTTCAGTACCGCATTACGCGCGCTGTCGTTACGTCTGAACACGCCGCTCATCACAATCGCGTGATTCACCAGCTGAGGATAATCGATAGCGATACCAGCGGTGATCAGTGCCCCCATCGAGTGTCCCGCCACGGCAAAACTGCTTTCGGGCTGTGTCTGCAAGAACAGGGCCAGCCACTGCACGTAATCCTTTAAAGTGGCGGAATGGCGAAAACCGCTGCTTTTACCATGGCCAGGCATATCCAGCGCGATAACGCGGAAGTGGCGGCTTAGCACGTCCATTTGCGGGAACCAGGCGTTGGCATTCATTCCAACGCCATGGATCAATACCAGCGGCGCGCCCTGTCCTGCTTCCAGGTAACTAACCTGGAGGCCTAACTCAGATAGCTGCTGGGTTTTTCTGGTCATGGCCTAACTCTTTCAGGTCAAGATAACGGTTGCCGATACGATGATGTGGACGGCCGCCCAGTGCCGCACCTAGCGCGATCACGATCTCATCGCTGAAGGGCGCATCGTTAATGTTGAACTGCATGGTGAGGTAGTGCTCACGGGTACCTTCATCATCCGTGCCCATCATCGGAACCAGGATTGGGGTATTGGCTGGACCACGGGTGTTGTTGAAGGCCAGGTAGGTTTTACCCTGCACAGCAGAGCGATAATGGTTGCCGAAATGCAGGGTATGAATCAGTGCTGAGGCGTGTTCCAGTTCGCCGTTCAAGCCCACCACTGCGCTTTTACCGTAAGCCACTACCTTGTCACCGCCGCCCGCTTCTTTCACAATCAAGCCAGTCAGCAATTCGCCTAGCACCGGCGCCAGTTCGCGAATCTTGGGGGCGAGGTCTTCAACAAAGCCTTCACCTGCCCACGGATTTTTAACCACGGCAGCCGCCGCAATCATCACCAGCGGCATGGTGGCCGCTTTGCCGCCGTCGGAGTAGATGGTTTCGGTGGTAACGAACGTCTTGCGTATATCTGGATGCATGGTTAGAGCCTCATTCAAGTTAACGTTTTGTTAATCAGGTGTGTCGGTAAGCGATATAACAGGGGAATTTTTGGTATGTCAAAATCTGGTATACCATCATACGATATTCTCGTGCGCTGGCTTTTTTGCTATGCTTTTTAGGTGGGAAGCCCCGCTGTATCAGGGGAATTAGCCCATTACCTGACATAATTCTGAATAGAAGTAAGCGCACTCTCATGCTGTGACTGAGATCATAAAATTCACTGACACTGAGAGGAGGGGGTCTTGTTAACAATATGATTTTAAATGGGTTAATCTTTCTTCAGAATGGGGTGGTAGATATTAGGTGTGGTGGATGATGAATCTGTGAGCCAACGCTGATTTCAGTGTTATGGCTCTCATCATGTAAGTGGGCATAACTTCCACAGCTAAACCAGGCAGCGTTGCTTTCAGGCTGTAAAAAGTGCTAATAGTAAAATGGTTGCTGAATTTCAAATTAATGATCAGCTGATTTTTATTTCAACGCAGAGACAATTATGGTTGCGAGTCACTCCTTAAAAATTGAAAACACACCAGTGACACTTCGCGAACTGGCGTTGGCAAAAGTACGTCAGGCCATTATCTCTGGCTATTTTAAAGCAGGCGATCGTTTAGTTGAACGTAGTTTGTGTGATGAATTAGGCGTCAGCCGTACTGTGGTACGCGAGGTGATTCGTTATCTGGAAGCGGAAGGCTTAATTGAAAACCTGCCGAAAAAGGGACCGATTGTCGCGATATTAACCTGGGAAGTAGCCGAGCAGATTTATGATATCCGAATGTTACTGGAATCCGAGGCGGCGAAGGATTGCGCTAAGACGGCCACCAGTAAAGATAAAAAAGATTTGCATAACAGACTGCTGCGCATCGCGAAAGCCTCATACGATCACGATGACATTGAACGTGTGGAAGCCTCTCAGGCTTTTTATGAAGCCCTTTTTTCCATTGCAAAACATCATATTGCGTGGGAGATCGTGCAGCGTCTTAACAGCAGAATCAGCCGACTGCGTGCGCTTACGCTGCGTAGCCCTGAGCGCCAGGTGGCTGGTTTTGAACGCATGTCGCGTATTTATGAAGCCATTGAAGAAAACAACACGGAACAAGCGAAAGAAGCAGTGAAACAGCATCTGACTGAAGCCGCAATGCTCGCTAAATCTATTCTGACCAACGAGGAGTAATGATGTCTGCTTACTGGATTGCACACGTTAATATTAATGATGCACAGCAGTATCAGAATTATATTGACTTAGCACCCCTGGCGTTTAATAAATACCAGGCGAAATTTATCGCCCGAGGTGAAAATGCCACCTCACTGGAAGGAGAGAAATTTACTAAACATGTCGTCATTGAATTCCCTGATTATCAAACAGCTTTAGATTGCTACCACTCTGAAGAGTATCAATTAGCTAAAAAACAGCGTGAAAATATTGCTAAAGCGATGATAACGATTGTGGATGGGTTAGCGTAAATATTTTTTATTGAGGATATTACTTATTTTCTAAAAAAACGTAGTTGATCGGTGTTCTTAAGTAGTTGGCGGCTGAATCTGGGCGTCACATTACTGTGAAATGACACGCTATCGCCCGATGATATGGTGTAAAGGCGCTTGGCATGTTGATAAATTAATTCGCCTTTAAGTACACCGGCACTGATCACCGACTCGTTCGCATAAAAAGTAAAACTCAGTGTGGCTTAGGTGTTTATGGCGATTTGGGAAATTATCAATTACACCCCCTTAGCACATATGGCCTGGGAGTGGTTGGTAAACCGTATTGTCCTTACAGGACTTTGCCGATGGTAACTTGGTAAACATCTATTCCGGGATTGCGTATTCATTGGCCGCGCTGATAATTGATCGTCGCCAGAACTTTAAAGCGTGGCGCTCACCCTGTACTACATGACAATGACAATGACAATGACAATGACAATGACAAGCGATGCAATGCTGATGCTGGGATGGCTAGATTTCTGTGGTGGCTACGCGCTGGCGATTAACAGTTACGCCATGCAGGCGGTGCTTTGGTGCCTTCGGTGTGGTAATGGCGTGGACAATTATCGAGTGGCGGCTACAAAAACGCCCTGGCCTGTTGAATATTGTCAGCGACGCGATAGACGTTATGGTCGGTGTTACACCTGCCTGCGGCTATATCGGCCCGGTGGGCGCCCTTTGTGTCGGCATCCTGACCGCAGCCCTGCTCCGTTAGCGGGCTGATGCGAGGTTAAAAAAGTTCAGCATATACTTATTATGTTAAATTAAGTGCACGAACGCGCACCCTATGTTGCGCGATGCAGTCACCTGCACATCAATGATGCAATTGCTTGCAGCTTATTACTATAATCATGCATGTTTTGAAATTCAGAGGCTTAGAATTTGTCACGGGGTTTTGTTGGCACACACAGAACAACAGTATCCTTAAGCTTGAGTTCTGCAAGTGTAGGAACTTTATTGATGAGCAGTGTAGTACTCCCGGCTTCTCCCAATTGAAGGAATCTACGCTCAAGTTCTTTCTCTTTGTCCGCCGAGTTCTCGAATAATTCATATTTGCACATATTCGAGTTCTCAGTAAATTCGCTCATTTTTTCCTCATATTCTGAGCGTGTAAAATAAGCATGTGCGCCAAGAAATATTGAAGAAATAGTTAAAAATAATAAAACAATAATTAATAATGAGGCTGTAAATCTCATTTTGGCAAGATCTGGATGGCGCTTTGCATATGCCAGCTTTTGCATGGTCGGTGTTATGGTTTTTTCTTTAATAAGCACCTGATCAATATTGAATTTTCTATCTGGATTGTAGAATTGTATAATGACAGAGTCATTTGGGAAAAGTTCATTAATTAAAATCTCTTTTAAATCGGGAGTTACCTCAAAACCGACATCAACATCACGGCGGTGATAAATTAAGCGAGGAAGGTATTCATATGAACCTGACATTAAAACTCGTATGTTTTTCTGAACGCTGGTAGTGAAATTGTCTATGCGAAAATAAAGACAGCTTAACTGTTCAATTTTTTCTAAAGCTTCTTCGCTTAAATCCATGGATATTTCATGCGGAATTTTGAATATATCTTTTTTTTCAATGAATGTATAACCAATTGCATCTGGAAGCTCCTGACGAATTTTTATTGCAGCGAGAATTTGATCAAACATTCTAAATCCTTTCTATTTTTCAGGTTAAAACAATTGACTGGCGCAATAATTCGCTAGTTAATTGATGAAAAAAATAAAGCTAAATTGCCATTTTATAGTAAAAATCCTTAGGCGACAAAGTCACTATCGGCTCGTCGGGATTATTTTTATATAATATATAAGTGGGTCATGCCCGCTCCCATCACAGCCATTGATAAAGTCATTTTTTCTGGCCTTATATAATTATACTTATATAAGTCCAGACAGGCGCTCTCAAACCCTGTATCATGCAGATCCGGGCTGGATCCTGAACTTTACAGCCATTTATATGAAACGGCGGCGTTCTGGATGGCATGCGGCTGAACGACACCTTCGCGAAGGTGGTTAAAAATCAGGCGTCGCTACGTAAAATCTGACGGGCATTTCCCCTGCTACTTTTCCAGAATTCACGTAGCGCTGCCTTCAAGTCAACCGTTGAAAATGGAGCAAATATGAACGATATCTCCGGTTTTACCGGTGTGACTCTCAGCGGCAGCGCCGGTGATGATCTCACCGCGAAACTGGCCGTGTTCGTCCGCCACCGGGAGGCCTTTTCGGCCAACACGTGGCGTCAGCTGCTGAGCGTGATGCGGATCTGCTGGCGCTGGTCGCAGGAGAATCGTCGGTCCTTCCTGCCGATGACACCGGATGACATGCAGGATTACCTGTTTCACCTGCAGGCCATCGGGCGTTCGACCTCCACCATTTCGGTGCACGCGGCACTTATTTCGATGTTACACCGTAACGCCGGACTGGTGCCGCCAACGGTTGCGACTGATGTGGTGCGCGCCAGGAAGAAGATAAACCGTACCGCAGTCATGTCAGGTGAGCGCACAGGGCAGGCAGCTCCGTTCTGCCGGCCGGACCTGAACCGCCTTGATGCAGCATGGAGTCATTCTCCCCGCCTGCAGCAGCTGCGCGATCTCGCTTTTATGCACGTTGCTTACAGCACACTTCTGCGCATGAGCGAGCTTTCCCGTCTGCGGATCAGGGATATCTCCCATGCAGCAGACGGGCGTATCATTCTGGACGTTGGCTGGACCAAAACCATCCTGCAGTCAGGAGGCATCATTAAGGCCCTCAGTGCGAAGTCATCCGGCAGGCTGAGAGAATGGATCACCGCGGCGGGTCTCGCCGGCGAACCTGACGCTGTTATCTTCTGTCCTGTTCATCGATCTAACCGTATAGCCAGGGTATCGGAAGTCTCAATGAGCGCACCCTGCCTGGAAGATATTTATCGCCGTGCACGTCAGGCTGCGGGTGAGACGAAGCCCCTTGAAACCAACAAAGGGCGCTATGCAAGCTGGAGCGGCCACAGTGCCCGCGTCGGCGCCGCACAGGATATGGCCAGAAAAGGAATATCCATCGCGCAGATCATGCAGGAAGGTACCTGGACGCAGACCCAGACTGTCATGCGCTACATTCGAATGGTTGAAGCTCACCGCGGAGCAATGGTCACCCTGATGGAAAACGATGATGATTAGCTGATAACGCGATCTGCTTCTGAGGTTCAGTAATTTTTTTACCCTGACAGAAATCTGCCTGCGCTGCTGACAGAATTACAGTTCTGCGTTGCAGGCTTCAGCTGAAGATATGACGTATGACATGATGGTGAGCTAATGGCAGTTGATAAATACGGGTTCATTACCTTCCCTGATTTCAGAGGGTTTCAGCCAGCCTTTTCTCAGCTGAATGGTGCCTGCAGCTTTAAGCAGTACCCTCAGACTTTTATCGCGTAAACTTCTGTGAATGAGCAAATAAGGTATGACGACTCACTTTATTAAACAAACCGGGCATCAGGCTGGAGTTTCATACGCATGCAATCGCAGACAAATTCTGTTATCAATACGCAGCTACAGCCAAAACCCGATCTTACAGTAGGTTTTCTACTGATGAATCACTTTACGCTGGCCTCAGTCGCAGGTCTGGCGGAGTCTCTGCGTTTTGCGGCGGACGAATCTTTCTCCAGCCGCCAGATCTTTTGCCGCTGGGAATGGATGACCTGTGACAATCAGCCAGTTACAGCCAGCTGCGGGTTACCGGTTTCGCCGACGGCCGACCTTGATGTTACCCGAAACTGGGACTATTTCGTGGTGGCTGGCGGTCTGCTGGAGGAGACGCGCCAGCCTCAACCCTGGTTGCTGCAGGCGTTGCGCGATTTGCACGCTCGCGGAGTGCCTATTATCACGCTCTGCAGTGGCGCTTTTGTGGCGGGTAATGCCGGGCTGCTGGATGGGCGCCAGTGCGCAATTCATTTCACGACCCGCGACGAATTCAGGCTTCGTTTTCCCAAAGCCCTTCCGGTGATCGATAAAGCCTACATTAAGGATGGCGGCATCATCACCTGCCCAGGCGGCACCGCAATCGATCTGGCGGCGGATATTATTCGCCAGCACTGCGGGCTGGTGCGTTCGCAAAAGGTACTCAAGTATCTGTTGATAGAAGAGCCTGCCGCGCCGGTAAAAAAACAGCAGCAGAGTGTCATTGAGCCGGATGTCTATGATAATGAACTGGTGAGCCGGGTTATTGAGTTCATGAAGCATCATCTTGACTCGCCCGCGCCGCTGGCGGAAGTCGCGGAATTTGTCGGAGTAACTGTTCGCCAGCTCAATTTGATTTTCGCCAGGTGCACAGGCTATACGGCAGCGGTGTACTGGCGTCGCATGAGGCTGGAACAGGCGCGCAGGCTGATGGCGGATTCGAGCAACAGCCTTAACGCTATTGCAGGAGCGACCGGTTTTGCTGACGCTTCGCACCTTATCGCCTGGTTCCGCAAACATTATGGCGAGACGCCGAGTTCTTTCCGTAAGCGCCGGCGCGAAGTCGAACGGCTGATCAAGGAGTAGAACAGGGGCGCTTTTGGCCCCTGCTGTTCACCACGAGCTGCGCTTCGACAGATTACCTGTGACCCTGGGTTGAGGCTCATCCAGCGATGCCGCGTCTTCGAGGCTGCGCGCCGCGGTTTCCGGCGCCAGGAACCAGGAGACCAGCAAGCCGAAAAAGGTAATGCCTGCAGCGATATACATTGTGTAGCCGATTCCAATAGTTTGCAGCGATACCGGTACAAGCCAGGTGCCGACGGCAGCACCAACGCGCGACATCGAGGTGCCAACGCCTACCGCACCCGCACGTATCTCCGTCGGGAAAATCTCATTGGGATAAACCAGCTGCAGCACCTGCGCACCGCCAATAAAGAGTGCATAAGCGCCGAACATCAGCAGGATGACTATTGATGGCCCGTCACGCAGCAATCCCAGCAGCAGCAGGGCAAGGCCGGACCAAAGAAAGCTATGTAGCAGCAGTTTGCGGCGCCCAAGCGAATTCACCAGCCGCGTAGCAATAATACAGCCGATGACAAACAACAGCGTAATAGCAATCGAACCGTATGAGGCCCAGTTACCACTAAGATGCAGCGCTTCGAGCACGCGTGGGGCAAAAGCATAGACAGCGAACACCGGGATTACGGAACAGGTCCAGAAAATGGTGACAAATGCCATGCGCTTGCCGTAACCCGAATGCAACAGACTGCCAAACGACAGGTGTTTACATTCCGCCTGCTGTGGCAGATTCTTCAGCCCGAAGTCACGGCCATAGACACGTTGAATAATGGCCTCAGCTTCCTGTCCTCGCCCCTTGCTCATCAGCCAGCGAGGGGATTCGGGCGTACCAAGACGCACCAGAAAGAGCAGCGCGCCGATAATCGCGGTGCTCGCCAGCGTCAGACGCCAGGCGTCTGGTCCGCCAAAATTCAGAATAGCTTCGCCGATAACGTATGCTGCTGCTGCACCCGCAAACCAGAGAATGGTCAGCGTTGCCAGGCAAGGGCCACGGTAGCGCTTTGGCAAAAACTCGACCAGGAACGCCGTGGCGACCGGATACTCGATGCCAACCGCAACACCATTAAGAAAGCGCAGGATAAAAAGCATCTCGCCGCTCTGTACCCAGTATTGCGCCAGCGAGCAGATGATAAACAGCGTCGGACCAAAAAAATAGAGTATCCTTCTGCCGAGTCGATCGGTCAGGGCACCGCCGATAAACCCGCCGAAGAAAATGCCAATCAGGGCGGATGCAGCGATAAGGCCCTCCCAGAAAGTATTCAGGCCAAGTGCAGGTGAGACCTTGGTCATGGCGATGCCAATAATGCTCAGCACATAGCCATCAACGAACGAGCCTCCGCCGGAGCGTACGGTTAGCAGACGATGAAAGCGGTTAAGCGGTACATCTTCAACAGAAACGTGATTAGACATCACATACTCCTCTTTTTACCGACGTAGTGATGGCAGAGGTAAGCAAAAAAAATGCTTAAAACGGCCGCAGGGTGCCAGGCCCCTTTGAATAAGGCGTCGCAATTAATATAAGGCGGTTAGAATTATCAAAAGACTATACGGATTGACAACGAGCTCCCGATAAATTAAACAGGCTGGTCAATTTAATCTTGTCATAAAGCATTACCTCCGGGGGAAAATATTCGGATGTTGATGTTCATTTTTTATTTATTATTAGCCGAGAGAGTCAAAACCCTCTCTTTTATAATATTACGACGCCTTGCGTGTGACGCTTTTCGTTTCAGTCGTGCGGGTTGACCACCAACAGATCAGCGAACCCAGACTTACCATTGCTGTGCCTTGCCAGAACGATATCGTCAGGTGTGAGCTGAGGATAAAGGCCGCCAGCACAGAGGAAATAATTGGGATAAAGTAGGATGCCGCCGCCAATAAATTCACATTTCCGTGCAGAATGCCGACGTTCCAGGCGGCGTAGCCGAAGCCCATTGCCATCGCCGCCAGCGCAAGATTAATCAGTACCTGTGGCGACACTGCGAATACAGGCTGCGGCGACAGCAGGAATTTCACCCAGAGAGTCATAGCGGTTAATATAAAAAATAGTGTAATTCCGTTACTGCCATTAGCAATTTTTTTTGTTACCACGCAATATATCGCCCAAATTACCGCGCCGCTAAATGCCAGCCCGTAACTCAACGGGTTATCCATAATGTTTTTGCTGATTTCACTGACTGAAAAAGCCGCCTCACCACCGAGCACCCGACATATTCCGGCGACGGCCAGCAAAAGGCCTAGAATAATAAGCGGACTGGTCTTTTGCCGGTTTACGATTATCGCCAGCACGATAGTCATGCTTGGCCAGAGGTAATTCACCATGCCGACCTCAATCGCCTGGCGGCTGTTGTGGGTAAAGCCGAGCGATAGCGACAGGCAGAGTTCGTAAAGTACAAATAAAACACTGCCTACGATAAGATAGCGCCGGGGAAAGATGCGTATTTTAGGAAAACCTACTGTAAACAGCAGCAGGACAGCGCTGCAGCTATAAATCAGTGCTGCGCCGCCTACCGCGCCGAAGCCCTCGCTCACGCTTTTAATTAGTCCAACGATGGCGCTCCACAGCACAATGGCAATCAGGCCAATGAGCGTCGCTTTTTTCTGGGACATACCCCGCTACCTCTGTGTCAGCCAGGCTCGCTCGCCAATCCGGTGAAAGAACCTGTTAAATTCAGGTTAAAACTAGCAACAAACCTATGCTTCCTGACAGCGACTGTAAATATGTTCAAACGGGTCAGAATGCGGGAATGTGATCCTTATCCGAATTTAATTAGAAAATTATTACAGGCTTTAATTTAAGTTAAATCATTGATATAAATTATAAAGTTAAGTAGTTTATGTAAAATTATACTACTATTAAGTATTTTCTTTGTATTTTATATGTATGCAATATTTTTGGGCTGATTGACCTCCCCTGCCGGTCTATGCAAATTGTTTAACATCTAAGCCCGCAACGGTTGTGGGCGGCCTGAATAGTCCCTGGAGGCTACTGTGTTGACATTTGAAGGTATCTATACCCCGGCAATCACTCCTTACGCAGCAGATGGCAGTATTGATTTCGCTGCCTTCGCAGATGTGCTGGAGTCACTGATTGAAGCGCGCGTGCACGGCATTATTATCGGCGGCTCGACCGGCGAATATTACGCACAGAGCGCAGAAGAGCGTCTGGCACTGGTTGAACATGCTAGCAAAGTCATTGGCCAGAGACTGCCGTTGATAGTCGGTACAGGCGCAATTCGCACTGAAGATGCCGTTACGTTCGCCTCTCATGCGCGCGATCACAAAGCGGACGCGATTCTGGTCACCTCACCACCCTATGCGCTGCCAACCGAACTCGAAAATGCGCATCACGCTCTGACAATCGATAATGCCGCACAGCTGCCAATCATGCTTTACAACTATCCGGGCCGCATGGGCATCTCGATGGGCGAAACCTATTTCCGTGAAGTGAGCCGCTCCGCTAATGTAGTGGCGATTAAAGAGAGCTCTGGCGACTTCAATAACCTGCATCTGCTGGCATGTCAGTTTCCAAAAATTGCGCTTTCCTGCGGCTGGGACGATCAGGCGCTGGAATTCTTCGCCTGGGGCGCACGCAGCTGGGTCTGCGCCGGTTCAAACTTTATTCCACGCGAACATGTGGCGCTCTACGAGGCCTGCGTCGTGGAAAAAGATTTTGATAAAGGCCGCAAGATTATGGCGGCAATGATGCCGTTGATGAATTTCCTCGACGGCGGCAAGTTCGTGCAGTCAATCAAACATGGATCGGAGCTGGCCGGGCTGAAAGCGGGCCCGGTGCGCGCACCACTGCAGGCGCTTGAAGAAGAAGAGAAAGCGCAGCTGCAGGTGGTCATTGAAGGCGTGAAACGTAATGTGGCTGCGGCCACCCAGCAATAAGGAGGCGGTATGAGTCACATAGCAACGCTAAGCGATGTCGAACGTATCGTCGCGGAACTCGCCCTGCCTGATAAAGCTTTTATTAATGGACGTTTTTGCGCGGCGGCGTCAGGCGCAACACTGAACACCGTTAACCCGGCTACGGGAGAATCTCTGACGCATATTGCAGCCTGCGATATCAGAGACGTCAATGCCGCTGTTGAGGGCGCGCGTGCGGTGTTTGAGGCTGGCAGCTGGCGCCAGGCGCACCCCGGCGAACGTAAAGCCATACTGCTGAAGCTGGCTGCGTTGATGGAGCGCGAGCTTGAGTCGCTGGCGGTACTGGAGAGTCTTGACAGCGGTAAACCGGTCAGCGAATGCCTCGCTGTGGACGTGCCGGAGACGATCCATGTGCTGAGGTGGCATGCAGAAGCGATCGACAAACTGTATGACCACAGCGCGCCAACTGGAAATGGCGCGCTGGCGCTGGTGATACGCGAGCCGATTGGCGTTGTAGGCTGCGTGCTGCCGTGGAATTTTCCGCTGCTGATGCTGGCCTGGAAAATCGCGCCAGCGCTGGCGACAGGCTGTTCGGTCATTGTAAAACCCGCCGAGCAGACCTCCCTGACCGCGCTGCGCGTTGCGGCACTTGCTGCAGAGGCCGGACTGCCGGCCGGCGTGCTGAACATTGTTACCGGCACGGGTAAAGAGGTCGGCGAGCCAATTGGCTTGCATGCGGATATCGATATGGTGAGCTTTACCGGCTCTACCGCCACCGGGCGACGTTTCCTGCGCTACGCGGCAGATTCAAACCTGAAGAAAATCGTGCTGGAATGCGGCGGCAAAAATCCTGCGGTGGTATTTAATGACGCAGAGGATCTCGCCAGCGTGGCAGCTAACGTGCTGAACGGCGCATTCTGGAATATGGGCGAGAACTGCTCCGCCACCTCGCGCCTGCTGGTGCAGGAAGGGATAAAAGAGCGGTTACTGGCACTGATGACCGAGCAGCTGATGGAGTGGTCGATGGGTAATCCCCTTGATCCCAAAAATCGGCTGGGCGCAATGGTCAGTACCGAGCACTTTAACAAGGTGAGCGGGTATCTCGATAAAGCGCGTAAAGAGGGGCTAAACATTGTGCTGGGCGGAAATACCGAGCAGGATACTTACGTACAGCCAACAGTTATCGACGGCGTGACCCCAGAAAGCGCGCTATTCCACGAAGAGATTTTCGGGCCGATCCTGTGCGTAACAACCTTTAAAACCGAAGCGGAAGCGATCGCACTGGCAAACGATACCGAATATGGCCTGGCAGGCTCGGTCTATACGGGCAATCTTAATCGTGCTATCCGCGTTTCGCGCGCCGTGCGAGCAGGTACCGTCACGGTAAATTGCTTTGGCGAGGGCGATGCGACTACGCCATTCGGCGGCTATAAGCAATCCGGCTTCGGCGGACGCGATAAGTCAGTGTTTGCCCTCGATCAATATACCGAGCTGAAAACGCTGTGGATTGACGTTCCGGCGCAGGATAACGTCTGACAGAGGTGAAAAAGCTGCCTGCTCTGCGCCGCGGGCAGCCTGATTAGGTATTAATGACCATGCCAGCCATGTATCACACTCCTTTTGCCGTATTGAGTAACGGCCTGAATATTCGTGTGCATTTTTATTTCTGCCTGCTGGTTGCCGTTGGACTAACACGTAAACAAGGACGAATTCGTTCAAATCGGCAAAAAACGCATTCATTATGAAATGGCTAAAGCGAGCACTTGAAAACGTGACGTTTAAACCCTTCGCCAGTGAAGAAATTAAGTGGCTACGCCGCTAAATCCTGCGCAATCATCCTGATCGTGACCCTGAGCCGATGTTGCATCTGATTTATAGAACAGCCATAAGTGTGCAGCCATGATAATTTCCGGTATTTTCCTCTAAATATTACCAGGAAAGACAGCATGAGATTAAATTTAACCCGCTGAAAATAGTTTACTATTTTCATATGCCTTTTTAGAGATAAAACGCCCTGATTATTTTTGCTGTATACCCCTTTTATCTGTAGGTTATAACTCCTTACTGCAGATCGCGTTCGTGGTGCTATCTGTTATGCATTGTTAATCGGGAGGCGGCATTGGGTTCGGGTAAAACGGCACTGTATGAAGATTTAAAACGGCTCATTCTCACCATGGAACTCGACCCGGATGAGGTGCTGGACGAGTCAAGCCTGACGTCGCAGTATGGGCTGTCGCGTACACCGGTGCGCGAAGTATTCCATCGCCTGGCAGGCGAAGGCTATCTTGAGATCGTTGAAAAGCGCGGTGTGCGAGTCATCCCCATGAGCCATGCCTCGCTGCGTAACTTTTTTCTGGTTGCTCCGATGATTTATGCTGCCACCGGAAGACTTGCCGTGCAGAATTACAAACCTGCGCAGCTGAAGGCCCTCAAGGAGACGCAAAAACGCTTCCGCAAAGCGGTGCAGACGCATAATGGCGCTGTGCTGGTGCTGGAAAATAACCGTTTCCATGAAATCATGGGTGAGATGGCTGCTAACCCCTACCTTCAGCCCAGCCTGGGACGATTGCTAATCGATCACTGTCGTATTGGCCATACCTTCTATCGCCCGAAAAATAGTGACATGGCGCATCGTTTACAGCTCGCTGCCGACCATCACGATGCCTTTATCGCGGCGATTGAGGCACACGACGAACAGGCGGTGGTAGATCTGGTTTTCGCGCACTGGGAGCTTTCGCGTGAAAATATGGAGATCTTTATTGCGCCGCAGGGACTGAAAGCTGACGATCTGGTCTGATAGTATTTATCTTTAAAACTTGCCTGACTGCCCGTTTATTCATTTGTATACGGGCAGCCTTTTCCGCTCCTTTCCTATTTATTTTCCCCCCCGTTTTTCCTGTGCTAAAAATTTATGTCAATTTTGCGATACCGAACGCAAATACTGCGTGAGGCCGTTGACGTTATCCCTCTGTGCTAAATATTTTATACATCACGTATACATTAAAAATACATAAAATCTTTATCTTCTCATCTCTGTTTACGTGGTTTAGCGGCTACAACCTGTTCGCCGTAAAACGGGTTCGTTGGCTTTTTCGCTGGCGAACAACCCTGACATATATGCACTGGAGTGACGGAATTGCAAAAGATTACCTCTTTACCTGCCGACGATTCCATGCCGGGATGGTTTCATACCAGTCCGTCTCGTACCCCGCGTCCTGAACATGTGGGACAGAAAAAAGCGCGATGGGGAATAGTTGGCGCAGGTCTGACCGGACTGGCGGCGGCACGCCAGCTGGCGCTCAATTTTCCTGAGGACGAGGTGGTGCTGATTGAAGCACAGGAGGTCGGTTATGGATCTGCTGGGCGCAATGCAGGTTTCGCCATCGACGTGCCCCATGATATCGGTGCGAAAGACTATATCGGCGATGTCACTACCGCGAATCTTATCCTGCGACTCAATACGCTGGGACAGGATTACCTGCGCCAGATTGTGCAGGAGAATGATATCCAGTGTCAGATGTCGACATCGGGAAAATATCAGGCAGCCGTCGGAGAGCAGGGAATTACCATTCTGGAAGCCTATCGCCGCGGGCTGGCTAAAATCGGTCGCGACGCTGAGATGATTGCTGGCAAGGATCTGCCCGATCATATTGGCACATCCTATTACAAACAGGCGCTGTTTATCCCCGGCACGCTCCTGCTGCAGCCTTCAGCACTGGTGAAAGGCCTGGCGGATAACCTGCCCGCTAACGTAACGCTGTATGAACACACGCCGATCACGTCGGTCGACTATGGCGACACAGTGACGCTAATGCATGACCGTGGCACGATTACGGTCGATAAGCTGATCCTCGCCAATAACGGTTTCGCTTCTCATTTTGGATTCCTGCAGCGTCGTCTGCTGCCGACTTTTCTCTACGGCAGCCTGACGCGACCACTTACTGAAGAGGAGCAGGCACGTCTCGGTGGTAAGCCTGTCTGGGGCGTAATTCCTGCGCATCCGTTCGGCAGCACCATTCGTCGTACCGCGGATAACCGGATTCTGGTACGTAACAGCTTTAGCTTCCAGCCGGACGGGCGACCGCGCGAAAAGCGTTTGCGGCAGTTTATCCAGAACCACCGTAAATCCTTCGAGCGGCGCTTTCCGATGCTGCCGCAGGTGGATTTTGAATATACCTGGAGCGGCGCTATCTGCCTGTCGGAAAACCATGAGGGATTCTTCGGCAAGCTGGCGCCCAATATTTACGGCGCGCTCTGCTGCAACGGTCTGGGCATTACGCGCGGCACCGCCACGGGCAAACTGCTAGCCGATATGATTGCGGGTGAGCGAAACGAGCTGATCGATTTTCTTACCGCCTCGCCGGGTCCGAATCTTACGCCGCGCGAGCCGTTCCTGTCGGTCGGCGTCAATTCCGTGCTGAAATGGGGCCAGTATCGCGCAGGTCCTGAAGTATAAGTTTCTGCGCAGCTGCACTTCTCCGGGAATGCAGCTTTTTCATCCCACGTTTTTTCTGCAACTCAGCTTAAAGCGGATACAAAATGCCGGGTTTCCCCAGCATGCGCAGGCAGAGCGTCTTTACCAGTTATCCAGCACGCGCTGCTGTACCTCAGCAGGATATCCCTGAGCGAAAGAGGCGTGCAGATGCCGTTTGCTTTGCAGCGTGTCGAACACCACTTTTGCCCCCTTACCGGCAACGTATTCCTCTTCTTCATAGCACTGGGGCAGGCGGACCACGCGTTGATCCTCGTAGACCACGCGGCGGCCGGTCGGGTGAACGCGTGTCGAGAGCGCCCAGACCACCTCACGCAGATTCGTCGGGTCAAAATCGTCATCGACAACGTAAACCTTGGGAAGAAACAGCATGGCGCTGGTCTTAAACAGCGCGTCGCCGATGCGCTGCGCCAGCGCCATGCTGCTGACGTCCGGCAGCTGCTCGCGCCAGTCCTGCGGCATGACAACCAGCAGCCAGTGCACCGTCGAATCTTCCGGAATCCAGGCGGTTTTGACCGGCAGACCTGCCTCGCGCAACGTGGTCAGCGCATCCGCCGCCAGTCCCATGGCCCACAGCGTATGAGACTCGTCGGTCGGGCGCCCGGTTATTGACATCGGCCAGATGGGATCGGTTCGGTAGGTAATGGTTTCTACGTGGAAGGTTGGCTGCGCGGATGCGCCTTCTCCAAGATAGCCGCCATATTCGCCGTAGGGACCCTCCATACAATTACGCGCAATGGATACGTGCCCTTCAATCACGATTTCGGCGGTAGCGGGCACATCCAGATCGACGCTAACGGCTTTAACAACCGGGACCGGCTCGCCAGCCAAAGTGCCGATGTAGTCAGCTTCATCCGCCTGTGCCGGGATGGGAATGCCAGACACACATGAAATGGCCGGCGCAGGGCCCTGTACCAGCGCATAGGGCATAGGCTCACCGCGTTCGACCCACTGCGTCCAGATCTGGCCGATGTGCTGGCTCGGCACGATCAGTCCGGTCATACGCTTGCCATCAACCTTCATTACCCGCGCTATCGACCAGTTCACCCAGTCGCCGTCGGGCGTTTTAACAATAAGCGTGCCCCAGGTGTTGGCGTAGCGCCCGCCATCTTTGTCATGCGCGAATGGAATGGGAAAATGGTCAAGGTTCGCCTCTACCCCGCCTAAAATGTTTTGTTGGCAGGGGGCCTGCGCCGCGTCAACGCGTACTGGGGGGATGCCTGGCTTGGTACGCGCGGCTGACAGGGCCTCGATGATTTCCGGGCCTGTCGATTCCGGTGCTAAGCCGAACGACATTGCCACGCGCGCATAGGGCATCTCTTTGCAGGACGAAAGTGCCGCAGGCGCCCCGAAAAGTCGAAAGCCCGGCGCAACGCCAGCCACCTTATGAAACAGCGGCGCAGGCGACTGGATTTCATAGCTGCGGCGGGTAATCGCGCTCGGTTCAAAATCCCCGTCCACTTCGCGATGGACATGCATAATGTCACCCATGGCGTCGAGGGCATCAACAAAACTGCGTAAATCACCGTAATATTTCATCAGGCTCTCCTTGTGCCGGGGTTGACGCGGTTCGGTCCGGTCCAGCGATGGGTGTAGTTATTATCCAGGCCAAACTGATCGAGAATGCGGGACACGATATGGTTGACGATATCGTCTGTAGTTGAGGGATGGTTATAGAAGGCGGGCATCGGCGGCAGCATCATCGCGCCAGCGCGGGTTAAGGCCAGCATGTTTTCCAGATGAATGGCGTTAAGCGGCGTTTCACGCGGGACCATCACCAGCTTGCGCTGTTCTTTCAGGGTGACATCGGCGGCGCGGGCAATCAGGCCTTCTCCGTAGCCGCAGCGTATCGCGGCCAGAGTCTTCATGCTGCAGGGCGCAATAATCATACCGTCAACCTGAAAAGAGCCGCTGGAAATCGCCGCCGCCTGGTCATAATCGCTATAGGTACGGCAGGCGAGGACACTAACCTCCTTTACACTGTAGGGCGTTTCCATTTGAATAGTCGCGCGCGCCCATTTAGAAATAATCAGATGCTTTTCGACCTCAACATCGCGCAGCGCAGACAGTAAACGCACGCCTATTGCAGCACCAGTCATGCCTGCCACAAGCTTCATAATGGCTCACTTTATTCAGTATGCGGATATAGTTCCGTATCAAACAGTTCGAACTCGAACTATAAGATTGCCTTTTTCAGGAGTCAAGTTACCAAATGTCACAACATGACGACCCGATAATCGCCGCCCCCCTCTGGCCGCACGGAGAGTGCTCACTGATGCATCTGGTACGTCGCGCAGGTCAGTATTCAACCACATGCTGGACGCAATGTGTCGATACCGGGCTTTCAGCCGTGCAGTACGCCATTCTTGTGGTGCTGGATGAGGAAACTATCTGCGACCAGCAGACGCTATGCAACCGCGCCGGATTTGATAAAGCCACCGGCAGTTACTTGATCGATCGCATGAGCAAAGGTGGTCTGCTATGCGTCGAGGTGGATGCTGATAATCGCCGCCGTAAGCTGGTGAAGATGACGACAGAGGGAGAAGTTATGCTTAACAGAATGATTGAGCAGGCAAAACAGGCGGAAGAACTGATTGCGCAGCGGTTAGACACGCAAGATGTTGCAGATTTAAAGCGTCTGCTGAGCAAGCTGGGTGGGCTGCACGAGCCTGAATGAGAGTTAAGAGTGAAGGTAGCCACATCTCCCAGCATTATTGAAGGTGTTTTATGCTTCCATCACGCATCTGGCTGTGCGAATAGCGACGAAGAATGATTATGCTTCGATTATTAGAGATCGTACGATGAAGCAGTGTATCTGAAAAAATTAAAATAACCCGAACGGCTACCTGCAGGAATTGCAGATCTGTTCGCCATCAATACAGACGGTTTTCTGCCTGTGATAACATACTGCGGTTATTTTTCAGAGCCGGGACTGATGAAGAAGAAGAAAAACCGCACACCAACTCCTCACGATGCCACGTTCCGGCAGTTTCTGACTCACCCGGATGTTGCCCGTGATTTCATGGAACTCCACTTGCCCGTAGAGCTGCGTGCTATCTGTGACCTCAGTACGCTAAAGCTGGAATCCGGCTCGTTCGTCGAGGATGACCTGAGGCAGTACTTTAGCGACGTGCTCTACAGTCTGAAAACCACAGCCGGTGAAGGTTATGTCCACGTGCTCATCGAGCACCAGTCTTCACCCGATAAACACATGGCTTTTCGGCTCATGCGTTATGCGGTGGCTGCCATGCAGCGCCATCTTGAGGCGGGCCATAAGAAGTTGCCACTGGTGATACCCGTGCTGTTTTATACGGGTAAACGCAGCCCGTATCCTTACTCCATCCGGTGGCTGAATGAGTTTGATGATCCGACGCTGGCATGCAAACTGTACAGCAGCGCTTTCCCGCTGGTTGACGTTACCGTCATTCCTGATGATGAAATCGCCGGCCATCGCAGCATGGCCGCCCTGACCCTGCTGCAGAAACATATTCATCAGCGGGACCTGGCAGAACTGACTGACCGACTGGCGCCCATTCTGCTGGCCGGCTATCTGTCTTCATCACAGGTGATATCGCTGGTACACTATATTGTACAGGCAGGCGAAACAGCCGACGCCGAAGGCTTTGTACGCGAACTGGCACAGCGAGTGCCGCAACACGGAGACGCACTTATGACCATCGCACAACAGCTCGAACAGAATGGCATCCAGAAGGGTATCCAGTTAGGCAGGCAGGAAGGCCGAAATGAAGGCATGCTGGAAGGCAAGCTGGAAGTTGCCCGTACCATGCTGCATAACGGTCTTGACCGTAATACCGTTATGAAAATGACCGGACTGACTGAAGACGAGCTGGCGCAGATCCGACACTGACTTATTTAGCGGCCTCTGCGGCCGCACTGCTGATCCCGCCAGGTACAGCCGTGCAGGGTCTTACTGTCCCATCTTTAGTTCATATTTTTCTGCCGTCAGCCCATAAAGCCCGGAAGGCCCATTAATAGCTATCTGCCATTCACAACGGTTAAGAAGCGTTTTCAGCCCCTGCACGCGCACTGTCAGTCGTGCCATTACCGGTGCGACCTGCTGGCCGCCATCGTCAAATGCAGCATCCAGGCTGCTCCGGGACAGATAAATTCCGTTCAGGACAGCGGCGTGCCTTCCTGACCACTCCCGGTCGCTGAACAGCTGGTAAGCCCAGCACATATCTTTCGCCATCTCCAGGGCATATGTCAGACGGAACAGGTCATTCTGCTGGGACAGCTCGACTGTGCAGGAACGCCTGAGATAGTCCTGCTTGCCGGCAAGCTTTACGCCAACGCCATACTGGCGCCCCTGCATTAGCAGCCACTCAATGTTGGGCGCTACTCCAGCCTTCTGTATGGACTGTGCGCGACCGGGAGTATACTGACATTCACTCTTAATTCTGTTCAGGAACGCATATGCTCAGGCTCAGCAGTGCGATATTCATACTCAGTACATGGTTCATCCTATTTTTAGCCTACTGTGGCTACTTCATGTGGGAACTGAGGAATGAGCTGCTGTCCGCCGACTTCACGGTACTGCTGTATGTTGTGACGGCCTGCTGCTTATTGTCCGTTCTTACGCTGGCCAGCTTGTATCTTTTTTTTCTTTTATCAGACACCATCCCTTTGATGAACGCGTGCTGTCTGGTGCGCCGTATGAGACGCATTTGTACGCATTTAAAAGGCATTCAGAAATAATATTCAGGCCCTGAATGACCCTGCTTCTTTATCCTTTTCTCTTCAGGCCGCCTCCTAACCCCGACCGCGCGCAACGGCCAGATCCTGCCGTCTTCACCCAGTGACTGAGACCTGAGAAAAATTGCGGGACGTTACCGAACCGTATACCAGTGTTCCTTTTGACAAGGAAAAGCGTTTAGGGCCTGATTCACTTCATTTAGTAAGAGAAAGGCCGCTATGCAGCCTCTGTTTTGGTCAGTCGGCATTTTCAGCACAGTTTTGAGTTCTTCCTGCTCCGGCGTCAGTTCGTCAGTTCGTTGCCGGAAAGCATGACCTTCAGCTTATCTTCAACTGCAGGCCAGTGATCATAGAACGAACTGATCCCGGTTACGTGCACTGCGGAGCGGGAGCTATGGCAGGCATAAAAAAAGCCCCGGCGACGGGGCAGCTATATACCGTGCCCATCTCTGCAGGCTTCGGGGACAGATGAAAACAGCTATGCTTCGGGCTTATTTGCTGAATCGCCTGCTGACTGACAAAAGTCATATGGCTGGCCTGCCGGAGTCAGCTTATGAGGCTGCTGTCAGGCTCACGGATATAAAAAGGCCCGCACTCCGGAGTGGAGGAGCGGGCAGACAGTAACTGAGAGACCTTCTTATTATTAATTAACTCTTGATCAGTAAACTGATGTAAACAAGCGGTACAGGTCACAAAAACACCGGCAGCAGATATGGCTTAAGTTTTACGGATCCATATGTTGAAGATGAACGGACGGCCAGTCATTGCAATAGCTGTATGGCAGGCAAAAAAATACCTGCTCCGGAGGTCGGAAACAGGCATAAATCGTGGTGAAGATGATGAAGCTCTTTCCGGCCTGTAATTGTTGCTAAGCTCACACCCTGTTTTTTTACCGGCGTCTTCTCCGCCAGCCACAGGAGCGCTTTGCCGTTACACAACCTGCTACAGGTTAATAGACCAGACTTCAATGGCAAGCGTAAGCGGTGACAATTTCTTCGCTTTACCAGTTACAGGCAAAAAAAAAGCCCGCATCAGACGGGCTAATAACAACATAGAGCTTTATAAAGAAGCGTTTTCTCGCAGGATTTATGCTCACTAAGATCATCGGCCAGCAATGCGAAAACTTTAATCCCTTAATACACAGTGCATACAGACAGGTGGAGCAGACTGAGCGTAGCGGTAATGTCATAAATGCCCGATTAATAGCGGAACAGGATACAGGCGACGGGTGAAAGCCATGAGCATTAAGCAGCCCGGCCATCTTCATATAGCATCAATACATACCTTTCTGCCTTTCAGGATACTGACGAAACCTGCCATACTAACGGGTTGCCATAAAAAGGTGAGCATGGGTAGATTATTTTAATCAACATCCTTTGGCCTGAAACACCTTATCTCCCTGCCCGACGCATTTACATACCACCTGAAGCCTCAACCAGTTCCGATATCGTGCAAGGATAAAAGCTGCACCGGGGTTATATCTGACCGTCACCCGGAGGCCTTATCATGGCTACGGATGGTCATCAGACAAAAAAATACCGGTACTAAAGTCATGTTCTGAAGCAGTTTGTAAGTTTATGTCTATTCTTAACCGGTCCGCACAGAGACATCACAAAGCATTTCTCTTCTAATTGTCTCTGATAACAATAGTTTTTACAGAAATCGTTCACTTTTAAAGGAAAATAAATGGCAGGTATAAGACGTAAAAAAGTAAAACCGATAGGCCTTAAAGACGTCACCATCATCGATGATGCCCGTCTGAAGAAAGCGATCACTGCGGCAGCGCTGGGCAATGCCATGGAATGGTTTGATTTTGGCGTTTACGGTTACGTGGCAGCTGTACTGGGCAAGGTTTTTTTTCCTGATGCCTCCCCGGGGATTCAGATTATTGCAGCGCTGGGCACGTTTTCCGTCCCGTTCATTATCCGGCCTTTAGGCGGTATGTTCTTTGGCGCGCTGGGTGACAGATACGGTCGCCAGAAGATTCTGGCCATGACCATCATTCTGATGACACTGAGCACCTTTTGTATCGGTCTTATCCCCTCCTATGCGACGATCGGCTTCTGGGCTCCGGTCCTGCTGTTGATAGCCAAAATGGTTCAGGGCTTTTCAGTCGGAGGGGAATATACCGGCGCTTCAATATTCGTAGCGGAGTACTCTCCTGACAGAAAACGGGGATTTTTAGGCAGCTGGTTAGATTTTGGCTCACTCACCGGCTTCGTCTGCGGAGCGGGGATTGTTGTAGTGCTGACGACCATTCTGGGCCAGGAAGCGTTTAATGAATGGGGCTGGCGTATTCCGTTCTTCATGGCGTTGCCTTTAGGACTCGTAGGTCTTTACCTGCGCCATGCCCTTGAAGAAACTCCGGCGTTCCAGAAACATGTTGATTCGCTTGAGGAGGGTTCTAAACAGGGCCTGAGTGAAGGTCCTTCGGTGCCGTTCAAAGAGATCGCGCGTAAACACTGGCGAAACCTGATCTCCTGTATCGGCATCGTGATCACCACTAACGTCGCTTATTACATGCTGCTGACTTACGTGCCGAGTTACCTGACGCATAATCTGCACTATTCAGAGGACCGTGGTGTTCTGATTATAGTTGTCATCATGCTGGCGATGCTTTTTGTACAGCCGGTGATGGGGCTACTCAGTGATAAATTCGGGCGAAAACCTTTTATCATCATTGGTAGCACGGCAATGGTGATGCTTTCCATTCCTTCATTTATGCTTATTACCTCGGACAGCCTGGTCGCGCTCTTCTTCGGGCTCCTGATACAGGCTGTCATACTCAACTGCCTGATAGGTGTAATGGCATCGACCCTGCCAGCGCTATTTCCTACAGAAGTGCGCTACAGTGCTTTGGCCGGTACCTATAACATCGCTATCCTGATTGCCGGTATTACCCCAACATTAACGGCGTGGCTGGTTGAGGTAACAGGGAATCTTTACATGCCTGCATGGTATCTGATGGTTGTGGGTGTGATTGGCGTAATAACAGGTGTCACGGTAAGAGAAACGGCTAATAAGCCTTTATACGGTGACACCCCTGCGGCCTCATCTCTGGCAGAAGCCAGAGAGCTGTTAAAGGAGCATCATGACGGAATCGAGGAGCGGATTGAAGATATAGATAAGAGAATTGATGAGCTTAAGAGTAAGCGACGTAATCTGGTTGCTCAGCAACCTGATGCCATCAGTTAAGTTAACAGGCCGCTATCCCGCGATAGCGGCGCTAATTTTCCTGCCAACCCCTACCTGCTTCCTATCTTTTAATGCACAGTGTTTCAGCTGCACCCTTCAGACAGTTAAGGTCACTTCAGGCTCCCAGCCCCTGCTCCCTGCTCCCTGCTCCAGAGCCTACCTGACGACCTAAACCCGGATACAGCATCCGTTATTTCAAGCCTGCCTCTATATGGATAAGCGAGCCTGCCCTTGCCTGTCGCGATAAAAACCGGATTGACGTCATCTTTGCTGAGTGAAATACACTCTGGCTGCTCCTCAGGCTCTGTTTTTCTCAGTATTTACGGATAAGTTCTGAAGCGAGATAAGGAGCTGCTACCGCTCAGAAGTCAGCACAAGTGTTTCGGGCCTTGCCCGGAGCGCTTCAGGATTATTTATCAAATTCAGCCATAATTTTTTAGAGGGGAGTCTGCATCTGATCTTCCTGCTATTGCATTAAAAAAGGCAAAGCGTGATCTGGACAGCACGCCGGACACTGTCTGTGCCTGATTTATTCTCCGCGGGATAAACCCGGCTATGCTTTGTCAGACTTCACTTAACTCAGACAGGAGGCATTATGACGAAGCTCAGAGGGGGGGCCGGCAATTTCGCCGCAAATCCACAGCGCGCTGTGGATGCTGGCAGAAAAGGCGGTCAGATAAGCGGTGGCAATTTCAGGAATGATCATGAGCGTGCGGCCGAAGCGGGACGTAAGGGCAGGAAAGTCAGCAGGAGAGGAAAAACAGACAGTGTGTCATCGTAGTATTCTTACGCAGTTAAGACAGCGTTCATAACCGGGCTGTGCGGCTGTCAGAATGTTTCAGTACACCCTGCGTATATAAACGTATTGAATGAAAAGTGCATCAATACAGCAGAAACAAACAGCGACCCAAATGTTTTCATTTACAGTATCTCCGGAAAGGATTAACTGGAACTGTCGTTCCGGCAAGGCCTGACAGGGTACTCTGATGGCAGGTATGCCGGAGTAATTCATCCTCCCCATAGGACATAAATCATTACAGGAGCCTGTACATATACATGAACTATTTGATTATGGTACTCGTTGTGCTGACTTCGGTTCAGGCAGCGGCTGACGTAACGCATGATAAAACTTACCCATCATGCGACGTGCAGGCGCAACGTAGTCTTAAAGGGGAAACGGGTGGCAGCGTCACAGATCCGCTTGAGGCGTATATTTCCCTAAGGGTTAACATACTGCAGGCTGATATCAGTACGGCACGTAAAGCCCGGAGGCTGACGGAGGGGCAGGCTGACTTATTGTGGCGTCGCGCCGGAAAAGTGCGCAGTGACGCGGCACAGTTTGTTAAACAGCAGGGTTACCTCAGTGCAGCAGAGCGAGCCTCTTATGACCGAGAACTCGACAAACTTGCCGGTAAACTTTGCAACAGGATTAAAAATATTTCTGATACCACACAGCTCCCGCCTGCTTAACAGGGCCGTGGCAATAGCAGCATCCGGTGAAGAAGAGCTCCGGCTGAAAACGTATTTCGGTCAGATGCTCTTTCTCACCGTGAACGTTAAATACTTTCACCTTAAGCTGAAAAAACGAGTCTGATTGAACGGCGACTGCCCTTTTTTAATTTCAGGTAGTTCATGAAAGGGCTCACATATATATGGCTGTATCGGATCTGCGTATGCATTGCGGTATCCCGGTGCGATTCTCACTCGGATTGTTGCCTGCAGCAGGCCATCAGGGCATGCATGCGGCCGAATGTATCTGCCGGCCATCAGTCCTGTTGCTATTTATACAGCACTTATCCCCCGTTTCTGTGGATAACATGCAGTCAGTAGTGCTGTTCCGGATTAGCATCCAAAGATCTATGTCTGCCTTCCGTCACCTCTGCCGGGTGCAGTCCGGTAAACTGGCAGGCGACTCTATGGCCGGTCATCATGATTCAGACGATAATGTCAGTGCTCGTATTTTTCAGGGGGATAAGGTCAGCACCGATATGCTCTTCTGCTCTGCCAGAATACGGCCGGGTCGCCCTGCGCGCCCTCAGAGATTTCTTTTTCCCGGTAGAATGTACGCGCCGTCTGCATTAAGTGAAACACCATGCTATGAGTGTCGGACGGCTGCAATGAACGGCTTCTTATTCTGCACTGCAGGCCGGACAGGATAAAGTACCGCAGTCAGAAGGCTCGAGCAGAAACAGACGCTTACGGACACTGAACTGGCAGATGACAGTCACGTGATGCGGTGTGAATAAAGCCAGAAAAATGCAGACAGAACGCAGATGACCAGGCGAACGCGTCTGCTCATGCTGACGCAGGCGGTCCAGCATGAACATATCGGCGATGCCATCGGCAGAACCGGAATTCCTGCGGTAAAATAAATTTCATGCAGGATTAACTGTTAAGTAACAGAGCCGGGGAAACTGCTTTACTCCTGCATTTTGTGAGAACAGACTATATATTTCACAGACAGACAAAACATGGCCAGATGCCTTCCACCGTCATACATATCTATCTCCCTTCCCAGCCTGGCAGACAAGCTCCGCGAACTTGCGGACATGATTGAAGTGCGAGATCCTCAGATACAGTCAGCAGAGCACTATTATACGACCGGAGACTGGGGTGAGTTGCTCACAATTATTCACCTTGAAATAAAGGACCGCCCTGAATAGAGCTGGAGAGTGATGCTCAGGATACGCATTTCTTCAGGGCCCGAAGATGAGTGACATAGTCATGATGCGGACCTGCGACCTGCAGATTCTGAACTGCACAGATTTACCTTACAAAGTGCCATACGTATTCAGGGACACGGTCATACAGCTTACCTGTGACCAGCTCTGCTTTACGGTGATCATAAGCCTGTGTCATCGCAAATTCGTGGGAAGGATCCCCGGTGTAGCAAAGGTGCTCATAAACCTTTTCAAGCGTTTCCGGCGTGGAACAGCGACGAAATTTCAGCAGCCATTGTTGTCGGGTCATAAGGCTCTCATCCGGAATAATGGGAAAAGGGGGGGTACAGCTAAGGTAATAGTAATAATCTCAATAACTCATCAATAGCCGTTTCAAACGGAATGGTTTAAATATGTATGCCTGAATGACGCTGCTCTGCGTACGAAGAGTCAGTCTTTTACTCTCTGCCCACAGGCATTAGCGCATTCTTAAACTAACGGTCGATTATGCTGACAGGAAGTAAACAGGATATGGAAAACCTGAAAGACCCTGAAACGTCAGTGCAGGCAGGGAAAAACGGCGGTGCCGGGTGCCTCCCGGTGAAAAGCATGAGCTTTCCACAACAGTATCATCATCCCCCCCAGAATTATGATTACTTGTCGCCCCTCCGCTGAGAAGAGATTCACCGCCATTTTTTAACTGCCCGCGTAATAAAAACTCATACAATCTGTACTGCAGGCGCAGCCGCGCAGACCATATCAGTTAATAATTGTTAAGCGCCAGAGGAAAGCAATACGCGCTTGCTGCGTCTGAAACAGACATGTCCCTGCAGACACCTAGTAAACAAACCACACCGCAAACGATCTCCACGGATCTGCTCATCGGCTGGATAAAATGAATATCGGAAACTCACAATATTATTGTACACCATTTTATTTTTTGTACAACTTTACCACCTGCGGTGGCAGTTAAATACTATGCAGAAAGAATCGGCAGATGCAGCAGCATATCCAGTGGTGTAGCAGCCCTTTTTCACTTCTGATCTTTCAGCGCACTCATGACCAAGAGCGTATCAGTATCATTCCGGTCTTATATCTCAGATGCAGGTTAAGAACTAAGTAAGATTAACCTTCACAGCCAGGGGGCGGACAGGCGCACTGAAATAACAGGGCCCTGCCGATAATATTTTTCTGTCAGCTGTAGCAGGCTGGCTTATCTGCAGCAACATGTAGTCTCGTATCCGGACTGCCAGCTCGCAGTTAAATACCGTGGACAGCAAAACCACTGCAATAGCGAAAAATGCTATTCGCATAATAAATCAGGATATTTTCTGGCAATGTCGGTGGTCATCCAGGCCAGCACGTTGATAACACTGGTGAGAAAGGAAAAGTGCCGGGTATACATAACTGCCGTGGCGGCCGGCATACCGGCCGGGATTGTTTTTTCAGAATCAGATGGCTTCGCGAGTCTCCGGCCAGACAATGCACGCCCCTCCAGGCGTGAACAGGCTACCCTGAAAATCAATAATGCCGGCTGCTTCAAGCCACATCCACTCTTCAGGCCGGTTAACTTCTGCCGCGATTATATTAATCTCCAGTGCCGAGCAGCAGCGGATAATAGCCTGAACAACAGCCTGTTTCGGACCGCTTCTGTGAATATTTCGCACAATTGTAGCGCTGATACGTACCCGATCAGGCTGTACATTTACGAGTAGTGATAACCCGGCAGAACCGTCACCAAAATCGTCAATGGACAGATTGATACCCGCCTGTTTCAGCTGACGGACCGCTGAAGAAAACATGTTCAGCTGAGTGATAACTTCCTTTTCGCTTACCCCAAGTACGATTTGTTGAGGCACCAGGCCGGCATCTTTAACAGCACTGACGATGCGGCTCACGGCGTCAGCCACGAAAACCAGTGTCATTGGCAGAATGCTGATATAAAGCGTCATCCCGTCCGGGATGGATCTGCCCGCGTTCTGCAGGGCTTCGGTAACTGCATTCAGGTTATGGGCATGCAGCGCTTCGCCGCTCAGACCGCCCGCTGTTCCGTCAGGGATAGCTTCCATAGCCGTTATTACACGTCCGAGCGGATCAATCACCGGACGAAAATAAAGGCCCGGCGCTGTAGGCAGCACGCCCCCTCCCGGGATGAATTCCCAGTAGTCGGCAGGGAGCATCTCAAAATAATTCTCTTTCTCGCGGGCTTCGACAAACGTTCTCAGGAATTGCAACCCACGATCATCATAGGTCAGCTGGTATTTCGACGTGCCGCGGTCAAGTACAGTCTGAAGAACGTTGTTCGGGTCACTGCGGCGCAGATCGAAAAGCTCCATGCCCTGATTGCCAAAACGCCGCGATGGCGAATAGTCACGCATCAGCTCAACAACATTGTTATGGCGCGTGTCAGCACAGATACGCTCATATATAGCAATAACACCCTCCTCCGGCCCTTCGAGTATCTGGAAGAAATGGGATCCATTAAAGAGCAGGATCCCTGTAACCTGATGGCGGACGTTCAGCAGGCTGGCTTTTTCTACCATACCCCGCAGGATACTGACGGAGGCATCTTCTGAAAGATGGCTTCGGTAGATAATTGTTGTAAGCATCTCAGGTTTCCGGTTGTGCACATGTGCATGTGCGGCAGAGTCAAAAAGGAAGTTATCGTCACTTAACAGTAAATATGCTCAGGTTTGAGCATCTGAATACACACAGGTTATGATTGCAGCCTGCCGGTTCTGATTACCAGACCCTCCTGCACTCCTTCTTTCCTGCAGGCATTCATGCAGAAATACTGGCAGCAGGTTCCGGGGAGCACGCCCGCCACAGGCATTGTTAAGCCAGCCGATTGATTTACTTGCTCAGGTATCGTGTTCTGATACCTGAGCAAGTAGCACTGCGGTAGACTGTGTCATTTTCCGTCAGCGCGGCGGTATGGCACTTGCAAGTCCAGTTCATCAGTAAAAAGATGGCGCAGACAATCGACGTGCCAGCGGCAACAGTCTGCCATGGACATCGCCAGTGCTGCTGCTTCAGGGATTCTGCCTGAATGAAGTGCAGTGTATTCATGCATTCCGCCAGTCAGGCTGGCACGCTCGCCGATATCGGTTGTATAAATATGGTGCATCAGGCTAAGCATACCTTTACGCTCAGCCTGATCGCGGTCTGCGTTCATGCCTTTAATCGCTGTCAGCATCCCGGCATTAATCCAGCGCTTGTGTTTCATCAAGGTAAGGGTGGTCAGTCTGCACATTTTTATCCGGCAGTATCCTTATGGAGAAACAGCACTGAAGAGCAATTGTAATAAGACTGGCTTTTGATTTTGTCCGTATGCCACAGCCTGAGAATTATTAATCAACAATGCTTCCTGATGACTTATCAGGCTCCTTCCGTGCCCGCGCCGTCCGATACTGATATGTGGCTGCAGCCGAAGACCAAACCGCAGTTTATAAGGCGTACATAGCTGAAACCAGGCTGACCTGACAGGCTTCAGCTTATTTTACCGTATGGCCTACATTTTGGAAATGAATGATCCCGAATGGGTGAGACTCTTGCTGACTTCCGAAGTTCGGCAGGATAAATTCAGATATGTGGTAATTCCGGCAGTCCTTATGCACTCTATTTTATGGTCAGCAGTGACGCCATTACGGGATGACATAAGAAACCAGATTAACAGATATGAAACACAGAGATGACATACGGCCTGACGGCTGAAAACAAAGTCCGGCAGATCGTCAGCTTTCGGCCTTTGCCTGCAAGGCTGCTCATCATAATGCCCGGTAACATCAGACTCTTCAGGGTGTGGGGCTCTGTTGCGTGCACGCATATCCCGGAGGGAGTGAAGCATTTAAGTCAGAAAGTTCATGGGGCTGGTCTGAACTATTATGTTAACTGAACCTTAATCAGAGCAGGTTCACTAGCAGGACCTTTACCTGAACAGGCCCGGTCAGATTTACCTGAGCGGGCCTGTGCCATTATTTATGCGCTATAAGGTTGCTGATGTCGGCTATTCACTCTATCGGCACTAGATTACTTCAGGACGATACGAACAATTTCATCAGTGCCCTTCGTGGAAGAGTCTTTATTAAATTCCGCTTTCAGGGTGACATAGAGCGTATTGCTATCTGGTCCAATTAACAGGCTGTTTGGATTTTTATCAAAGGACCAACTGTTTTTCACCGCGTAAGTCGTGGCATCCAGTTGCAGCACTTTCTTCGACTCACGCTGCGTGATGTAAAGCTCATTACGTTTCGCGCTGAACTTGATGCTTAGAGCATCACCTTCAATACGCTTGATCACCTTACCCGTGCGCTCATCAAAGATCAGCGTGGCTTTACCCTGGGAATCGTCGGTCACGAACAGGCGACCGGTTTCAGGATCTTCCGCCATGTTCAGGAACAGATACGCTTTGCCATCGCCTGCCGTCCAGCGTTTCTCGATTTTATGGCTGCGTGGATTGATTACCAGAATTTCACCGGAGCCGTTTGCCGCATAAATACGCTCAGTCAGCGGTGAGTAGATGATACCCGTCACCCATTTACCGGCATTCTTAATTTCGGTTTTAAGCGTAAAGGTTTTGGTGTCGACTACCGAGATATAGCCTGGTTCAGCCACGCGGCCCACATAGAGTTCGTTGCCATGCCATAACACTTCACGTGCACCTGCCGGATAGCCCTCTTTACTGATTTTGCCCGGGAAGACCAGACGCTGCAGCACTTTGCCACTCTTCGCATCCACGCTGGAGATTGCGCCATCCAGCGAGTTGGTGGTGTAGAACACCTCACCCGCCTCATCGATAGCGGTGCCGAAATTTTTCATGTCGGTATGTGTTTCACCCTGAGTAGTCAGTGTGGCTGGATCAAGACGGTAGATCATGCCGCCGTTCACATCCTTAAACGCCTGCGCACTGGCAACAAATAACGCTTTTGCTGCAGGAGAATAAGCCATTTCATACAGACCATCCCCCAGGGCGCGCTGAGTTACCGCGCTGTCGACTGGTTTAGAGGCTTCTGCAGCAGGCGCATCAACTTTTTTAGCAGGTGCCTGACACGCTGTCAGGCTAATGGTAGCGGCGGCAGCCATGGCAACAGCGGCTTTGCGCGGGCTTAACGATTTCATGCAGAACTCCATCAGGGAATAAAGGGTGCCGGGCCATTCTGATCGGCCAGAATAAAGAATGCGAATCATACTCATTAACAGTCGCTAAGCAAACAATGGCTCAGATTCCTGTAGCGCTCCAGTGCGTTCTCACGACATAAACCTCCAACTTTCTCTTTTTTTTTAGGGTCAATTCGCCCTTTTTCAGCGCCAAAATAATGTAAACGCCAGCAAGTATGAGGCCTTTATCGCGATTATTTATTTGATTTAATTGAAATTAATATAATGTTACATCTTCAGTTGAATCTTACAGGGAATTTATAAAGCAAATGATTATCATTGGCATTCTCACAATAGATTCCGCTTCTGTCTCCTGTAATGGGCTGAGAAAAATAACAATCAAAGCGTAATGGCTTAACGCATTACCAACATTTAATGGGAAATTTATGGCTCGTAGTGGCAGGGAATCAGAAAGTAAAAACGTTTTCGGCATCTCGTTGCTGGCACTGGCGGTACATGCCCTTCTCAACCCCGCTCTGGCGGCAGCGGAAACATCGCAGGATATGGTCGTCAGCGCGACCCCCGCCGATAACGGCGAAAGCGATAAACAGAATTACGCAGTCCAGACCACCCGCGCGGGCACTAAATTGATGCTGACACCACGCGATGTGCCGCAATCCCTTAGCGTGGTGACACAGCAGCGGATGCAGGATCAGGATCTGCAATCAGTTAACGATGTGCTGACCAATGCCACCGGTATCTCCACCAATCTGATCGACAGTGAACGCTCTGAGTACTATTCACGCGGCTTTAAGGTCAGTAACTTCACCTTCGATGGCATTCCGACGTCGGTCAACGATAACTGGAATTACGGCGATGCGGCGTCTGACACTGTTATCTATGACCGCATTGAGATCGTGCGAGGGGCAACCGGGCTGATGACCGGCGCGGGCAGCCCGTCAGCCTCTATCAACATGGTGCGTAAACATGCCGACAGTAAAACCGCCACCGGTACGCTGAGCGCCAGCTATGGCAGCTGGAACAAACAGCGGTATGTGGCGGATCTCTCCTCTCCGCTGAACGGCGATGCCAGTCTGCGTGGCCGCGTTGTGACCGGCTATACCGATCAGCAGAGCTGGCTGGACCGCTATCAGAAAATTCAAAAATTTATCTACGGTGTGATGGATGCCGATCTCTCTGAGAAGACCACGCTGTCACTGGGTTACGACTATGAAGATAACAATACCGGCAATCCGACCTGGGGTGGCCTGCCGATGTTTTACAGCAACAACGCCACCACACATTACGATCGCAGCCTGAATTCGTCAGCCAGCTGGACACGTTACAACACTAACTCGCGCAAAGTCTTTGCGGACATCGAGCATAACTTTGATAACGGCTGGAATATTCATATCAACGGCACGCACGCCGAAAACACCTTTAGCGATAAGCTGCTCTATGTGATGGGCAATCCCGACCAGGAGAGCGGTGAAGGGACCACCGCTTACGGCAGCATGGATCGCGGCAAGCGTAAAATGGATTCCATAGATGGATTTGCCAGCGGACCCTTTGAACTGATGGGCCGTCAGCACCTGTTAATGGCGGGTGCGAGCTACAGTCGCCAGCACAATGCCGCCTACAGTCAGGATGGATTCAGTGATGTGGCGGCGCGTGAAATCTCCACTGCCGATATGGGTATTTTCAATAATCACTGGAACGGTAACGTCGCGGAGCCTGAGTGGCAGGGCTGGTATCTCAATGATGATGACACGGTTCGTCAGAAATCGGTGTACAGTGCTGCACGTCTTTCGCTGGCCGATCCGCTGTCACTCATCGTTGGCGCACGCTATACCCAGTGGAGCACGAACGGCAGCAGCGGAGAGATGACCAAAAACAACACCACGCCTTACGCCGGGCTGGTCTACGACATCAATGATACCTGGTCCGCCTATGGCAGTTACACCGCCATTTTCCTGCCGCAGACAAATCGTGATACCCATGGCAGTTACCTCTCGCCTGTCACGGGGAAAAGCTACGAAACCGGTCTGAAATCGGCCTGGAACGACGGGCTGCTGACGGCAAGTGTGGCGATTTTCCGCATCGAGCAGGATAACGTCGGTCAGGCGCTGGATGGCGTCTACCTGAGTGGCAGTGAGCAGGCCTATGCCGCAGCCAAAGGTGCCGTGAGTAAAGGTGCCGAGTTCGAACTGAATGGTGCGCTGACTGATAATCTGCAGCTGACCTTTGGCGCAACCCGCTATGTGGCTCGTGACCAGAGTGGCCGCTTTAACAGCTATCAGCCGCAGACCTCATTTAAGCTTTTTACCCGTTATCAGCTGGCCGCAATCCCCGACCTGACTGTCGGCGGCGGCGTCAACTGGCAGAACCGGGTGTTTAAGGATGTGACCAACGCCAGCGGCGACAGCATACGGGTTTATCAGGGCAGTTATCCGCTGGCCTCACTGTTTGCCCGCTATCAGGTGAATAAGCAGGTCGCGGTGCAGGCCAACGTCGATAACCTCTTCGATCGCGAGTATTACAGCTATATGAACAGTTACGTATACGGTGAGCCACGCAACGTGAACGTCAGCGTTTCGTGGCAATTCTGACAGACTGATTAGCCAACGTCAGTCCATGGCACAAAGCGGACGCTATCCGGCCCAATGTCCGCTATGAGCGAAAAGCGGACACTGGGAATTCATAACACAGATCATTTTGATGCGGGGGTAGCTTTTATGAAGAATGCCTGCATCCATTCATTTCCCATCAGTACAGCGATCGCTACACTGACAGACCCCTGTGCTCACAGGCCGTCATGACCTGGTTATCGCCTGCTTTAGCGCAGTTTTTCCAGCAACTGCTCAGCGCCTTTGTCCACTCCTGTCTCGGCCGCACTCAGTGAGCCAAACGTGGCCCCCACGTTCATGGCATTAGGATACTGCTCTGCTACGTAGGCCAGCAGGAGTTCACCGGTCGCGGCATCCTGCACTTCCACAGCATAGTTGACGTAACCGCTCATCAGTCCGCGCCCGCCTCGCACAGACTGAACAATATTATAAGGGCCGCCAGCCAGGTCAAATTTCGTAAAGGTCCCCACAACCTGTGGCGTCGTGTCCGCACCGGTCAGCGTCAGCTTTAGCCGGAGAGAAGGGGCATTCCCGGCGCTGGTGTTGACGGTGAACTTCTCCCGCAGCACGTCGGCAAACTTTTTCTGCATGTAGTCTGCCAGATTGCGCCGGTCTTCCTGCGACATGTCATTAAACTGTGCGTCGCTGCCGCCATAAATTTCAACAGGATCGATGGTGATGCTGCGGTATTTGCTCCAGTCAACCGGGGCAGCATAGCGGTAGGGGATCCGGTCACTGTCATCAGCCATGTTAGGCGTCATCCGGGATGTGGCCTGAATGCCGGAATATTTTACCGGTGACGTGGACGAACATCCTGCGGCGGCAATGATGGCGGTCAGGATAAGCGTGCGGGACAGCTGTTTTGTGAGGCAAACCATAAATTATTCTCCGGTTACTTTTTGATATAATGAACTGTACGGTATAGTTAATATGGTTTATCCTGGCTCTGTCAACAAAATGTTTCTGTGCGTGTCGTTAACGTTCACATGAGGAGTGCGGAATGCTTTATTTAAAACCGGAGGTTTCGTCGTCAGGCATCGCGTGCCTGCCCGGCTCCATGATGACCATCATGCCGGGAGTGAGGGAGGACTGGCCGGAGCGCACACGGGAAGTGAGTGCTGAGCATGCCTGTTTTATCCTGAGCCTGCCGCTCCGCTATTCCGGTCTGCCGGTACGGCGCAGGCTCATAAGAATGATGCTGACACTGCAAATGTATGGCGAAGCCAGAAGCAGCCTGGACGGTCCGGGACATGATGCCTTTACACCGGCAGCGGACTATGCGCGGAGCGTTATTGATACGGCAATGCTGCGCGGAGAGCTGCGCTGCCGGCCCTCTGGCGAAATGGCGCATGCCTGGCTGAAGCTGACGGAGGAGCTGCGGTGCCTGATGACTGGCCTTCAGCAGGATAAGGCGCTGCTCCGTAAAGAAGTGAGGCGCAGTACAGCTGATTTCCTTCGGCGGTATGCGGCGTGTGCAGGAACATGAAGGTACTGCTCATCCGGATCGTTCTGGTGCTTGTTTTTATTGCCGCCGGCATCCTCACCACATTTGACGCCCGGGTCAGCTGATGAACGGCTGGCCGATAACCGGGGGGCTGGAAAATGCATCGCCCAGGCAATGGTTCATCTGTGGAGCCATGCTGCTGACCGTGGTATGTGCCCTGCTCAGAACCGCCGGCAACCTCATTGAAATGCGCCGTCTGCGCCGGTTCGGTCAGCGACGGGCCGGATATTATGCCGTCAGGGTGTGGGGTGCCTCATCAGAACGGGTAAAGATATTTCTGGTGGCGGAATGTCTCATTATTGATGCGCTGTCTGTGCTTGTGCTGCTGGTGCTCAGTGACGTCACCCCCTGGTGAAAACCTCGCAGTATTCAGCCCGGCTCGCAGGGATACGCGTTTTCAGAATTCCATAAGCGAAGACTTACATGAAGGAGAATACATTGAAGGAGAAACTGTCAGTGATTAATGGCGGGGGTTCCTGGATGGACTGGAGCATCCTGAGTATCCTGATTTTATCTGGCGCTCTTGCGGTGACCGTCATGATTATGTGGTGGCACGTCATCATCAACGTAAAAGAAATCGTTCATATCCGGCGCCTGAAAGCCCGCCGCGGGAGAAAATATACAAAGGGGGCCTGGAGGGTCTACCAGAACTCGTTAATCTCGCTGCTTGTTGCAGAAATTATGGTGGCTCTGGCCATAAGCACCCTGATTGTGCTCATGCTGTCGGAGGTAATAATTTAGCTGTGCGCAGACGGCATCAGAAAATTGCCCGCCTTCTGACGGGCTGGTAAGGTTCAGATGTGACTGCCGATAGAAAGGCATCCGGTAAGCAGCAGTACGGCCATGCCGGTAATGAGGCTATAAACAATACGCATGTTAACTCCTCAGAATAAAGAAACGCAGCCGCTCAGCAGAAGCGAACCCACGGCCAGACCTGCCTCCAGAATGAAACGATTAAGCATAAACGTTACCTCTATAAATGAACTGTACGTACCAGTTTAATTATAACCAGGAATTAGTCAATCTTTAATCGTGAATAGTCCAGCCCTGCTGGCCTGGTCAGCGGGGTGCTGCACCCGATATAAATACCTCTACAGCGCTTTTCACCATAGCGATGACATCTTCGCGCGTATAAACCGGCATTTCATGGCGCAGAAAAAGCTCATCCGCCTCGGCCTTCACCAGTGCAGAAAACTGTTTCGCCCTCAGGTCGGGACGAGCGTGAACCAGGTCTCCAGCCTCGATATGCTGTTTCATCAGCGCTGCCAGCGCGTTCATGCTTTCGCGGACGCCCGATTCGTAAAAAATATCACCGATGCCGGAATGTCCGGCCTCGCCGATAACCATGCGATACAACTGCAGTCCCTTCCAGTCCGATGTCATTGCACCCAGCATGCCTTCACCAAAGCGCTGCAGCCTGTCAGCCAGGGGCAGATGACGACTGTCCTGACTGTCAATATCGTCTGCGGCGCGCGTCAGAAAATTGGTGCCGTACGCCCTGACGACGGCGTCAAGAAGGCTCTCCTTGGAGGAGAAATAGTTATAGAGCGTGGCTTTGGAGCACTCTGCTGCTCTGGCCACAGCTTCCATGGATGCGCGTTCATAACCGTGTTCGAGAAAGACAGTCGTGGCAGCGTCAAGGATGTCATTTCGTTTCTTTTCAGTCAGTGTTCGCATGTGGTTTCTCCCTGTAAACCTGCTTATATTAACAGAACCACCCGGTTCATTAAAAGCGAGCGTTTCTTGCACAAAGCGGACGTTCAACTTGGTTATTTCCTGCCTTCATGTATCGAACAAGGCTGGTGAGCAATGCACAGACAGTTCCTGAATGCCGCTTTAGCGTCATGGAGGCGCCAGACCATGGCAGAACAGGGTACAGTGGTCAGAAGGCGCCGTACGCCCGGCGCAGCCGGTTACTGTCTTATATATGGCGCTACCCAACCCCTTCCTTGTATCTAAGATTATGTGGTGATTAGAGCTACCACCACTGAAGCAGAGCGAGCCCGCCCTCGTCCTTAAGGTCATTACCACACTGAACCTTGTTTAGCAGCATGAGGCCCTCCGCTTCACCTTTCACGCCAGCACATCAGGTTGAACGGTTACCGGGAGCTCGACTCCGTATGTACAAGGCGAACAGGCGTGACGGTTTATGTGAGAGGAGCAAGACTATGTTTCCAGTGGGTATAGACGTAAGCAAGAGCACGCTTGATGTGTGCATGCTTTATGACGGTATCAAAGGTCGCATCAAAACGCGCAATATCCTGAATGATCGGAGCGCAACAGAGAACATAATTCGCTGGCTCAGGCTCCAGCACTGTGGTCCGCAGGACGTTCACTTAGTTATGGAAGCAACCGGTGTTTATCACGAGCGGCTGGCCACTGACTTACATGACGCGGGTTTTTATGTGTCACTGGCTAACCCTCACCGTACCAGAGAATTTGCCCGCGGTATGGGGATCATGACGAAAACGGACAAAGTTGATGCATACATGCTGGCTTGTTACGCATTCCTGAAAAAACCACATCGCTGGGAGCCGCCTGCACCTGAAATCAGACATCTCAGTGCGCTCTTACGTCGCAGGGATGTACTGCTGGGCGATGCCGTTCGTGAGGAGAATCGCCTGGAAAAATACCTGTCAACCGATACGCCTGCAGATGTCATCAGCTCTTGCATGCGCATGGCGCAGCTGCTCCGTGAAGAGGTAGACAGCATCGAGCGACAAATCAAAGCACACATTCAGGCTAGTCCTGACCTGAAGCAGGATTACAGCCTGCTGACATCAATTAAGTCTGTCGGGCCACAGCTGAGAATGCACATGCTGGTCGTGCTGCGCAGCCATAACTTTGAGTCAGCTGAACAGGCTGCAGCTTTTCTGGGGGTAGTGCCTGTGGAGAAGCGTTCAGGCACGTCGGTACGAAGTCGCCCCCGCATGTCGAAAATAGGTCCTCCTCAGCTAAGAGCAAAGCTTTACATGTCAGCCCTTTGCGGAAAAATTCACAATAAGCGGATGCGCAATATGTATGATGAGTTGTGCATGCGAGGAAAGCCAAAAATGGTGGCTATCGGAGCCCTGATGAGAAAACTGGTGCACTGGTGTTACGGTGTATTGAAAACCGGTACCGCATTCTGTGACGAGATTTAAAACCTCTTTGTACATACCTGATGTCTGTCCAGAAATTAAAGGGGTAACCCTAGAACAGACACTATGAACAAGGCAAAGTCCGCTAAGAGCGAGGAGCGGACTTTGGTACTTTTGCATCCATAAGAGTATTTTTATAAACAGTCGCCATTCATTCATGTTCTCGACTACCTGCGCGCCACTTTGGCGCGCAGGGCTTGGAATGTAAATTACAAAAAATACCTAAGACGTGGAGCTAAAGGGCAGACATGACAGCATATTCAAACGCTGATGCGGCAAGAGACTTGCGCTCGGCCTTAGGCAAGGCACCCGTTGGCGCTGTGAACGGAGAATGGTTCTTTATAACCGAACAGGCTGGCGTCTCCTCACTAACTGGAGGCTACATGTATGCAGATGGGAGTCACATTGCAGAGGGGAACCACGCCCTTCAAACGGTCCGGGAGGTTGTCGAGAAAATTGAAGCATCACATTTACAGCCTTTTAATAAGGTCATCGTTCGCTGGACAGGATCTAAAATACCGTTAATACGCGGGCGCGTTACAGTTGATACACTGTTCGATAAGACAATCGTGCCGCGCGGTCCTCAAGACCCAATTTATGAGGCCGCCGCTATAGCAAGACGAGCCTTTTGGGAAAGGCATGGCAGTGTCTCAGATGATTTTATAGCTGAACGAGATGACTCAAACGTACACAACCAGACGAACTGGTTCGGGCCCCATCGTCGAGTACTCAACATTAAGATCAAAACGACATTTACGCTGGCCACCGATGGCCTCTCGACGCCCTGGGCCGGCATTGCTGACCCGGAAAATGGCGTAGGCTGCGAACTTTTCATGGAATTAGACGCTTCAACTACCATCAGCCATCCGATGGATGACTGGGCATCTCTCTTAATTAGTTTGGGCGATCTCATTGCAGATGGGTATCAGGTTACTGACGATGTTGAAAAATATAGCGCAATACTGTTTTGTACGCTTACAGACGAATATCACCCATTGACCCGAATCATTCTCAGTCTTGATGACCGCAGGATTGATAATTTACCTTTTGGCTCAGTTCCGCTGATCCGTGTCACGCCGATAGCAGAAACCGAGATTGAACACCTGGACCAATCTGATGAATGGGCATCACGCGCAGCAAAACATGCACTCGCGGAACGGCAGAGAGAAACGTAGAAATTAGGCGTTATTCACGCTCCTTGCGAGGCCGAGTGAGTTCAGTCACCTTCTTAACATAATGAAGTTTAAGGGCCGCTGTGAGCGAAAAGCAGACGAAATTTTCAATTATTGATTCTGTTAATTAATATCCTAACGCACGATGACCTTGCTCATATTGATACCCGTTACTCCGAAACCGCTGCTCTCGTATACATGGAAAGCCCGGGCATTATTTCCAGCTACGCGTAGTCTAATCTCTTTATAACCCTTATCCTGGAGATCCTCTTCAAAAGTGCGTAGAGCCTGTTTACCCAACCCCTCTCCTTGGAATGAATTGAAAATATGGAAATCATAGATAAATACTGTGCGCATTGCCGCATCTGGTTTGTACCAGAGATAGCCTACGTGCCTCTCAGACATATCTAATTTCGCGAAAATGGACAGTAAAATTTGCCCGCGTGTATTCACTCCATCCGCAAGCAATTTTGATATTTCCAGCTGGACCATCGTCAGAGAATCACTTTTTGACATTCCATAATTTGATGCTATCTCAATTGCATAGTCAGGAATAAAATATTCAAGATAAGCAGAGTACTCTTCTTCTGTCATTGAGCGAAACGAGACCATCTTTTAATCCTTATTGAGGAAGTCATACTAATAGAGAGGGCCATACTAATAACGTTAAAATCGATGTAAGGTCAATATTATTCGTTTATGGAATAACAACACTCCTGGTCGATTACATGAAAGGGAGAACTCAATGTCCGTTTCTGGCACAGGGCTGCTGTTGCAGCCCTCACAAATCAGACTTCAATAGACTCAGATATCTCCAAGGCATCATCCACTTCAATACCGAGATAACGGACTGTACTTTCGAGTTTTTTGTGACCTAACAGTAGCTGGATCACTCGAAGATTCTTCGTTTTTTTATAGATCAGATATGGCTTGGTTCTTCGCATAGAATGCGTACTGTACAGAGTCTCGTCGAGACCCAGCTTATCAATCCATCCATGAAAGATACGGTTATATTACCTGGTTGAGATATGTCGTGAGGAACCGACGCGGGACTGGAACAGATAGTCGCTACTACGTAGATGAGCCATTTTGATCCACGCTGCTACAGCCTCTCTGGTTCCCTTAGTCAGTTCAAACTGAACGGAGCTTCCCGTTTTTTGCTGCAGCACTGTCGCTCTGCCTGAAACAGAGTGCCCATAGGCCATATCAGAAACTTTTAGCTTAATCAGATCACAGCCCCGAAGTTTACTGTCCAGAGCCATGTTAAACAGAGCTAAATCGCGTACTTTTCCTTTCAGCTCAATTCTGATACGGATTCCCCAGATATGAGAGATCTGAAGAGGCCGTTTCTGGCCAATGATACGGCCCTTGTTCCAGGCGGATGTTGTCATGCTCAATCTCCTTTGGGTTTGGAGATGTGATTATGGTTGTCCCATATGAGCGAAAAGAGGATGTCGGTGATCAGTCTCTTTAGCCAGATTACATGTATGAGCCGCTAAAATAAGCGGCTGCATCTGTAACTTATTCTGAGTAGCAGTGCTCCGCCGCCGGGAAGCTGCCGTCCTTGACGGCGGCAATGTAGCTTTTTAATGCGCCCTGAATGTCGCCTTGCCCTTTCATAAAGTTTTTGACGAATTTCGGTGCCCTGCCGGTCATGCTCAAGCCAAGCATGTCGTGCAGCACCAGAACCTGTCCATCAGTATCCGGACCTGCACCGATGCCTATGACCGGCACGGATACAGCCTCGCTCAGCGCCTTGCCCAGAGAGGCGGGGACGGCTTCAACCAGCACCATAGCCGCACCGGCTTCTTCTAACTTTTTCGCCGTTTCAATCAGGGAGGCCGCCTGCTCTTTATTACGGCCCTGCACCTTAAAGCCGCCAAAGACGTTAACCGATTGCGGGGTTAGTCCTATATGGGCGCAAACTGGTATACCGTTACGCGTCAGCTGACGCACCGTGTCGCACAGCCACTCTCCACCTTCAATCTTGACCATCTGCGCACCGGCCTGCATTAACTGCGCGGAGCTGTGCAGTGCCTGCTCAGGTGAGGAGCAGGTCATGAATGAAAGGTCGGCTATAATGAAGCCGCCGTTGTTTCCGCGCTTAACGCAGGCCGTGTGATAAACCATATCTTCCAGCCTGACCGGCAGGGTGCTGTCATGGCCCTGCAGGATCATTCCCAGCGTATCGCCGATAAGAAGCATCTCCACGCCTGCCGTGCTCAGCTGGTGTGCAAACGTGGCGTCGTAGCAGGTGAGCATGGTGATTTTCTCGCCGCGCTGCTTGAGTTTTTTCAGATGTGTCAGTGTGACTGATGACATGGTGTTCTCTGCTAATTCGTTACGTTGATGAAGGATGTTGCGGTGCGATAATACCAGCTTTCGCAACGCTAATTGTATTGCTCGGTCTGCAGGACACCCTAAAGCTCGGGCTGACGTTTAGTGTATTCATAGAGTCCCTGCTGCATTATGCGTTGTTATAAGCCTTCATGCCCATGCGTCAGAGAAGCTGCTCTGCCAGCAGCAGGGCCGCAATAATGATCATCAGGGCGCCTGACATCCGGCTGACATTCTGTGCGGCGCGCGGTCGCGTCCCAAGCACCCTACCGCAGCCATACCCCACAAGCAGGTAGACCACGCCGCAGCTGACCACATGCACCAGCCCCAGCGCGATCATCTGCAGTGGAAGCGGCCAGGCAGCGTGGACGTCAGTGAACTGGGGCAGCAGAGCCAGAAACAGCAAAAAAACCTTCGGATTAAGCCCGCTGATGCAAAAGCCCTTGAGCGCCCATTTCAGTGGCGAGCCTGCATCATCATTCTGCCCCGCCGCCGGCGCTGTCGGATGGCGCAACATGCCGAGGCCTAGCCAGAGCAGGTAGGCCGACCCGGCTACGGTCAGAAGCGTCAGTACGCCCGGCGTGCCTGCAATGACTGAGCCGACTCCCGCTGCCACTATGAGCGTTGTAACAAGATGGCCGCTCAGCATGCCGGCAACCGCCGGCACAACCCGGCGTCCCCGGATGCCGGCTGAAATGGCGTAAGACCAGTCGGCGCCGGGCGTGATTACAAAAAGCACGGAAACAGCCCAGAAGGCGGCGAATATACTCAGTGACATGTAGCGTAATCCTTATCGACCGCATCGCTGACCGGGCATTGATCAGTGTTAAAAAGCTGCATTTAGTAAAATCTTTACCTGACTAATACGTTAAAAATTGAAGAAAGAATATCGCTTTGCAAGCGGAATGTGCTTTCATTTACAGCTTAAAAGATGAGTCGGGACGGGAGGTTTTCAGGAATGGACAGAACAGACTGCAATATTCTTGCAGAGCTTCAGAATGACGGGCGGCTTTCGCTCACTGACCTGGCGGAACGGGTGGGGGTCAGCCTGTCGTCATGCCAGCGCCGGGTCAGAGCCCTTGAGCAGGAAGGGGTAATCAGCGGCTACCGGGCGCATCTGGATCCGGCCAGATTCGGGCTGAACTTTTCAGCCATAGTTTTCGTCACCCTGCGCGAGGGAGACCGACAGGCGGTCGCCGCCTTCGAGGCGGCAGTAGAGGAGATACCGCAAATTATTCAGGCGCAGCGACTGTTTGGCGATCCCGATTATCTGCTTCATATTATCACCCGTGACCTGCCGGCTTTTCAGGAGCTGTATGATGAAAAACTCTCTGGTATCTCAGGTGTGCAGCGGCTTACCTCAACATTAGTTATGAAAACGGTTGTGAAAGATCGCGCGCTGCCTGTTTGATGCTTGTGCAAGGCCTCTGCCATTCGATAGTTTTCAAAAAGTTTTTGGCACGGAGACAATGTTGTGCTGTAGAACGGTTCAAAAGTCGAACTTCTGCTTTTGGCACAAAGCAGACATTACAAATACGGTCGCGGGGTTCACTTTAGGTGAACAGAGCTCGTTGTGTTTTCGTTTTAAAAATAAAATTCCTTCGGGCATTGCGCTTATTAAGTGGCGGCCTGTCTTATCCGGACAGTGGCTGACCGGTAAAACCTGCGTGTATCAGAAAACCATCAGATTGTCTGATTTTGCTTTCTGTGTGGACCCGGACGGCCAAAAAGAAAGCCCTGCAGCATCCCGCAGCCGGATGTCCGGAGCCATTCAGCCTGCTCTTCTTTTTCAACGCCTTCCGCCACCACCTCCAGCCCGAGCTCGCGACACAGCGTCAGGACGACACTGACAATTGCCGTCGCGCCCGCATCTGAAATCAGATCGCTGATAAAGGATCGGTCAATTTTGATTTTGCTGAACAGGCGGGTACGCAGGTAGCTTAGTGATGAATAGCCTGTGCCAAAGTCGTCCAGTACGATATGCCCCCCCATTTCCTTTAACTCATGAATGACGCGATAGCTGTCTTCCGGATGCTCAAACAGGGCCGACTCCGTAATCTCCAGCTCAAGCCGGTGCGGCACAAGACCGCTCTGTTGCAGAGCGTCACTGACGATGTCGGCCAGCCGGGGTTCGCGAAACTGGCAGGGCGAAAGGTTTACGGCTATGCGTTCGCTATCAGGCCAGCCGGCTACTTCTGCACATGCCCGCCTCAGGGCGAAAGCCCCCATCTCATGGATAAGTCCGGTCTGCTCTGCCAGAGGAATAAACACGGACGGCGGTGCGCTGCCCCTGACGGGGTGGTGATGGAAGAATGGAAAAAATTACATTACAATATCAGGGGATTTACCTGTGCGGTGGAGTGACTGACCATGCATGCTGTGAAAGCAACGACCGCTACTGGCACGAAGCGGACATCAAATTCCGGATACGCGCAACCAGATTCCGTGCGGTATGATACTAAGTAAACCCGTCCGTGGTAGCGGATTGAGACTGCATATATCCCGGTAAGCCAGAAGTTAAACTACAGATGAAACGCTGACATCTGGAAACCTCCATGGTGGCAATGGCGGCCAGCCCGGGCCAGGCTATGAAATCTGACATGAGGTAAAAGCAGGAAAAATACCTCATGCGCGATATTTCCAGGATAGAATTTTATCTTTCCAGGTCATCAGCCTCAATAAATGCAGTTTTTTATCCGCACTAACTAAATTCACATTTTTTTACCTGTTTTTTGTCGGAAGAACCTATTTGTCCGAATTAAAGTTCATACGACTTACACTTAAGATTACTTTCAGAATAATTAGGGAGGGTTAATAATTGCATGATAGTTACAGAAGAAATCATGCGTTAATTAAAAATATAAAAATTTTTATTTCCTTAGAAGGTCTTATAGTTCACATTGATTTCTGCACTCGTGCAGGTGTAATAAAAGCTTACAGCTTCATTACGCCTCGGGATGTAATGAAAAATAAAAATATAGATTAAAATTTATTATTTTCAGTGCCCTAGTCTAAAAAGTGATGGTCTCTCATTTAATTTACCAGAAAGATTCATTAACCAGATGACAAACCGTTCCTGTATCAGGGTAGTGCGGGATTTCTTTAATCCCCTTTCATTAAGATTACAGAAATAAAAACTTTAAACCGAAAATAGATTCCCCCTAGCATCCGGACAATACCTGTTTTCAAATTGCAGAGCCAGTCACAACTGGCTTCATGCTGGGCTGTCAATTCCTGACCTTCCGGATGTGACGGTAACGCCGTAATATAAAAGCGGCGTATCTCAGCACATAGACCGGTGATTTTACCGGCGTATTCGCCTCGCGCGCCTGCCTCCGGATGTCCGCTGCGCAGACCTCACAAAGGCTGACATAATGGTGGCGCTCCTCAGGAGTCAGCGTTGCACAGCATCGCCTGCAGCGTTCGGTGACCATTGCGTTCTGATTCTCCATCTGAGCTGCTGTCTTTGAGCAATCGTATAAATAAAGAAGCTGTCTGCTGTTGTGGAAACAGCACTGAGCATTAGCGGCAACAGGATAATGCCTCAGGTCGTATCCGGCTTTTTTGAAATTCCGGGTTCACATATATCTTAAAACGCTGCGGACCAGCCATAACGAAACGTAAAGAAAAAATCAACTGGCCTGCACAGGCAGGCAGCAGAAAAGGACTGCATGGGCCCGTCCTGCACCGCCGCGGCTAAAAAAAATCAGATACGAATGTGTCAGGGCACGGGCAGATTCTGAGTCACCAGAACCGGTATACGCTTTACAGAATCACAGCCACTTCATGGGCATGACCGGCTATGCGGGGTGTATATAATTTGTACGATTCGCGTTGTCATGCATTACCGGCCGGTTGCCGGCTGACTTATACCGGCTGATCACAGGGTTATCCACTGCGCAGGTGAATAAGTTGGTAAGGTGGCGCCTGCGGACCTGTTTTCAGTATTCAGCCTGAAAAAAGGCCCGCAGGATTTCACGGGCTAATGGCTGAAATGCCCTGGTGAGGTGGCATTGCACTGTTAAGCACTTTTTATGACATTACGCTACGGGTTTCGTAATAACTACCGGGTTATCAGACTGGTTAGTAGCCGTGGGAATCAGGAATGCTAAGCCTGCATGAACCTGCCGGTCTCCGCAATCCTGCCGTGCGGGGCATAAAAGGCTCGCTATTCATGGCTTTAGTCAGCGGCATAACAGCTACACTCTGGATATACCTTAACCGGACCTTAACGTCATGTCGCTGAAAAAACTGCGCCTCCGCACGCTCCTCATCTCGCTCTCCATCGGCGGGGTGATCCTGACCGCCAGCCTGCTGCTCGGCGCGCTGCTTATTTTTCAGAAAGGCAACATTGAGGACAGCCTGCTCGAGGGCAATATCGCCTACGCGCGCAAGCTTGCCGACACGACCGACCGATATCTTGGTATCGCACAGCGCGAACTGGCCTGGAGCGCCCGGCAGATTAACGGACTCTCCGACCCGGCACTGCTCCGGGCCGAGACCGACCGCCTGCGCCTGCAGTCGGGTTTTTTCAATACGGTCGTGGTGGTTAACCGTGACGCCGTCATTGCTGCCACCTCACCGGAAAGCCTGAATCTTGTAGGCATAAAACTCTATTCTGACGCGAGCAGGCAGGCAATTGCCACGCAGAAGCCGTTTATTTCAGCGCCCTTTACGTCAGCCTCCGGCAACTATGTCGTGTTTCTGTCCCAGCCGCTGTTTACCTCTGACGGCCATTATCTGGGCTATATCGGCGGCACAATCTATCTCAGAAAGCAGAGCATGCTGAGCGATATCCTGAGCCAGCATTTCTACGCCCGTGGTTCCACCGTCAGCATCGTCAGCAATGACGGCCTTATCATATTCAGCCACGACCCCGCACGCGTCGGGAAAAAAATGACGCTGCCTCCCGCGCTGCAGAAACAGCTGGCCACAACGCAGAGTGGCCAATTCAGCTCTGAAGCGGACGGGCAGCAGTTCCTTACCGGCTATGCCAGCCTGCACAGGACGGACTGGAACATTTTCATTGCGGGGAGCTCTGAGACGGTGCGGCAGATCCTGATGCGCACGGTAAAAAATGCGCTGTGGTTCCTGTCGGGAATTATCATCCTGACGGCTGCCGTGATGACCGTGCTGGCCGGGCGTATCGCCTCTCCCCTGGAAAAGCTGGCCAGCATGGTGCGGGACGGAGGCAGTGAAGCGTCACCCGCGTCGGTGCAGGCCTGGTACTATGAAGCAGATCGCCTTAAGCAGGCCCTGGAAGAGCAACGCCATGCCGTGGCCGGACGCATGGCAGCGCTCAGCGACGAGGCCATGACCGATCCGCTGACCGGACTCTGCAACCGGAGGGGGTTCATTCTTCTGGCGGACCGGTTAAGTGAGGATGCGTCACAGTGCGCAATAGCCCTTGATATCGACCATTTTAAAAAAATAAACGACTGGTACGGGCACGATGCCGGCGATGCGGTACTGATAAGCCTGGCGGGTCTGCTGCGCCAGGCCTGCAGAAACGGCGACGTGGTCAGCCGCTCAGGTGGCGAGGAGTTTATTCTGCTGCTGCCGCAGACGTCGCTGGAAGATGCGGCCCGTACGGCGGAGCGCATCCGCGAAACGGTAAGTACCACGACGTTTCCGTACGTGGGAACGATGACGGTGTCCGCCGGCGTCGCGTCGCTTGACTGCTGTGACGGCCGCGGCGCGCTTCTGCGCCGCGCCGATGAGGCGCTTTATGAGGCCAAAGGCGCCGGACGTAACGCGGTTGTGGTTGCCGGACCGGAGGGGTTCAGGCGATATCCGGTGACCGTCTGATAGCATGACGCCGGGTCAGCACTGGCCGCGAAGCTTCCAGGACAGCCATCCGTCGAGCTCTGACTCCGGCAGGGGCCGGGAATAGAAAAAGCCCTGCGCCTGGTCGCAGCCGTACTCGGTGAGCGCGGTGCCCGTTTCCGCATCCTCAACGCCTTCGGCCAGCACCGTGTAGTCAAGATCCTTCAGCATAGTAATAATACTGCGGGCAATAATGCGCGAAGCGGTGTCAGACGAAATTTCACTGATGAGCGAGCGGTCCAGCTTGATGACGTCAAGCGGCATGCGGCGCAGGTAGCTGATGTTGCTGTAGCCGGTGCCGAAATCATCCAGCGAAATCCCGAATCCGCGCAGCTTCAGCATCTCCAGCCCGTGCATTGCCGCCGGGTTTTCAATAATGCGCTCTGTCTCCAGACACTCAATGCCTAGCAGGGATGTGGGTAGCTTCGCCCTTATCATCTTCATCTCCAGCGCGTCAGCAAAGCCCTCGCGCGCAAAGTCCTGGCTGCTGACGTTCACCGTGACGGGGAGCTGAATACAGCTGTTGCACAGACGTGCCAGGCGGCGGATAACCCGGTCCGTGACCCAGGCCGTGAGGTCGCTGAGCAGCGAAGTCTGCTCAGCCAGAGGGACAAACACCGCGGGGGAGAGCTCGCCGCGTACCGGGTGGTGCCAGCGGATCAGCGCCTCCAGCGCGACGGGCCTGCCGCTGTGCAGGCAGATTTTGGGCTGGAAAGCGAGCCACAGACCGCTGTCTTCCCGCAGCGCGGCGGCCAGGTCATTCATCAGCGTGAAGTCCTGAGTGTGACGCGCGTCGCTGGCCGCGCTGAAGCGCATGGCGGGCACACCCCGGCCGATGGCCTCGTGCAGCGCGCTCACCGCACGGCGCAGCGCTTCCTGTGCTGTTATGCTGCCCGTGGCAAAGGTCACTTCGCCCGCATGAGTGCTGAGCGCCACGGCGATGCCGTCCCCGAGATCGGCACTGATCCCCTCCAGGCGACCCGCGACCCAGTCCGCATTCAAGTGGCTGTCTTCACGCGTCAGAACGGCGAATCGCCCGGTAGCAACGGTATAGAACAGCTCGTCAGGGGCCGGGCGCAGGCGCAGCGGCAGCAGGGTGGCCACGTCCCTGAGCAGGCTTTCCACCGGCCCCATCCCCATCGAGCGGGCGAGTTCGTAGGCGCGCGGCATGTCGATGCAGTCAATCAGCACCAGGCGGCGCGGCGTGCTGTCCCCCGACGCAGCCAGAAACTGCAGGTCGCGTACGAGGCGCTGACGGTTTGGCAGGCCGGTGACCGGGTCGGCAAATCCGGCGGAGTGCCAGGCCTCCAGAAACGACATCACCAGCGCGGCCAGCAGCTTAAGTGTAGTTACCTGATCGGTGCCAAACGGGTGCGGGACCGTGTCCGTGACGCACAGCGTGCCAAGCACAATGCCCTCACGATTTTTCAGCGGTACGCCGGCATAGAAGCGTATGTAAGGCGCGCCGGTGATGAGCGGATGTGACGAAAAACGGGCGTCAAGCCAGGTGTCAGGCACGACCACAGCACTGTCACTGTCCACCGCATGGCGGCACAGGGAGTCCTCGCGCGACGACTGCTTCAGCCCGAAATTATGGGCGGCCTGCACGTGCTGGTGCTCGTCATCCAGCACGGAGATAAAGCTGCCGGGAATATCCAGCGCCTGGCTGGCCAGCCGGACAAATTTTTGCAGCACGTCGTCGCGGCTTTCGTCGGGACTGCGCAGCGCTTTCAGCGCCTGCGCGCGGCGATCGTCGTCGCCGGTAAGATTAATTAGCATGTATCCCTCCGCCCCGGCCTGGTTCCGGTGCGAAATCAGAAAGAAAAAATGTACGGTAACGGACCGGCACTAAAAAGAATTACTGCAACAGGGAAAAACAATTAACGCATTAATATGCCATGTATTCTAGGCACCGCGTGGTCCGGTGTCATTATTTATTTTCTTTAGCGAATTATTCACAGCATCACGATTCTTTTATTCTATCGTTGAAACATATTCTTTTTTTATTAATCCTGCCAGAATTCCCTCTGAATAAACGCAGCGCGTATTAATCACGCACAAAAATAAAATAAACGACAATTATTATTTAACAACAATATGACACTAGGGAAAACCTTATGCAGTTACTCCGACACCTGACCATCCGCCGCGTGGTATTGTGGATAATGATCCTCTCGCTGGCCGTGGTGGCGCTTGCCGGCGGCTACGGCACGCTGACGCTGCGCGAGATGTACCGCCATGCCGATCGCGCCGATGCGCTGACGCAGCAGCTCACCTTTCTGACCCGTGCGGGCCTCGTTATGCAGGACGGCAGCGCAGCAGATAAGGCGGCTCTGCTGACCGCCGTTCCGGCAGACCCGGCCTGGGATATCTACCGGGCAACGCTGTCGGCACCGCAGGGCTATCCGGCCGCGGCACGAGAACGTCTCAGCGCCCTGACACAGCAGCTGGCGGCCGACGACGCGCCGGTGCTGGCTGAGCGCCACCGTCTTGAGGTGATTCTTTGCATTGCGCTGCTGGCCGCTGCCACGCTGCTGGCGTTCTGCGACCGCTATCTCGTCGTGCACCTCGTGCGCCCGGTGGCGAAGATCCGTGCGCACCTGAAGACCATCGCGGATGGCGACCTCACCCATGAGCCGGAAGACCTTGGCCGCAACTGCGTAGGGCAGCTGGTACCGCTGGTCCGGGAGATGCAGCACAGCCTGCTCGATGCGGTGGAGTCGATCCGCGACAACGCGGTTATACTGCACCGCGAGGCCGGCGACATTGCCAGCGGCAACGCTGACCTGTCCGACCGGACTGCCACCCAGGCTGCGGCACTGGAACAGACCGCGGCCAGCATGGAGGAAATTACCGCCACCGTCAGCCACAACGCGGCTAATGCCCATGAGGCCCGGGAGCTGGCGGTGCAGACCGCAGAGACCACGCGGCGCAGCGAGCATCTCGTGCGCGCGGTGGTGGATGCCATGGGCGGCATTGCGGAGGGGTCAGAAAAAATCCGTCAGTTCACCACTACCATAAGCGGGATTGCCTTTCAGACCAACATTCTGGCGCTGAACGCCGCGGTCGAGGCGGCCCGCGCCGGCGAACAGGGCCGCGGCTTTGCCGTCGTGGCGGCCGAAGTGCGCTCGCTGGCGCAACGCAGCGCGCTCGCCTCAAAGGAGATCGAAGAACTGATCGCCGATACCGTGGCGCGCGTCAGCGCCGGGCGCCAGGCGGCTGACAGCGCCGGTGCCACCATGGACGAGGTACTGCGGGGTGTCGGCGGCGTCAGCGATCTGATCGGCCAGATAGCGCTTGCCTCCGGGGAGCAGAGCAAAGGGATCGCGCAGGTCACGCTGGCCGTGGCGGAGCTCGATCGCGTTACGCAGCAGAACGCCACGCTGGTGCAGGCGGTCTCTGCGACGGCAGGCAGCCTGAGCGGACAGACAACCGCACTGAGCGGAGCGATCACCCGCTTTACGCTGCCGGCGGCAAACGGTAACGTTACTGCCTCTGTCTTAGCGGGCCCGCGGCGTCAGGCCAGTCCCCCCGTGACGCCGTCACCGGAAGGGGACTGGGTGGCTTTCGGGCATCGGTAGCTTCCAGTGAGCGGCAGAGGGTTTTTCTGCCGCCTCGCGCACGCGATCGGTATTCGTCCGCTGCACGCACGGCCGGGTTCAGACTCTCACGGGCTGTGCGCAGCGTCAGCGGAAAATTATCTGTCACTCTTCCCGGATCTCCGTGCGGCTGAGACCAGCGCTTCTGATGCTGAATACAGATACTGTTATTTCATCCGTTTATGCTTTTTTCATTCAGGTGGTTCATTATTAATACCGTCCGTTCCCGTGAGCCCTGAATATCCTGGCATTTTATCAGAGATCATACACCGGAATATCTCCGGAATAATAACCAAAGAAAAGAAGACTATTTCCGGTCCTGCAGGCGATAAGGCGTTAATACTGAATAAATAATCCGGCGCAGCCGCATGATTCAGTTAATCAGGTCTGCGGTTAACCGGTGAGTATCCGGGCCGCTGGCGTTGCATTGCAGAAGAAAAGTTAAGACAATGTAATGACTGCTCTGTCATTCTCTGCGTAATTTTTCATTCTGCCGCTCGTGTGCGGCCCGCATCTCTGAAGGGAGTATCTTCTGGGAAATCAGTCTGTAAATCGCCCCGTTATTGTCTGTTCCGCCGTCCGTGAACTCCGTCTGGCTGCGGGTCTGTCGCAGGAGGCCGCTGCTGAGCGGTTTGAGCTCAGCCTGCGCGTGTGGCAGACCAAAGAGGCCGCAAAAAATCCCGCCTCCCTGAGTCAGGGAGAGTATGAGCTGCTGCTTCTGCTCGCCGGGCGTCATCCTCACTATGTCCTTGTACCCAAAAAGAAAACGTAGCGTTCCCGCTGGCAGCGCCTGAAGTTTACGTGTTACCGGCCGATAAAGGATGAGGCCATGAGCCGGAAATATTACTATGCGGTGCGATGCGGGCACCCCGCCATTGAAGAAGTTTACTGTGAGGGCTGCGCCGTACTGACGCGGGCTGGCGGGAAGACGTTTATGGGTACGTTCTACTCCCTCAGGCACGCACTTCAGTCAGCACGCCTGCGACACCCCGACTGCTCTATCTGCCAGCAGTGCGCCGCACTGCAGCGGTAACCTGCCGCCTGAATACGTCAGTCACAGCAACGCTGCGATGCCACTTTGACGCTGCACGGCCCGTATATCGCCCCTCTGTGGCAGGACCCGCTCACGGGTCCGCCTTCCGGCTGCGGGACGGCAGGTATTTCTGCGCCCAGGTCTGATTGAACCGTTCCGCTTTTTACTGTGTCATGCCTGCCACAGCCTATTTACCCGAGGGGACAGACTCTGAAATGCCAGACCACAAACCCTGAGCGCGAGCGCCTTGCCGCACTGGCGCAGTATCAGCAGGCAGATGCGCTGGCGGAGAACGCGCTCGACCGGCTCACCACGCTTGCCGCGCGGCTTTTTCGTGTGCCTACCGCCTTTGTTTCACTGATTGATGACCAGCGGCAGCTTTTTACGTCACGCTACGGACTGAACATTGCCGGCACCGCCCGCCGCGTGTCATTCTGCGATCATACGCTGGCACAGGGGACATTCCTCTGCGTACCCGACACGCTTGATGACCCGCGCTTTCGCAACAATCCGCTGGTTCAGGGGTATCCGCACCTCCGCTTCTATGCGGGGATCCCGCTCGCCACCCCGGATGGCCACCTGATCGGCACCGTGTGCCTGGCCGATACGCTGCCACGCCCGCCGCTGACGGACGCTGACCGGCAGCACCTTGCTGACATCGCTGCGCTGGTGATGGACAGGATGGAAGTTCACCGGCTGGATCAGCTGCGTCACGCCAGCCAGCAGCGGCTGGAGTCCATCTCAGCCACCTCGCCGGACGCCATCATCTGCACCGACCTGCGACTCGGCATCACCTTCTGGAACCCGGCCGCCACCGGCATGTTTGGCTACGGGCCGCAGGAGATGACGGGCCGGTACGTGGCCGGGCTCATTGCTGATCGCTGTCAGACCGACTACCGCAATGAGCTGGACCGCCTCAGCGGTGACGAGGCGGCAGTTTCACAGCCGCGCACGATACAGACATGGGGACTGCGGCGCGACGGCCGGGAGTTTCCGGCCGAAGTCTCGTTCTCGGGCTGGCACGAGGGCGGCACACGCCTGGTGGGATTGATCATCCGCGATGTTACCGCCCGGCATGAGAGCGAGGCCCGCCTGTGCGAACTGGCCTCACTGGACATGCTGACCCGGCTGGCCAGCCGCGGCGCATTTATGAAGCAGCTGGAGCACCTGACTGAAGCCGGCGTGCCCTGCATGCTGCTCATGATGGACCTGGACGGCTTCAAGGCCGTCAATGATACGCTCGGGCACGCTGCGGGCGACGCGCTGCTTTGCCACGTGGCGGAGCAGATCCGGCAGGTGTGTACTGACGCGATCATCGCCGCCCGGCTCGGCGGTGACGAGTTCATCATTCTGCTGCCGGGCGGGAATGACGATGCCAGCTCCACGGCGGAGCGCCTTATCGCCGCCGTGCAGACGCCTTTCCGCTATCACGGTTCACCTGTCGTGGTGGGTGCCAGCACCGGCATTGCCTCCTGCCCGGAGCACGGTAAAGATGCGTCTGCGGTGATGTCGGCGGCTGACCTGGCACTTTACCGGGCCAAGGCCTCGGGCAAGGGCCGAAGCGTACTTTTCCGGCCAGCGTTTCGCGAGGCGGAACAGCGGCGGCGGCGCTTTGAGCGTGAGCTGGAAACTGCCGTGCGGCAGCAACAGTTCATCCTGCACTATCAGCCGCGCTATGACGCCGGCAGCGGCCGCCTGCTCGGCTGCGAGGCGCTGGTGCGCTGGCAGCATCCCACGCGGGGGCTCCTGCTGCCGGCCGAGTTTACCGGTATGCTGGTGAAAAGTCCGCTTTCGGTTGTGCTGGGCGACTGGATTATCCGCACTGCGCTGGCGCAGGTTCGGCGGTGGCATGCCCGCTGCCCGCTGCTGCGCGTCAGCATCAACCTGTTCCCGCGCCAGCTGGCCGCCCACGGTCTTGAAAGCGTGCTGCGGGAGGCGGCAGACGGTGATGCTACCTTCGTAGACCTCGAGGTGGATGAACCGGATCTGGCGTTGCTGGCTCAGGACATGCCGGCGCAGCTGGAGGCGATAAGGCACACGGGCGCCACGTTCGTTATCGATCATTACGGACGGACGCTGGGCGCCATCAGCCTGCTGCAGCACGGCTTCGTCAGCGGCTTTAAAATTGACAAGTCGCTGACTCATGAGCTGGTCAACAGCATGCGCATACGGATGGTGTTCCGGGCTGTCGCAACACTAGGGAAAAGCCTCGGCCTCAGCGTGGCGGCGGAGGGCGTGGAGGATGCGGCACAGCGCGTTTTTGTGACAACTGCCCGGTGCGATATCATGCAGGGTAACGGGCTGTGCAGACCGCTCACCGCGGCGGCCTTTGAGGCAATGCTGATGGCGGAAGACGACAGCCTCATGCCCGTGCAGCCCAGGCCCTGACGGGCTGGCTGCAGAGATGACTTTACCGGCTGATGGCAGCGGTGCGCGAAGCGTGGCCGTTAAGCTGTCTGTTATTTTATACATAACTATCCCGTCATCAACGGGCTGAGGACAGCCGCTGCTTCCGGAATGCAGCTGGCGTAATTGCCTGGCGCGCTTTGCTATTCCGTGAATCCGTCTTCTTATTGTCTGTTATCGAGGTCTGTCATCATAGAGAGGAAGGTATGAACAGACAGCGTCATCAGCGGGGTGATAAACACGGGACGGTTCACACATGCGTATTAAGACCGGGCCGGAAAGGATTTTACTCTGGCAGGTGACGGGGCGGGTCGCTATTCTCAGGCTGATTTGCCCCGGCTTAACTGGTGGCCCCGCCACCCGTCTAAATTTATACTGACCGGCGCAATTCAGCCCGGGCGAGTTTCACTCCCTGCGGTTCACTGAACTCAGGACATTCTGTTACGTTACCGGAGAGAAATTTTGGATGATGCAGATCTGGCGCAGGAACGCGAAGAAGCGCACCTGGCAGCCTCACTGTCTGCGCGCAAGCCGCGACTGGCAAGCCCCAATGGTAAGTGCATATGGTGTAAAGAAGAAGCCGTTGTTGCTGGTACCGCTTTCTGCTCAGCAGAATGTGATGAAGATTACCACAAGTATCAGCGTGAGCAGCGCCAGCGGACCGGCGACTGACCGCAATAAAGCCATGCGCAAATCAGGTCCGGGCATCCCCCCGCTTTTAAAGCTCTTGCCCTGCCTGCCGATAATAAAAATGAGCATACGTTGCTCAATAAACGCTTCTCTATTGAATGCTCTGTTGTAATTAGCCCGCGTAAGACGGGCTTTTTTTCGCCATTAAAAGGGGGCGGGGAAATAGTATCGCTGACACCGGTTATCTCACACTGGTCCTCTTATCCGTAGCAGGCTGTGTGAGAGCCGGTGCTCATACCGCTGACTGATAGGTAATGATGTCAGCCTTATAACGTACAGAGGCCACTCAGAAGTTTCAGGACCGCCACTACGATTCTTCCCTGCCGGCAGCCTCTGGAGCAAATATTTTTACCCGCCGTTTGGCTCCATCTTTAATACTCACCTACCCTGAATGAACCCACCCCGTAGCCTGCTCAGACAGGAGCGGCTGAGTCATTGCCCGGTCGCCGGGCTTTTTTATTCCAGCTTCAGAACTGATGACGCGAATATTTCTGCCACGCCTCAGCCGCGCGCGGTAAGCATCAAAATAATGCTGCCGGTTTCAGCAAAAAACCTTCAACAGATATCTCATCGTAAAACCCTGCTATGAGCAAGAAACAGACGTAATCAGCCATGGCCGCAGCTCATTTTCGCCTGCAGAGTGGGCAGTTGAGGCAATACTCAGCGGGGTCTGTTGCCTTATAGTAGAAACAACAGGTCCGACGGAAGCGCACGGACTGCCCCGCCGCGTTTTGCTGAAGCGGTCTGCGAAAGCGTTTCAGCGGGTTCCAGGGCAGGCCAAAGAGCGACGGGGAAGCCTGCCCGATTAACCAGTTAAAATCCGCCTCCCGGCGCTGCTCCTGCTTTTCATCCAGCCTGTTCATCCTGCCCTCATAAAGCGAAAAGACCCTTACTGAGGTGTTTTCCCAGAGTATCTGCACGGGCAGCCCGCTTACCTGCGCCAGACTTTGCCAGACCGGAGAAAGAAACCCGCTAAAAAGAGACTCCACGACGCCTTCGCGCCATGCATCCCGTTCACCAGGGAGATAACCTGTTGCCCCGATGTCTGCGGGGAGCGACGACGTCCATAACCCGTCATCGTGCGCATACTCCAGCCGGCAGGATGAAAGTGACAATTTTAAGCCCTTATCAAACACGCTCAACGCGTAGAGCACATTGCCGGTGGCCAGAAACGCCAGACGCTTCGAAAATAACGAAGCGGCAATGGCCATATCCGGTGCTCCGGTTAACGGCATAACACGATGTAATAACGCCCGGCAACGTTGCTCATCAAGCACGTGTTCTGCCGGCATACTTCGCGCATCGGCCCCGGCGATTACGCGTAATCTGAAAGTCTGCCGCAGAACTGCATGCTCCTCAGGCGTCAGCATTCAGCGCTCCGGGAAAAGGGACGCACAGCGGCGATTGAAAGAACGGATCATCAATAATCCGGCAGCGCAGGTTAAATACTTTATTTACCAGCGGCTCCGTCATAATCTCTTTCGGCACACCCTGGGCATAAACGCGCCCTTCGTGCACGGCGACCAGATGATCGGCGTAACGGCAGGCCAGATTCAGGTCGTGCAGAACCATAATGATGGTTTTACCCTGTTTCTGATTAAGGCCGCGTAACAGCTCAAGCACCTCAATCTGGTGCGCTAAATCAAGATAGGTTGTGGGCTCATCCAGCAGTAACGTATCCGTTGCCTGCGCCAGCGTCATGGCAATCCACACGCGCTGTCGCTGCCCGCCCGACAATGCATCCACGGGACGATGCTGTAGTTTGTCAGTGCCGGACAGACGAAGCGCCTCGTTTACCTCCTTTTCGTCTTTCTCTGACCACTGACGGAGCCAGTTCTGATAAGGGAAGCGTCCGAGGCTGACCAGCTGACGCACTGAAATGCCTTCGGGTGCAACGGGCGTCTGCGGCAGGATGGCCAGCCTGCGTGCAACCTGCACCGTGCTGCTGGCATGAATATCCATTCCATCCAGGATCACCGTGCCCGACTGCGGCATGAGAAGCCTTGCCATCGCTCTGAGAAGCGTGCTCTTACCGCAGCCGTTGCTGCCGATGAGTACAGACACTTTCGCTGCAGGAAGGCTCAGATCAAGCGAATCTATTACCTTCTGCTGTGAATAGCTTACGTTCAGTTTATGTGTGGAAAGAGACACGCATTCTCCATCATTTCAGGTTCGCTGCCGGATCATTAACACCAGAAAAAACGGTGCGCCGACCAGCGCGATGAAAATTCCCGCAGGAAGGTCCGAGGGACGGAACAGGGTTCTGGCCAGCAGATCGGCGAGGACTACCATGACACCGCCGCCGCATGCGGCAACAAACGCTTGGCCAAAAATACCGTGCCGCACGATCAGCCTCCCGAGATGAGGCGCGACCAGACCGACAAACGCCATGGCGCCCACCATCGCGATCGCACCGCCGGAAAGTATCACACAGCCCAGCAGCAGCAATACCCGCAGCAGAGGCACCCGCACACCCAGCCCTGTCGCGAGGTCGTCGTCCAGCATAAGTGCATTCAGGTAACGCAGCGAAAACAGCCAGAATGGTAATGCGGCCACGTCGATGGCAAGGAGACGCCAGACTTTCTCCCAGGTCGCAGCGTAAACGCTGCCGCTGAGCCACACCCAGGCGGAAAATGTGGTGGTCAGCGGACTGAAAACCAGAATGAGCGTGACTATCGCGCCCGCCATTGCCGAAACGCCCACGCCGGTCAGAATCAGTCTCAACGGCGTAAGCCCATTACGCCATGAAAGCAGGAATATCAGCCCAACCGCGCAGGCTGCACCACTCATCGCCGCCACCGGCATCAGCGCGCTGCCACAGGAAACGCTGAAAAACGAAAGCCACAACAGCGCCCCCACGCTTGCGCCGGCGGTAACGCCAAGCGTGTCCGGAGATGCCAGCGGATTACGCACAAGTAACTGCATGACCAGTCCGGCGAGTCCCAGCCCCGCGCCTGACAGCAGCGCGAGCACCACGCGTGGTAAGCGCAGCTCATGCAGGATAAAACTCTGCGCGCTTGCATCAGGCTGTATCAGGAGCTGCAGTGTCTGAGGCAGCGACAGAGGCACGTCGCCAGCACTCAATGCTGCAAGTGTTATTAACAGCGAGATACCCAGGCAGAGCAGTACCACCGGCGTTAATCGGCCGGCATACTGGCGGGAAAACGTGCCGCAGCGAAAAACGCGGTTATCTGGCATGATTTCCCCTGCGTTGCGCGAGCAACACGAAAAACGGCGCGCCCATCAGGGCTGTCATCACACCAACGGGCACTTCCTGCGGCACAATTATTACGCGCGCGACGATATCCGCCGTCAGTAACAATAACGCGCCGATCAGCGCACAGGCTGGCAGCATATGTCGCAGGTCGCTGCCGAAAAGCTGGCGGGCGATATGTGGCACCATCAGTCCAACGAAACCGATGTTTCCGGCCAGTGCGACGGCATTTCCCGCCAGTCCCACAACCAGCAGGCTGGCGACCAAACGTACCCGGACGATATTTTGGCCAAGGCCGACCGCAATATCATCACCGGCACTCAGTACATTCATCTGCCCGGCAGACAGGCACGCAACCATTATCAGCAGCGTGCCGGGGAATAGCATCGCATAAATATGCGGATTGTTATCCGTCAGGCTTCCCGCCAGCCAGAACAGCATCGTGTCGAGTGTTTCCTGATCGATAACGAGGATCGCCTGGGTAAAAGCATTGCACAGTGCCGTTATTGCTACGCCAGCCAGCACCAGCCGGAGTGGGTTCTGCCGTCCGTTACCGGCTTTACTGGCCAGCCAGACCAGTGCACACGCTGCGCACGCGCCAAAAAATGCCAGTAAAAGAGTCTGCCAGGGGGCGCTCAGGGAAAAAATGCTGCCAGCGAGCACAATCATCAGCACCGCACCTGCATTCACACCGAACAGTCCCGGCGATGCCACAGGATTACGTGTCAGCGCCTGCATAAGCCCGCCCGCTACTGCCAGAAATGCACCAATGGCCAGCGCCATGTACGTGCGGGGCAGCCGTGAAGTGCGAATGATGATGTCAGCCGTACGGACGGGATCGGTATGAAAAAGAGCGTCAGCCACCTGTGACAGAGAATAGAAGCGCGCACCGGCCATGACGCTGAGTAGTATCATCAGGACCAGAAGTGCACCGCAGCATAAAAAGCGTGCTTTCACGATGGCCCCCGGCTCAGCGCCAGCTCTGTGTCTGTGAGGATCTGATTTGCGCCAAGGATGCCACCGGACAGACTCCACGGAACGCTGTCCACCTGCCATAATTGTCGCGCTTTCACTGCGCGCATTTGCTGCCACAGCGGATGCGCGGCCATCATCCGGTACTGACGCATGATGGCCGGGCTGCCTGTCCGCAGCAGAATGAAAAAGATATCGGCATCCATCAGTGGAATATTCTCCATACCGGAGAAGCGAAGCGACGTGCTTCTCGCCTGTGCGGCCTGCTCATTCCAGGTAAAACCGATCTCGGACATTACCGAGCCGGGAAAGCTTTGAGGTGCGTAGCTACGGATATGGTCGGGCCGGACTTCAATGACAGACACCTGGGGCCTGGTCTGTGCACCAAACTGCTTACTCATCAGGGTCTCAATGGCGGCAATCCGTGCATCCCATCGCTGAAGCAGGACTCGGGCGTCATTTACCCTTGCAAGCTTTTCTGCAACGACCGTCAGCGTTTTTTTGAATTCAAAAACGTCATCCAGCAGCACCACGGGCGCAATTTTTTCCATCAGCGGCGCAACATCCTGATGACGAAACCGGGAGGCAAAAATGATATCGGGTCTGAGCAGCACTATTTTTTCAAGCGCAGGCTGGGTTTCCAGCCCTAACTGAGGCACGCCGGCAAACTGCTGCCGCAGGTAGCGGTATACGGGCTTCTCAGCCCAGGACTCAACGATTCCGCAGGGTGTAACGCCCAGCGCAGCCATGCTGTCAGTGGCGCCCTGAAACAGTGAAACGGCACGACACCCGGACGGCTGTACCGCCAGCAGGGATGGAGAAATGCTGCATAACAGCAGCGCCTGCAGACAGAGCCGGCGATGAGGTGAGAAAAAAATTTGGTTTTTCATTATCAGGTTTACCGCCCCGGTAACGGGGGCGGCATCATCAGAAATCAAGACTATAACCGAGCGTGGCTGTACGTCCACGCCCGGCAAAATAGCGATCAGGATCGACGGAGGCACTCTGCGAATAGTAGGTGATATATTTTTTATTCAACAGGTTAGAGATGCCCAGACTCAGCTGTCCCCGCGGTAGTTTATAACCGATGGCTGCATCCACCAGTGTGTAGCCGGAAAAGTCCTTTTCCTCATCGTCGAATTTTTTGCTCATGGCCCAGTTAGCCTGCAGGAATGAGCTCAGCTCTGAATTCCAGTTTGCCGACCAGCTGGCGATGAGGCGGTCCGGCGCAATATTCAGACCGTCGAGTTTCGCATCGAGGCTGCCGTTGTCATCGCTGTCGTAACGCCCGCGCATATGCGACCAGGCGAGCGTCAATTTGTGATCCGGATTAACGCTGTAACCTGCGCTGACTTCCACCCCATCAATTTCTGTTTTTTCCCGCCGGGCGACGAATGCATCATCAACCAGCTCCACACGGCTGCCGAGTTTTGAAGAAGACCGGTAGTAGCTCGCTTCAAAATCAAAGGGTGCCTGCTGAATGCGAAAGCCTGCCTCACTGTTTTTGGTGACGATCGGTTTCAGGCCTGAGTAGTCATCAAGCCTTACGCCGGGGGTATCAATACCCCGGAGCACGCGGCCGACGTCAGGCACGGTAAAACCTTCACTGTAGCTGGCAAACAAGCTGAGCGGCTCAAGTGGCGTCCAGACAATGCCCGCGTTATACAGTGTTTGCTCAAAGGAAGGAGACCCACCCTCAACGCTGACGCGATTGTTAGCCCATGTCGTCTGATAACTGTCTATATTCAGTCGTGCATATTCATAACGTACGCCGCCGCTAAGCTTCACTGACTCAACGGGCGCATACTCAAGTTGCAGGAACGGCGACAGGTCGGTGTAGTTGATTTCGGGCACGTAAGTGCGTCCGGTTGACCATAAATCCTGTTTAGAATTGTCAAACAGCGTGTCAAAACCTGCCGTCGCTTTAATCCGGTCGTCCCAGATATCATCCTTAGTCAGGGCGATTTTGGTTCCGTATTTGTCTGTAAAGGCGCGGCTCTGGTCGTACAGTGTGCCGCGAGGAGCAATGGCAGGATCCTGAAAAGAGGAGGAATTTGTTGCACCGAATAACGCTTCGTAGCGCTGATAATAAGCCAGCGCAGTCAGCTTCATTCCTGCCAGATTATAGTTATCGTAGGTGGTTCCTGCCGTCCAGACATCATTATGCGGTGCGCTGCCTTCCGGACGGCCTTTTACAGAAGTGGTTAACACGCCGGCATCACGATCGCCGGTAACGCTGACGTAATTGTCTTTATTTTTCAGCTGATAGCGATTAAGACTCAGCTGTATGCGCTGGTCATTATCCAGCCAGTAACCGACCTTCGCCAGCAAATCCCATGCGCGGGAATCCATCAGATCACCCTGGGTATTATCAACACCTATCGCATGATTATCTGCATCTTTAAACAGACCCTGATCTTCATAACTTAATGCAAAAAGATAATCGACGTATTCCTCGCTGCCGTTAATGCTGTAATTAGTTTTATAGGCCAGCGTATCGCGGTCAAAATCAGTCACTGGCGTTGTGGCTTCCGCACTGAAGTGCTGATTTACCGTGCCGGGCTGCGCGCGTCTGGTAATAATGTTGATGACGCCTCCTGTCGCACCGATACCGTTGCTGGCGTTTGCGCCCTTGATAACCTCAATACGTTCAATCATGGACGCGTCGATAGTGTGCATTTCCCGACCGGTCGGGCGGAGAGGATTAGACTGCGGAATACCATCAATCATCACCAGTGGCATACGCCCGCGTAACGTTTCACCGCTGCCGGACATTTTCTGTCGCGCAGGCGAGAATGACGGCAACAGGTTACTCAGGATCTGAGATGTGTCAGACGTGATTTTTCGCTGCTGGCTAATCTCTTTTTCATCAATGACTCTGATGACCTGAGGGGAATCATTACGTGAACCTTCAGTACGGGTAGCATTGACTATCAGTTCACCTTCTGAATCATCCTGAGCATAAAGCGGTGATACAGTGAGCAGCGTTAGCGCAGCACACGCTGTGGAATACTTCATACAGATAATCCTCTGGTGTAAGACCTTTTTATCTGAAAGGTTTTTAATGCCATACTGAAACAGCGGTAATGAGAATAAATATGATAACGGTTATCAATAACATAATGTAAGGTTAAAGTTAAGAAGTTATACATTTCAATTCTGAATGTTGCTGACACACCTGACATCGACAGTTGTATGACGCATTTCAGGCATGTCGGTTGAACAGTATTCAGGCTTTAAGCAATGCAGCAGACCGGTCCTGATTACTGCCTGCTGCAATACTTACAAATTACATCGTGTGCAATTCTATTGTGCTAAACCCTGCTGAATCTTAAGTTTCTGCCGATACCCGTTCATCAAACGAACGTTTACCGGAGAACTGATGAAAATTTCAACGCGCCTCAGCGCCGGCTTTGGCCTGC
>NZ_JACVVI010000017.1:0-118217 GCF_016658625.1 Pantoea sp. S62 | reverse complement strand
CATGGGAACGGCGAGCCGATAACGGGCGCGCCTTCGCCTAAACCGAGGTTTCTGAGAAGCAATCACCTGGCCCTGCACCGGCCCGCACTGGCACACTTGCGGCCATTTGCGGAGAACTCAGCGTGCTGATTGGCTACATCAGGGTGTCAACAAATGACCAGAACACGGATCTACAGCGGATTGCGCTGCAGAGCGCAGATTGTGAACTGATTTTCGAGGACAGGATAAGCGGTAAAACCAGCGACAGGCCAGGGCTGAAAAAGGCGCTGCGCTGCCTGCAGCCCGGTGACACGCTGGTCGTGTGGAAGCTGGACCGGCTCGGCAGAAGTATGCGGCATCTGGTCATGCTGACTGAAGAGCTGAGAGAACGGGGCGTGAACTTCCGCAGCCTCACTGACAGCATCGATACCAGCACGCCGATGGGGCGGTTTTTCTTTCACGTCATGGGTGCCCTGGCGGAAATGGAACGCGAGCTGATCGTAGAGCGCACCCGCGCCGGGCTGGCCGCCGCGCGTGATAAAGGCCGCGTCGGTGGCAGGCGGCGAAAGATGACAGCGGAAACGGTGGAGCGTGCCCGGCGGATGCTGGCGCAGGGAGCAACGCTGCTGCAGGTGTCGCTGGTGCTGGACGTGTCAGAGAAAACGATTTACCGGTATATCCCGGCCCCGGAACAGAAAAAACTGCGCGAAAACGGCGCGTCTGTTGTGTCAGACACCGCACAACAGCCAGCGCGTGCCCCGTCATAGCGGACCATAGACCATAGCGGAACCCCTTCACAGGAGAACCGCCCTATGGCACAGGATTATCACCACGGCGTGCGCGTTGAGGAAATCAACGAAGGCACGCGAACTATCACCACCGTCAGCACCGCGATTGTCGGGCTGGTCTGTACCGGCGACGACGCCGACGCGGCCACCTTTCCGCTAAACCGCCCGGTGCTGTTAACCGACGTACTCGCAGCCAGCGGCAAGGCCGGAGAGTCCGGCACGCTGGCGCGCTCACTGGACGCCATCGCCGATCAGTCCAAACCCGTCACCGTCGTCGTGCGCGTGCCGCAGGGCGAAACCGAAGCGGAAACCACCGCCAACATTATCGGCGGCGTGACCGACGGTCAGCGCACCGGCATGAAGGCGCTGCTGGCCGCGCAGTCCGTCTGCGGCGTCAAACCCCGCATTCTCGGCGTGCCCGGCCACGACACCAAAGCCGTCGCCACCGAACTGCTGGGCGTGGCGCAGAGCCTGCGCGGCTTCGCCTACCTGTCCGCCTACGGCTGCAAGAGTGTTGAAGAGGCGATTGCCTACCGCAGCAACTTCAGCCAGCGCGAAGGGATGCTGATCTGGCCTGACTTCATCAGCTTTGACACCGTGATGAAGGCGGACGCGACGGCCTACTCCACCGCCCGCGCGCTGGGCCTGCGCGCCAAAATCGACGAGCAGACCGGCTGGCACAAGTCCCTGTCAAACGTCGGCGTGAACGGCGTCACCGGCATTTCAAAAGACGTCTTCTGGGACCTGCAGGATCCGGCCACTGATGCGGGCCTGCTGAACCAGAACGACGTCACCACGCTTATCCGTAAAGACGGCTTCCGCTTCTGGGGTTCCCGCTGCCTCAGCGACGATCCGCTGTTTCAGTTTGAGTGTTACACCCGCACCGCGCAGGTGCTGATGGACACGATGGCTGAAGGGCAGATGTGGTCCGTTGACGGAGCGCTGAACCCGTCGCTGGCCCGCGACATCATCGAGAGCATCCGCGCGAAGCTGCGCAGCCTGGTGACTCAGGGCTATCTGATTGGTGCGGACTGCTGGCTGGATGAGAGCGTTAACGATAAAGACACGCTCAAGGCGGGCAAGCTGCTGATCGATTACGACTACACGCCGGTGCCGCCGCTGGAAAACCTGCTGCTGCGCCAGCGCATCACAGACCAGTACCTGCTCGATTTCAGCAGCCGCGTCAGCGCATAAGGAGACGGAAAGATGGCATTACCCCGCAAACTCAAGCATCTGAACCTGTTCAACGCAGGCAACAACTGGCAGGGGCTGGTCGAGTCCGTGACGCTGCCGAAATTTACCCGCAAGTTTGAGAAGTATCGCGGCGGCGGCATGGCCGGTGCTGTGGACATTGACATGGGCCTGGACGATGGCGCGCTGGATACGGAATTCACCATTGGCGGTACCGAAGCGCTGCTGATTAAGCAGATGGGCACCACCACCGTGGACGGGATTCAGCTGCGCTTTACCGGCTCCATTCAGCGCGACGACACCGGCGAAGTACAGGCAGTCGAGCTGGTCACGCGCGGACGCTATAAGGAGCTGGACTCCGGCGAATGGAAAACCGGCGAATCCAGCACCACCAAAGTGTCCGGCACCAACAGCTATGCAAAGCTGACCATCAACGGCGAAGTGCTCTATGAGTGCGATCTGGTGAACATGATCGAAATCGTGGGCGGCACCGACCTGATGGAAGCGCACCGCAACGCGCTGGGCCTGTAATCATCCCGGCAGGCGCTGCGCCTGCCGCTTATCTCTCTTTTTAATGGAATCAAATCATGACTGACAAAACCACGCCAAATGAAAAAGTCGTTGAGCTGGACACCCCGATCCTGCGCGGCAAAACCGAAATCACCTCCGTCACCGTGCGCAAGCCGCAGTCCGGCGCGCTGCGCGGCACCCGCCTGCAGGCGCTGCTGGACATGGACGTGAACGCGCTGATCACCGTGCTGCCGCGCATTACCACCCCGGCGCTGACCACGGCGGAAATTAACGAAATGGACCCTGCCGATCTGGTCAGCCTGTCGGTGGAGGTGGTCACTTTTTTGCTGAAGAAGTCGGTCCTGTCGGATTTAGCGACGGCCTGACGGTAGACGATCTGGTGGCGGACATCGCCACCGTCTTTCACTGGCCGCCCTCCGTTACCGAGTCCATGACGCTGACCGAGGTTCTGGAGTGGCGGCACAAAGCAATCCTGAGACACAGGGCCAGCGATGAGTGATAAAAATCTGCGTTTACAGGTCTTGCTGGGCGCGGTCGATAAGCTGACGCGCCCCTTCCGCAGCGCCCGCGACAGCACGCGCGAGCTGGCCGGCACACTGCGCGACACGCGCAACACCCTCAAGGCGCTGGACGCACAGGCCGGGCGCATTGACGGCTTCCGTAAAACCCGCTCACAGCTTGCCATCACTGCTAACAACCTTAAAGCCGCCCGCGAAGAAGCGGCGCGGCTGGCCGTGCAGTTTGCGGAATCAAACAAGCCCACCGCTGCACAGGCCCGCGTGCTGGAGCAGGCAAAAAACCGCGCCAGCCAGCTGCAGCAGACTTACAACGGGCTGCGCCTGTCGGTGCAGCGTCAGCGTGAGGCGCTGGGCGCTGCCGGTATCGACACGAAGAAACTGAGCCAGGCACAGCGCGAACTTAAAAGTCAGTCGGACGAGGCGCGCGCCGCCATTGACCGGCAGCAGCAGTCGCTTAAAAAGCTGGGAGATCGGCAGGCAAAAATGCGCGCGGTACGTGAGCGCTATTCACGCTCGCTTGAGGTGCGCGACCGCGTGGCCGGTGCCGGTGCGGCAACATCCGCCGCCGGGCTGGCAATGGGCGCACCGGTGCTGGCCGCCGTGAAGTCTTCAGCGGCAATGGAAGACGCCATGAAGGGCGTGGCAAAGCAGGTCAACGGGCTGCGCGACGACAGCGGCAACCGCACAAAGCAGTTTTATGACATGCAGGCCGCCATCAAGGCCGCCAGTGAGCAGCTGCCGATGGAAAACGGCGCGATTGACTACGCCGCGCTGGTTGAGGGCGGCGCGCGCATGGGCGTGACGAACCAGAATGATTCTTATGAGGACCAGAAGCGCGACCTGATGGCCTTTGCCACCACGGCGGCGAAGGCGTCCACCGCGTTTGAACTGCCTGCCGGTGAGCTGGCCGAAGGGCTGGGCAAGATTGCGCAGCTGTATAAAATCCCCACGCGCAACATCGAGCAGCTGGGTGATGCGCTGAACTACCTGGACGATAACGCCATGTCCAAGGGTTCCGACATCATCGACGTACTGCAGCGCATGGGCGGCGTGGCCGACAGGCTGGACTACCGCAAGGCGGCTGCGCTCGGCTCAACCTTCCTCAGCCTGGGCGCAACGTCGGAAACCGCCGCCAGTGCGGCGAACGCGATGGTGCGCGAGCTTTCCGTTGCCACCATGCAGAGTGACCGCTTTATGGACGGCATGGATCTGCTGAAACTCGATCCGAAAAAGATTGAAAAGCAGATGACCACGGACGCCATGGGTACCATCCAGCGCGTGCTGGAAAAGGTCAACAACCTGCCGAAAGACAAACGCCTGACGGCTATGACAATGGTCTTCGGCAAGGAGTACGGCAAGGACGCGGCCAAACTCGCTAACAACATGCCGGAGCTGAGGCGACAGCTGCAGCTGACGCAGGGCGACGGGGCGAAAGGCTCCATGCAGAAAGAGTCAGATATCAACAAGGACTCGCTTTCTGCACAGTGGATGCTGACCAAAACCGGCGTTTCCAACACCATGAGCGGCCTGGGCGATTCGCTGCGCACGCCGCTGATGGACATCATGAACATGGTGAAGAAAGTCACCGGCGTAACCCGTCGCTGGGTGGAAAACAACAAGGAGCTGGCGGGCGCGCTGGTGAAGACTGCCGCCGTTCTCTCATTACTGGTGCTGGGTGCCGGGGCTTTTCTGGTGAGCCTCGCGGCTTTTTTTGGGCCGCTTGCGTTGCTCAGGTTCAGCTTTAACGTGCTGGGGATAAAAGCATTCAGTGCCTTCGGGCTGATTAAAAGCGCCATCGGCATCGTGGGGAACGGCGTGCTGTGGCTGGGGCGGCTGATGTTTGCAAACCCGATTCTGGCCGTTATCGGGCTGATTGCCGCCGGGGCGCTGCTTATCTGGCAGAACTGGGACACGCTGGGACCGAAACTTGCCGCCATGTGGGACGCTATCAGCACAAAGGTCAGCAGCATCTGGACCGCGATCCGCACCTACATCAGCACAAAGTGGGGGGAGATTGTTTCCGACGCGAAGGCGCTGCCCGCGCGTTTTCAGGAAGCGGGTTCACAGATGATTGACGGCCTGATGGCTGGTATCAGCCAGAAATGGGATGCGATTAAAAATAAGCTGTCGTCACTGACCGACTACCTGCCGGACTTCCTGAAGCCGGGCGCCGATAAGTCCGGCGGGCCGCAGCTGCCGCGTGCGGCGCAGGCAAAAACGGGCGGCGGTGTATCCCTGCCGCCGGGCGGGTTCCCCGGATTTGCGGGCATGTACGACAGCGGTGGCTTTATTCCGTCCGGGCAGTTCGGCGTTGCTGGTGAAAACGGGCCGGAACTGGTCAGCGGTCCGGCGAACGTGACCAGCCGCCGGAGCACTGCACGGCTGGCAGCACTGGCGGCGCTGACGCTGGGCGGTGCAGGAGCGACGGCGGAGGCTAAGCCACTGCACCCGCTCAGCCTGCCGGTTCAGGCGTACCGGCAGGAAGCACCGCGCATGAGAGGCAGTGCTGCACAGGGAGCTGCGCCGCAGATTCACGCCTCCTTCACCATTGTGCAGCAGCCGGGGCAGAGCCAGCAGGATCTGGTTGATGAGGTGATGCGCAGGCTGGAGGCAAAAGAGCGGCAGGCGCAGGCCCGCGCCCGCAGCAGTTACCGGGACAGGGGAGGATTTGAGGAATGATGATGACGCTGGGCTTATTTGTTTTCATGCTAAAAACGGTGCCCTATCAGGAACTGCAGTATCAGCGCAGCTGGCGTTTCCCGTCAAACAGCCGCGTGGGCGTGAGGCCGTCGCTGCAGTTTTTAGGCCCGGACAACGACACGCTGACGCTTTCCGGCGTGCTGCTGCCGGAGATTACCGGCGGCAGGCTGTCGCTGTTCGCGCTGGAGCAGATTGCGGAGCTGGGCCGTGCGTGGCCGCTTATCGAGGGCAGCGGGACGATTTACGGCATGTTCGTGATTGAAAGCCTGAGCCAGACCAAAGCGGAGTTCTTCAGCAGCGGTGTATGCCGCCGCATTGAATTCACGCTGACGCTGAAGCGCACCGATGAATCGCTGGGCGAGATGTTTGGCAGCCTCAGCGATCAGCTGTCTGCCATGCAGGGCGCAGCCGTCACCGCCGCCGGTAAGGTGAGCGCCGCAGCGGGAGGATTATTTTCATGATGACCATCCCGTGGATTAACGGCCAGCAGAACTCACCGGCGTTCCGGCTGACGATGGACGGCGCAGACATCACGCAGAAGCTGGAAAAGCGCCTGCTGAGCCTGACGCTCACTGACAACCGGGGCTTTGAGGCGGATCAGCTGGACATCGAGCTGGACGACGCGGACGGCCAGCTGCAGCTGCCGCGCCGGGGCGTCGTGCTGTCGCTGGCGCTGGGCTGGCAGGGTGAGGCACTTTTTCCGAAAGGCAGCTATGTGGTTGATGAAATCGAGCACAGCGGCACGCCTGACCGCCTGACGCTGCGGGCGCGCAGCGCGGACTTCCGGCAGACCCTGAACACGAAGCGGGAGAAGTCCTGGCACAAAACCACAGCGGGCGAAATTGTCCGGGATATCGCCGGGCGGCATAAGCTGAAGACGGCGATGGGTGAGGACATGGCTGCCGCAGAAATTGACCATATCGATCAGACCAACGAATCAGACGCCAGCTTTCTGATGCGCCTGGCTAAACAGTGCGGTGCGGTGGCCTGCGTCAAGGACGGAAATCTGCTGTTTATCCGGCAGGGACAGGGAAAAACGGCAAGCGGCAAGCCGCTGCCAGTGATGACCCTTCAGCGCAGGGACGGAGACAGCCACCGCTTCACCCTGGCGGACCGCGACGCTTACACCGGCGTGATAGCCAGCTGGCTGCACACACGCGAACCGGCAAAGAAGCCTGTGGCGAAGGTTAAGCGCAGACGACGAAAGACCACGACGAAGAAAAAGAAAGAGCCGGAGGCGAAGCAGGGGGATTACCTGATCGGCACGGACGAAAACGTGCTGGTACTAAGCCGCACTTACGCGAACCGGGGCAACGCCGAACGGGCGGCGAAAATGCAGTGGGAGCGCCTGCAGCGCGGTGCAGCGACGTTTTCCATTCAGCTGGCAAAGGGTCGCGCGGAGCTTTACACGGAAATGCCAGTGAAGGTCAGCGGCTTCAAGCGGCAGATTGATGATGGAGAGTGGATCATTACTACGCTGACTCACAGCCTTAGCGCGGATAGCGGCTTTACTACCAGTTTTGAACTCGAAGTGAAGATAGATTCATTGAATATGGAATAAGCCTTTAAAAAGTACGCAAAAACATTACAATCCATAGTAAAGTTCGTAAATGAGTTCAAATGCGAGGTGTATCAAAAATGATGAATTGTCCAATATGCGGGAATGCGGCACACACTCGCAGTAGCAGCCAAATTTCAAAGGAGACAAAAGAACGTTACAACCAGTGCCAGAATATAAACTGCAGTTGCACTTTCAAGTCCTTAGAAACTGTGTCATCAATCATTATGATGCCTGGAGAGGTAAAGCCTGTACCCCCACACCCTGGCCGAAATCATCAGCAAACGCTTTGGCTATGAGCGTTTGGCAAAAAAAAACACCCGCATATGCGGGTTTTTTTCTGTCAGAAAGCAATGAATTCTGCCGCCAATTTGCCGCCAATGGCGCTTTTTTGTTTACTTAAATTATTGTTTTAAATGGTTATAGTTGTGTCAGATTAAAATAGACCGATTTTCATGCAGATAACACTCTGTAAATACTGACTTTGGCGCAATTGTACCAGAAGCACCGCTGAATCAGGCATAATGAGCATGATTTTACACCAGACGGCGGAGATAACGTGCAGGACAGTGAACTGACAGAACAGTTTCTTGATGCGCTCTGGATTGAACGCAATCTGGCGCAGAATACTCTCTCCTCTTATCGTCAGGATCTTCAGACGCTGACCGGCTGGCTGACGCATCACCAGCTGACGCTGCTCAGCGTGACGCCGCTGGATCTGCAGCAGTTCCTGGCCGAACGGCTGGAGGGCGGCTACAAGGCGACCAGCTCAGCGCGGCTGCTCAGCGCGATGCGTCGCCTGTTCCAGTATCTTTATCGCGAAAAGCTGCGCCCGGACGATCCCAGCGCGTTGCTGTCCGCGCCAAAACTGCCGCAGCGTCTGCCGAAAGATCTCAGTGAAGCCCAGGTTGAGCGGCTGTTGCAGGCACCGGATACCAACATTCCGCTGGAGCTGCGCGACAAGGCGATGCTGGAGGTGCTCTATGCCACCGGCCTGCGCGTCTCTGAACTGACTGGACTGACGCTCAGCGACATCAGCCTGCGCCAGGGCGTCGTGCGGGTTATCGGTAAAGGCGATAAAGAGCGGCTGGTGCCGTTAGGTGAAGAAGCGGTTTACTGGCTGGAGCAATATATGGAACATGGTCGCCCATGGCTGCTCAATGGTCAGACGCTGGACGTGATGTTTCCCAGTAATCGGGCACAGCAGATGACGCGCCAGACCTTCTGGCATCGCATCAAGCATTACGCCACGCTGGCGGGGATCGACAGCGAAAAGTTATCGCCGCATGTGATGCGTCACGCCTTTGCGACCCATCTGCTGAACCACGGCGCGGATCTGCGTGTCGTACAGATGCTGCTGGGACATAGCGATCTCTCTACCACCCAAATTTATACGCACGTTGCCACTGAGCGCCTGCGTCAGTTGCATCAACAACACCATCCGCGAGCCTGATTCGCGGCCATAAGGATAAAAATGAACAAGCATTTTGCCATGCTGGCCCTGTTAGCCAGCGCCTTTTCCGGTCTGGCACAGGCCGATGACAGCGCCATTCAGCAATCTCTTAAAAAGCTCGGTCTGAACCAGACGGAGATCAGCCCGTCACCGCTGCCGGGATTTAAAACCGTGCTGTCGGAAAGCGGCGTGCTCTATGTGACCGATGACGGCAAACATATGATTCAGGGCCCGCTCTATGATGTCAGCGGCAAACAGCCGGTCAACGTCACCAACCAGCTGCTGGACAAAAAAGTCGAGGCGCTGGTGCCGGAAATGATCGTCTATAAAGCGCCAAAAGAGCAGCATGTGATCACGGTCTTCACCGACATCACCTGCGGCTACTGTCACAAGCTGCACGAGCAGATGGCGGACTACAATGCGCTGGGCATCACCGTGCGCTACCTGGCGTTTCCGCGTGAAGGGCTGAATGGTCAGATCGAACCAGCGATGAAAGCGATCTGGTGCAGCGCTGATCGCAATAAAGCGTTCGATGAGGCGATGAAAGGCAATGCACCGAAAATGGCCGCGCCGGACAGCTGCAAAATCGATATTGCTCAGCACTACAAACTGGGCGTGCTGTTCGGCATTCAGGGCACTCCCGCGATGCTGACCGACACCGGCATGATGATCCCGGGTTATCAGTCGCCGCAGGAGCTGAAGCAGGTGCTGGACAATCAGAAGCGTGGTGGTTAATCGGTGTTAAAACAGGAAGTGGAACTGCGTCGCCGGGAGGTGACGGTTGATGATGCGCTGCCGGCTACGCTGCCGCCGCTGCTGAAACGACTCTATCTGCAACGCGGCGTGTGCGACGCCGCGGAACTGGAGCGCGGTGCGAAAAACCTGCTGCCGTATCAGTCCTTAAGCGGGATTGAGAGCGCTGTGGCGCTGCTGCACCAGGCGCTGCTGGATGGGCGTCGCATTATGGTGGTGGGCGACTTTGATGCCGATGGCGCAACCAGTACTGCGCTGACGGTGATGGCGCTGCGCAGCATGGGGGGCGGCAACGTGCAGTATCTGGTGCCTAACCGCTTTGAAGATGGTTATGGCCTCAGTCCGGAAGTGGTTGAGCAGGCGCGCGCGCGCGGTGCCGCGATGATCCTGACGGTCGATAACGGCATCTCCTCTCATGCCGGTGTGGAATGCGCACATCAGCACGGTATTCCGGTGCTGATTACCGATCACCATCTGCCGGGCGAAACCTTACCGGCCGCTGAGGCGATCGTGAATCCCAATCTGCCGGACTGCAACTTTCCCTCACGTGCGCTGGCGGGCGTTGGCGTCGCGTTCTATCTGATGCTGGCACTGCGCGCCCATCTGCGTACCCAGGGCTGGTTTGGCGCTACCCGCGCTGAACCGAATCTGGCGGATATGCTGGATCTGGTGGCGCTCGGCACGGTAGCCGATGTGGTGCCGCTCGACGTTAATAACCGCATTCTGGTGTGGCAGGGGCTCAGCCGTATCCGGGCCGGAAAATGTCGGCCAGGCATCCGGGCGCTGCTGGAGATTGCGAATCGCGATGCGCGTCAGCTGGCGGCCAGCGATCTCGGTTTCGCGCTGGGGCCGCGGCTCAACGCCGCAGGCCGCCTCGACGATATGTCGGTGGGCGTAGCGCTGTTAATGACCGACGATCTCAGCCAGGCGCGCATGCTGGCCAGTGAACTGGATGCGCTGAACCAGACGCGCAAAGAGATAGAGCAGGGCATGCAGAGCGAAGCGCTGGCGCTGTGTCAGGCGCTGGAGCGTGAACAGAGCGATCTGCCGCTGGGACTGGCCTTTTATCATCCCGAATGGCATCAGGGCGTGGTGGGCATTCTCGCCTCTCGTCTGAAAGAGCGTTTCCATCGTCCGGTCATTGCCTTTGCGCCGGCCGGCGACGGCACGCTGAAAGGTTCGGGCCGTTCGATTGCCGGTCTGCATCTGCGCGACGCACTCGAGCGTCTGGACACGCTGAATCCAGGCCTGATGCTGAAGTTCGGCGGTCACGCCATGGCGGCCGGTTTATCGCTGGAAACCGCACGTTACGAGGAGTTTCGTCAGCGCTTTGCCGACCTTGTCGGTGAGTGGCTGGATGGCGAATCGCTGCAGGGCATCATCTGGTCCGATGGCGCGTTACAGCCGCAGGAGTTTTCGCTGCAGACCGCAGAGATGCTGCGCGAAGCCGGTCCCTGGGGCCAGGCGTTCCCGGAACCCGCGTTTGACGGCAAATTTAAGCTGCTGCAACAGCGTCTGGTGGGCGAGCGTCATCTGAAAGTGATGGTCGAGCCGCTTAATGGTGGGCCGCTGATCGATGGTATCGCCTTTAATGTCGATACCACGCTTTGGCCCGACAGCAGCATTCGTCAGGTCGAACTGGCGTATAAGCTGGATATTAATGAGTATCGCGGTAACCGCTCAGTGCAGCTGATCATCGACCATATCTGGCCGCTGAACTGAGTCAGACAGGCTGTCGCGACTCTCCGGCCACGGCAGATGCGCGACAGCCTGATTATCCCCTGCATTAACCCGCTACCTGCGAGCATGTCGACGCGCTGCAAGACGCAAATGCGACACGTCACACAACCCCGGCATCCGCCCGCTGTCTCAGCGCTACAATCTGCCGCCAGTTTCGGGTAAACTTGTGCGTTAATTTTCCTGTCCCATCGAACATAAGAAAGACGCTAAAGCCATGTTTGAAATCAACCCGGTCAAAAACCGTATTCAGGACCTCAGTGAGCGCAGCGACGTTCTTCGGGGGTATCTTTGACTACGATGCCAAGAAAGAACGCCTCGAAGAAGTAAACGCCGAGCTGGAACAGCCCGATGTCTGGAACGAACCTGAGCGTGCTCAGGCGCTGGGCAAAGAGCGCTCCTCGCTGGAAGCCATCGTGCAGACGCTGGAACAGATGTCGCAGGGCCTGGAAGATGTGCAGGGTCTGCTTGAGCTGGCCGTAGAAGCGGAAGACGAAGAGACCTTCAACGAAGCCGTTGCCGAGCTGGATGTCCTTGAGGGCAAGCTGGGCGAACTGGAATTCCGCCGCATGTTCTCCGGCGAGTATGACAGCGCCGACTGCTACATCGATCTGCAGGCGGGTTCCGGCGGCACCGAAGCGCAGGACTGGGCCAGCATGCTGATGCGTATGTATCTGCGTTGGGCCGAAGCAAAAGGCTTCAAAACCGAAATTATCGAAGAGTCTGAAGGTGAAGTTGCGGGCATCAAGTCGGTGACCATTCGCGTGTCAGGCGACTACGCCTTTGGCTGGTTGCGCACCGAAACGGGCGTGCATCGCCTGGTGCGTAAGAGCCCATTCGACTCCGGCGGCCGTCGTCACACCTCCTTCAGCTCAGCCTTTATTTACCCGGAAGTGGATGACGATATTGATATCGACATCAACCCAGCCGATCTGCGCATTGACGTCTATCGTGCGTCGGGTGCGGGCGGCCAGCACGTTAACCGGACCGAATCTGCGGTGCGTATTACCCATATTCCAACCGGTACCGTCACCCAGTGTCAGAACGACCGTTCTCAGCACAAGAACAAAGATCAGGCAATGAAGCAGATGAAAGCGAAGCTGTACGAGCTTGAGATGCAAAAGAAAAATGCTGAGAAACAGGCGCTGGAGGACAACAAGTCCGACATTGGCTGGGGAAGTCAGATCCGTTCTTACGTTCTCGATGATGCACGCATCAAAGATCTGCGCACAGGCGTAGAGACGCGTAACACCCAGGCGGTGCTGGACGGCGATCTGGATCGTTTCATTGAAGCTAGTTTAAAAGCAGGGTTATAGACATGTCTGAACAACAACCGCAGAGCGCTGATGCCGCCGTTGAGTTAAATAACGAACTGAAAACGCGCCGTGAAAAGCTGAGCGCGCTGCGTGCCAACGGTCTGGCGTTTCCCAACGATTTCCGTCGTGACAGCCTTTCGAACCAGCTGCTGGAAAGCTATGGCGAGAAGAGCAACGAAGAGCTGGAAGCGCTGGGTATCGAAGTCAGCGTCGCCGGCCGCATGATGACCCGCCGTATCATGGGTAAAGCCTCTTTCGTCACCCTGCAGGATGTGGGCGGCCGGATTCAGCTTTACGTTTCACGTGACGATCTGGCGGAAGGCATCTACAACGAGCAGTTTAAGAAATGGGACCTCGGCGATATCCTGGGTGCGCGTGGCAAACTGTTCAGAACCAAGACCGGCGAACTGTCGATTCACTGTTCAGAACTGCGTCTGCTGACCAAAGCACTGCGCCCGCTGCCGGATAAGTTCCACGGCCTGGCCGATCAGGAAACCCGTTACCGTCAGCGTTACCTTGATCTGATCGCCAACGAAGAGTCTCGCAACACCTTCAAAATTCGTTCGCAGATCATGGCCGGTATTCGCCAGTTCATGGTGGGCCGCGACTTTATGGAAGTGGAAACCCCGATGATGCAGGTGATCCCGGGCGGTGCCTCTGCGCGTCCGTTTATCACCCATCACAATGCGCTGGATATCGACATGTATCTGCGTATTGCGCCAGAGCTCTACCTGAAGCGTCTGGTGGTGGGCGGCTTCGATCGCGTATTCGAGATCAACCGTAACTTCCGTAACGAAGGTATTTCGCCACGTCATAACCCAGAGTTCACCATGATGGAACTCTATATGGCTTATGCGGATTACAAAGATCTGATCGAGCTGACCGAAAGCCTGTTCCGTACGCTGGCGCAGGATGTGCTGGGCAGCATGGTTGTGCCTTACGGCGAGCAGGAGTTTGATTTCGGCAAGCCGTTTGAAAAACTGACCATGCGTGAAGCGATTAAGAAATACCGTCCGGAAACGGATCTGGCCGATCTGGAAGACTTCGACAAAGCCGTGGCGATTGCACAATCCCTGCACATCAAAGTAGAGAAGAGCTGGGGTCTGGGCCGCGTCGTGACCGAGATCTTCGAAGAGACGGCAGAAGCGCATCTGATTCAGCCAACCTTCATTACCGAATATCCGGCTGAAGTCTCTCCGCTGGCCCGCCGTAATGACGAGAACCCGGAAATCACCGATCGCTTTGAGTTCTTCATTGGTGGTCGTGAAATCGGCAATGGCTTCTCCGAGCTGAACGATGCAGAAGATCAGGCTGAGCGTTTCCTGCAGCAGGTGAATGCCAAAGATGCGGGTGACGACGAAGCGATGTTCTACGACGAAGACTATGTCACCGCACTGGAACACGGTCTGCCGCCAACCGCGGGTCTGGGCATCGGTATTGACCGTATGGTGATGCTGTTTACCAACAGCCACACTATCCGTGATGTGATCCTGTTCCCGGCATTGCGTCCAGGCAGCAAGTAAGTCTGACTGTTCTCAGAAAAGGCCGGGCATCCCGGCCTTTTTTATATCTGCTGTTCGCCTCGCCATGCTTGAGTCATGCCGCTTCCTCTGCCAGGCTGAATGTCTCAACCTGGAGCCATCATCATGACGCAACGTCCCGACTGTATTCGCCACTGGCAGGCGCTGGAAGGCGAAGATAACGAACACTATGCCGACAGCGATGAGCGCATGTCGATTGGTGCGCCACTGGGGAGATTGCTGGGATTAACCCGCCTTGGCATTCACCATGAAAGGCTGTTGCCCGGACGCCGCTTGTCTTATCCCCACGCGGAGAGCGCGGAAGAAGAGTTCATTTTTGTGCTTGAAGGACATCCTGACGCCTGGATTAACGGCGAGCTTTATCCACTGTCGCCGGGCGATGCAGTGGCCTTTCCGGCGGGCACGGGCATTTGCCACACCTTTATCAATAACAGCGAGCACGAGGCACGCTTTTTAGTGGTGGGGGAGACCAGCAAGCCTGAAAATCGTATTACTTATCCTCTTAACCCGGATTACGAAGCAACCCGTAAAGACAGATGGCTGAATCCGCCCGAACATCCTATGGGCAACCATCCCGGTTTGCCCGACAAAAAAACTTAAGATTTTATCGCCTGATCCAGCCAGGTCTGGAACCGTGAATAGGGCACATAGAGCGCAACGTTCTTATACAGCGTCTTACCGCTGGCATTGTCATTGATGTTATTGCTGTAGCCAATAATTACACCTGCCAGCGTGTCGTCTGAGGCGTTATAGACCGCGCCGCCCGACATCCCTTTCACCACACCCGCATTCGCCGCGACGACGACACAGTCTGGCTTGTTCCAGCTGTTTGCCAGCGTGGTATTAATCAGGTTCTGTCCGCTGGAGCTGACCGGCATGGCCGAAATAAAACTGTAGCCGTAGAGATTCACCTGGTCGCCGATATGACTGTTGCGGAAGCTGGGTGGCAGGTTCATTTCGCTGTTTTTGTGGTAGACCACCGCCAGATCGCATTGCGGATGCCAGGCTTTGACGCGGTAAAGTGAAAACTTCGCCACGTGCGCGGCGGTCAGACTGTACTCCGGCGTCAGCGGGATAGTGGTACCGAGCGTACCAAAGCCCAGCACGGTGGGAATGCCGGTGACGGTCATATCAACCCGTTTTTCAGCCTCTTTACTGTACTCATAATGACCCACCGAGCAGCCGGTTAAGCCAAACACCATTAAGGCTATGAGTCGTTGCATTCTCTCTCCCTGCGTCAGAAGTTGATTACATCACCTGGCAATTGATTAGGGATATATCGGCAACGTTAAAGATTTATTAATTAATTCCGCATTAAAAAGCGTAACCGGTTAACAGAAAATGACAACCTGACAGTGGGGGAATGAGGCTGTGCGGGCCTGGCCTGCAGGCTGGAGACGAAAGATTTTTACGATAACGCGGCAGGATTATTGCGGCGGCGGCAATAATCCTTTGCTGCACGCAGGCTATGTCGCAAATCAGTGCTGTGCTGTAATACTCAACGTGACGCAGATCAAATTCTAACAAGCGTCGAGGGGCGGCGCGTCTGCGCGGTTCACCTGCAAATAAAACCGGGAGAGTGTTATGCCTGTAGCATTAATGGCGCTGGCGTTGAGTGCGTTCGCCATCGGAACCACCGAATTTGTCATTATGGGGTTGCTGCCGGAGGTGGCACGTGACCTTCAGGTGTCGATTCCGTCGGCGGGCTGGCTGATCAGTGGCTATGCGCTGGGAGTGGCGATTGGTGCGCCGATTATGGCATTGCTCACCGCCAGATTGCCGCGCAAAAAAACGCTGATCCTGCTGATGGTGATCTTTATTGTCGGCAACCTGCTGTGTGCGCTGGCTTACAACTACAACCTGCTGATGCTGGCGCGAATCGTCACCGCGCTCTGTCACGGTGCTTTCTTTGGTATCGGCGCGGTGGTGGCCGCCAGCCTGGTGCCGGCCGGTCGTCAGGCTTCTGCTGTGGCGCTGATGTTTACCGGGCTGACCCTGGCTAACGTGCTGGGCGTCCCGCTGGGAACCAGCTTCGGACAGATGTTTGGCTGGCGCGCTACGTTCTGGGGCGTAGCGGTGATCGGCGTGCTGGCGTTTATCGCCCTGATCGTGAGTCTGCCGAACAATAAAGAAGAGAAGCCGGTTCATCTGGCGAGTGAAATCGGTGCGCTGGCCAACGGCAAACTCTGGCTCTCGCTGCTGATGACGGTGTTCTTTGCCGCGGCGATGTTTGCCCTGTTCAGTTACATTGCGCCGCTGCTGTTAGAGGTAACGGGCATCAGCGATCGGGGGGTCAGCTGGACGCTGTTCCTGATTGGCGCGGGCCTGACAGTGGGTAACATTCTTGGCGGCAAACTGGCCGACTGGAAAGTCTCCTTCAGTCTGATCCTCAGCTTTTCTCTGATCGCCATCTTCTCGCTGCTGTTCAGCTGGACCAGCCATGCGCTGTGGCTGGCGGAGCTCACCCTGTTCCTGTGGGCAATGGCGACCTTTGCCACGGTACCGGGCCTGCAGATCAACGTGGTCCGTCACGGCAAAGAGGCACCGAATCTGGTCTCAACCCTGAACATTTCGGCGTTTAACGTCGGTAATGCGCTGGGTGCCTGGGTCGGCGGGGCAGTCATTGGCCGTGGTTTTGGCCTGACGGCGGTGCCGGTTGCGGCAGCTGCGCTTGCCGCTATCGGCCTGCTGATCTGCCTGATGACCTTCCGTAAATCGGGCAGCGCAGCCGCCAGAGTTCGCGCTTAAGCCAGGCGGGCGGCAATACGTGCCGGAAAGTCAGCCACCTGCTGCTGCAGATGGCTGACAAAGGCATCGACCAGCGCTGACGCGGGACGGTGTTGTGGCCTCACCAGGCTGACGGTAAACGGCACCGCCACGCTGAATTTTCGCATCACCACACCGCTGTCGGCGTAATCCAGCGCCGTCAGCGGATTTACAATCGAAATACCCACGCCCGCTCTGACCATCGCGCACACCGACGCGGCGCTGTGCGTCTCCATCACCAGCCGCCGTTCGACGCCCTGATCCTGAAACAGCGCATCCAGCAGTTGACGATAGCTGTCGTTGCGCGACAGGCTGACATACTGTTCGCCCGCAAAGTCGTGCGGTGTCAGTTCTGCACGCTGACTCAGAGGATGATGCTGTGGCAACACGCATACTTCATCACAGGTCAGCAGGGCGAGGCGGTCAGTGCCAGCCGGCGCGTGCTGGGTTTCGGTTAAGCCGATATCGTAGCGCTGTGCCGACAGCCACTCCTCCAGCAGCGGCGACTCCTGCGGAATCACATTCAGGCTCACATCCGGGTAGCGCTGTAAAAAAGGCTGACACAGCGGTGGCAGCAGCGACTGCGAAAAAACCGGCAGGCAGGCGATCGACAGCTCACCCTGACGAAACTGACGCAACCCTTCTGCCGCTTCCATGATGCGATCCAGCCCATACCAGGATCGCTGTACCTCTTCAAACAGACGTAACCCCTGCACCGTCGGCTGCAGGCGACCGCGTACCCGCCCGAACAACGCTAATCCCAGCTGCTGCTCCAGTCGTGCCAGCTCCCGGCTTACGGTCGGCTGTGAGGTATGCAGCAGCGTAGCAGCCTGGGTCAGGTTGCCGCTGGTCATCACCGCATGAAAAATTTCGATATGCCGCCAGTTAATGTTCGCCACGCCGCCTTCCTATATCTATTCTGAATAGATGCTATTAAAACAGATATTTTTCGCTATGGCATGATTCTGGCTTAATGCGGTTATCGCCACAGGAGAATTGCTATGCCACGTTCATTACAGAGTACCGACACCACCCTCAACGCCACTAACCTGCTGCCGCTGGCACGCCGTTATGCCGGTCCATTCTGGGCTTATGACGCACAGATTATTCAGGCGCGTATTGCTCAGCTGCAGGCGTTTGATGTGGTGCGTTTTGCGCAGAAAGCCTGCTCAAATATTCATATCCTGCGCCTGATGCGTGCAGCGGGTGTGAAAGTGGATTCGGTATCGCTGGGTGAGATCGAACGTGCGCTGGCTGCTGGCTACCAGTCTGGCGGTGACGAGATCGTCTTCACTGCGGATCTGTTCGATCAGCCGACACTGGCGCGGATTACTGCGTTGAAGGTGCCGGTCAATGCCGGTTCGATCGATATGCTGCATCAGCTCGGCGCGGTGTCACCGGGACATGCGGTGTGGCTGCGGGTCAACCCAGGTTTTGGTCATGGCCACAGTCAGAAAACCAATACTGGCGGCGAAAACAGCAAGCACGGTATCTGGCACGACGACTTAGACGAGGCGCTGGCGGCCATTAAACAGCACGGCCTGAAGCTGGTGGGTATTCACATGCACATCGGCTCTGGCGTGGATTATTCGCATCTGCAGCAGGTCTGTGATGCGATGGTGGAACTGGTGATGGCATCGGGTCAGGATCTGACTGCGATCTCTGCGGGCGGTGGCCTTTCTATTCCTTATCGCTACGGCGAAGAGGCGATCGATACCGATCACTACTTTGGACTGTGGGACGCGGCGCGTCAGCGTATCGCTCAGCATCTGGGTCATGCGGTCAAACTGGAGATCGAACCGGGCCGTTTCCTGGTGGCCGAAGCGGGCGTGCTGGTGTCGCAGGTGCGGGCAGTGAAATCGATGGGCAGCCGTCACTTCGTGCTGGTCGATGCCGGTTTCAGTGATCTGATGCGTCCCTCCATGTATGGCAGCTATCACCATATCTCGCTGATGGCAGGCGATGAACGGGCGATTGATGAGCAGCAGACCATCGACACGGTAGTGGCCGGTCCGCTGTGCGAATCGGGCGATGTCTTTACCCAGCTGGAGGGCGGCATGGTCGAACCGCGCGCGATGCCGGCAGCAAAAGTGGGCGATTATCTGGTGTTTCACGACACCGGTGCTTACGGTGCCTCTATGTCCTCAAACTACAACAGCCGTCCGCTGATCCCGGAAGTGCTGTTTGAGCAGGGCCAGCCGCGCGAAATCCGTCGCGCGCAGACGATTGAGTCGTTGCTGGCGCTGGAAATCGATTAACTTATGAAAATCGTCCCGCTCAGCGATGTGCCGCAGTTTGCCGATCAGATCACCGACTGGCAGTGGCGCGCTTTTGGCGAAGCCAGCAGCCAGGCGTTCTTCGCCAGTGTGGTAAACAGCAGCCTGACCGGCGCTGATTTTCCGGTCACCTTTGTCGCCGTAGAGGCGGGCAGGGCAATCGGCACGGCGGGATTCTGGCGCTGCGATCTGATCAGCCGTCAGGATCTCTATCCGTGGCTGGCGGCGCTCTATGTGGATGAGTCGGCGCGCGGCAAAGGTGTCAGTGAGGCGCTGCAGCAGCATGTCATTGCTTATGCACAGGCTCGCGGCTATCCACGGTTGTGGTTATGGTCAACGTTTGGAGGTTACTACGAACGGTCTGGCTGGCTGGCGCAGGGAGAGGCGCTGGAGTATCCCGATAAGCCGGTGAAACTCTATTATCGTGACCTGTGAGAGAGGCCAGCCGCCCTGCGGCAGCTGGCAACAGAGTATTTATGGCGCAGGATAGGTGTAACGGCGGTGGATCGCCTCAATACCTTCCAGAATCTCTGCATTTAAAGTCAGATTGAAACTGTCGATATTAATCTGCAGCTGCTCAAGCGTTGTGGCACCCAGCAGCGTGCTGGCCACAAACGGCTGCTGACGCACATAGGCCAGCGCCATCTGCGACGGGTCAATCTGATGCTGTTGCGCTAACGCTACATATTCGGCAATCGCCTTCTGAGACTGCTCGCCGCTATAGCGGGTAAAGCGGCTGAACAGCGTGTTACGTGCGCCCGCAGGCTGCGCACCGTTCAGATATTTGCCGCTCAGCGTACCAAACGCCAGGCTGGAATACGCCAGCAGCTCGACGCCTTCATGCTGGCTGATTTCGGCCAGACCCACTTCAAAGCTGCGGTTCAGCAGGCTGTAAGGATTCTGAATGCTGATAATGCGCGGCAGTTCATGCTTCTCCGCCAGCTGCAGATAGCGCATCACGCCCCACGCGGTTTCGTTCGACACGCCGATATAACGGATTTTACCGGCGCGCACCTGCTCGGTCAGCGCTTCCAGCGTCTCCAGCAGCGTCACCTGGGCCGTGGTCTCGCTGTACTGATAGCCCAGCTTGCCAAAATAGTTGGTCTGGCGCTGCGGCCAGTGCAGCTGGTAAAGATCAAGGTAATCGGTGTTCAGACGTTTCAGGCTGGCATCCAGTGCGGCGCGGATGTTTTTACGGTCCAGTGCCATATCCGGGCGAATCGACGCATCATTGCCGCGTGACGGACCCGCCACTTTACTGGCCAGAATGATTTTGTCGCGGCTGCCGCGCTGTTTAAGCCAGCTGCCAATGTATTGTTCGGTCAGACCCTGGGTTTCCGGGCGCGGTGGCACCGGATACATTTCAGCGGTATCAATAAAGTTGATGCCGGAACGGATAGCCAAATCCAGCTGAGCATGGGCGTCGGCTTCGCTGTTCTGTTCGCCAAACGTCATAGTGCCCAACCCCAGCTGACTCACTTCCAGCGTGCTGTGGGGAATACGATGATAGTGCATTGCCAGCTTCCTTTTTTTATGGAATGGAATGTTGTGTCCTCAGGGACTATAGCGCGAGCAACGGCGGGGAAGGAAGGGGCAAAAGTCGGGGAAATTACCTGCCAGCGCGGAATCGGTGGCAGGTAATTAAATCGGGCACTTAACGTTCAATGATCGTTGAGACCTCATCGCTGTTAATCTGCACCTCGTGACCCGTCTGGTCGGTGTACTGCACCAGGCCGGTCTCTTTATCAATGCTCGGCTTGCCCTCGGTCATGATCATCCGGCCATCTTTGGTCGCCATGACATAATCAGAACTGCATCCACTCAGTAACGCTGCGGTTACCATCACCAGTGCTACGCCTGCCAACCCTTTCATCACGCCTCTTCCTCACAAATCGTTAATTGCAAAAAGTGTAGTAATAAATGGTTTTGCCGGCAGGGTTAATCGTAGGATTCTGAAAATAATCGGGCGAGCAGGCTCGCCCTTGACTTTCTCAGGCGTGCTTTTTCTTACTGCGCATAAGGTTAAGGCACTCAACCGCCATGGAGAAGAACATAGCGAAATAAATGTAACCTTTGGGTACGTGGACCGCAAAACTCTCCAGAATCAGGGTAAAACCGACCAGAATCAGGAAGGAGAGTGCCAGCATTTTCACTGACGGATGGCGCTCGACAAACTCACCAATGGCGCGTGCGGCAAACATCATCATCAGCACCGCAATCACGACGGCTGCCATCATAATGAACAGATGATCGGAGAGACCGATAGCAGTGATCACCGAGTCGAGGCTGAAAATAATGTCGAGCATCATGATCTGCACAATCGCGCCAAGGAACGAATGAACGCGGGTGTTGTGTTCGCCTTCGCTGCCTTCAATCGTTTCATGGATCTCCATGCTCGATTTCCACAGCAGGAAGAGACCGCCAAACAGCAGGATCAGATCGCGCGCCGAGAACGCATGATCCATCAGCGTAAACAGCGGATTAGTCAGACGGGCGACCCAGGCGATGGAAGCCAGCAGGCCAAGACGCATTAACATCGCACCCATCAGACCAATGCGGCGTGCACTGGCTTGCTGGTGTTTTGGCAGTTTAGCGACCACCAGCGACAGGAAAATGATGTTATCAATACCCAGTACCACCTCAAGGATGGTCAGGGTGCCCAGCGCCAGCCAGGCGTTGGGATCGGAAATCCACTCAAACATACCGGCATTCAATCCTAAACGAAAAGTAAACGGCGATTATACGCATTGAATTCGCCAATCTCCCACAAAATTGCGACGATGGTCGCGCAGGATAAGCGATTTACAGGAGAAAATGGCGCGCCAGCAGGGGACCGGTGAAGCTCTTCTTCAGGTAGAAGCCGCGCGGCAGGGTCATGATGGGCTGGCCCTGATCGCCAATTCCCTCGGTCAGTGCCTTGCTGTTGGCGGCTTTGGGCCGGATTTGCAGCCAGGCACCATGCCGTGCGGTAATCTGCTCAACGCGCCCCAGCACGATCATATCCATTAGTTCTTCCCAGTCCTGACGCAGCATCTCATCTTCTTCCGCATTCGGGCTCCATAACAGCGGCGCGCCGACACGGCGTTCCCGCAGCGGAATCTCCCGCCCGCCTTCAACCGGGATCCACAGCACCCGCGCCAGCTTGTGACGCACATGGCTGGTGAGCCACGTCACGCCGCTGTTACCGGTCAGCGGTGCGACGCAGACAAAGGTGGTTTCCAGCGGTTTACCCTGTGCATCAATCGGGATGGTTTTCAGTTCGATACCCAGATGGGCAAAGTCCTGTTCCGCTTTGCTGCCCGCGCTCGCCCCAAGGTGCCACTCCAGCAGCATGCCGACCCACCCTTTATCGCGTTTAAGATCCGCAGGCATGGGCAGACCGGCACGCGCAGCCAGCGTTTCCATAGGTAATCCGGCTAAATCCTGCGCGCGTGCCAGCAGGCTGGCTTCATCTTCGGGTGGTCCTGGGGGATAACGCATGTTGATAACTCGCAATGGTTAAAATTTGTACAGCTGCGGGTGGCTAAGTTGTCCCGCTAAAATAAATCGTGTCCGTGATCGATAATAACATGATAGATCATGCTTTTTTAGATGGATTGCCCTTGCGCTATCCGCAGTGGGACAGGGTTATCCCAGCTTACCCTCAACAATGAACAGGATCTCCAGCCCGGTTATCCACAGAAAAGTGGGATAACCCCCTTATGTTTGCGGTACTGGTTCCATTTACAGCCTTGACTTTTCGCTATTTGACCAAATTTTCACCGCCATGACCTAACCCTGAGCAATTATCTGTGGATAAAAAGCACTGTGCTTATAATTTATCCAATTGTCAGTGGGCGTAAAAATATTCGCTGTTTATAAAAAGCCGATGAAGCGAGATTCTTTATTAATTTAATTATTAATCAATAAGATAATAAACTAACTCTTTTTGGCATTCCCAGGTGTGATGGCAGGGTTATTCAGTTAACTCCCGCGTTCTGCACAAAGCTATCCACAGAAAAGGTGAATAAGATCGATCTTTTTTGCGGTCTTTGTTTATAACTTTGCCCTTTTCTGTGAGTTATCCCGCTATTGATGGCTCAACCCCCCATGAATCCAGTGGTTTACCGCCTGTAAGGAGTGTGAAACAATCAGGCCATTCAAATTTTGCTTTGAGGTAGTCCGGTGATCGATGATGATGGCTACCGCCCGAATGTTGGTATCGTAATCTGTAACCGGCAGGGACAAGTGTTATGGGCCAGGCGCTTTGGACAGCACTCCTGGCAATTTCCTCAGGGAGGCATCAATCCCGGTGAAACCGCAGAACAGGCGATGTATCGCGAACTGTTCGAAGAGGTCGGATTACACCGGAAAGATGTTCGAATACTTGCCTCTACCCGTAACTGGTTGCGTTACAAGTTGCCAAAACGTTTGGTGCGTTGGGACACAAAGCCGGTATGTATCGGCCAGAAACAAAAGTGGTTTCTTCTGCAGTTAATGTGTAATGACGCGGATATCAATGTGCAGCACAGCAGCACGCCGGAATTTGACGGCTGGCGCTGGGTCAGTTTCTGGTATCCGGTGCGTCAGGTTGTCTCCTTTAAGCGCGATGTCTATCGTCGGGTAATGAAGGAATTCGCTGGCGTGGTGATGTCTATGCAGGAGAGTGCGGGGCAGCGAAATAATCCTGCCCATCGACGTAAGAGAGGATAGGCCACGCCCTTTATGCTCACTCAGTTGCGCGAAATTGTAGAAAAAGTGGCGAGTGCGCCGCGTCTCAATGAAGCACTCGACATCCTGGTCAATGAGATCTGTCTGGCGATGGATACGGAAGTCTGTTCCGTTTACCTCGCCGACCACGATCGTCGCTGCTATTACCTGATGGCGACGCGCGGCCTCAAAAAACCGCGTGGCCGCACCGTGACGCTGGCGTTTGACGAAGGTATCGTCGGTTTAGTGGGCCGTCTGGCCGAACCGATTAACCTTGCTGACGCCCAGAGTCACCCCAGCTTTAAATATATCCCCGCAGTCAAAGAGGAGCGTTATCGCTCCTTCCTCGGCGTGCCCATTATCAGCCGTCGCCAGCTGCTTGGCGTGCTGGTGGTGCAGCAGCGCGAACACCGTCAGTTTGATGAAAGCGAAGAGTCATTCCTGGTGACGCTCGCCACCCAGATGGCGGCGCTGCTGTCGCAGTCTCAGATGGGTCAGCTGTTTGGTCAGTTCCGGCAGACGCGCGTGCGCGCCATTGCGGCAGCGCCTGGCGTAGCGGTGGCACCCGGCTGGGTCGATGAGACGCAGCCTCTGCTCGATCAGGTTTCGGCCGCCTCGACGCTGGATGTGCAGCGTGAACGTGAGCGTCTGTCGCTTGCCATGAGCGAAGCGGCCAGTGAATTCCGCCGCTTCAGCAAACGTTTCAGCGCCAGCGCACAGAAAGAGAGCGCGGCCATTTTCGATCTCTACTCTCACCTGTTAACCGATGCCCGGCTGAAGAAAGATCTGTTCGACGAGATCGAGCGCGGATCGGTCGCGGAGTGGGCCGTTAAACAGGTGATCGAGAAGTTTGCTGAACAGTTCGCCAGCCTGACTGACAACTACCTGCGTGAACGCGCAGGCGATCTGCGGGTGCTGGGTCAGCGTCTGCTGTTTCACCTCGATGATACTCTGGTCGGCACGAATGCCTGGCCGGAACGCTTTGTGCTGGTCGCCGATGAGCTGACTGCCACTACCTTAGCGGAGCTGCCGCAGGAGCGGCTGGCGGGTGTGGTAGTGCGTGACGGCGCGGCTAACTCCCATGCGGCGATCCTGACCCGTGCCATGGGCATCCCGACGGTGATGGGCGCTGACATCCAGCCTCATCAGCTCAACAAACGCCTGCTGATCGTTGATGGCTATCGCGGTGAGCTGCTGATCGATCCCGAGCCGGTGCTGGTGCAGGAGTATCAGCGGCTGATCAGCGAAGAGAACGCGCTGAGCAAAATGGCGGAAGGCGTGGTCGATCAGCCGGGTGAGCTGAAAAGTGGCGAACGCGTGCAGGTGATGCTCAATGCCGGATTAAGCCCGGAACATGAACAGGCGCTGGGCAGCTGGGTGGATGGTATCGGCCTCTACCGCACCGAAATCCCGTTTATGCTGCAGAACGGCTTCCCGTCGGAAGAGGAGCAGGTGGCGCAGTATCAGGGCATGTTGCAGCTGTTCCACAACAAGCCGGTAACGCTGCGAACGCTGGATGTGGGGGCAGACAAACAGCTGCCCTACATGCCGATCAGTGAAGAGAACCCCTGCCTGGGCTGGCGTGGCATCCGCCTGACGCTCGACCAGCCGGAAATTTTCCTGGTACAGGTGCGCGCGATGCTGCGCGCCAATGCCGCCTCCGGCAACCTCAGTATCCTGCTGCCGATGATCAGTCATATCGACGAAATCGACGACGCAAAACAGCTGATCGATCGTGCCGGACGCGAAGTGGAAGAGATGCTGGGCTATGCGATTCCCGCGCCGCGTATCGGCATCATGATCGAAGTGCCGTCGATGCTGTTTATGATCCCGCATCTGGCGTCCCGGGTCGATTTTGTCTCGGTCGGCACCAACGACCTGACGCAGTATCTGCTGGCGGTGGATCGTAACAATACCCGCGTCGCGAACCTGTACGACTCGCTGCATCCGGCGATGCTGCGCGCACTGAATGCGATTGCGCAGGAAGCCCGCCTGGCCAATCTGGAATTGTGCCTGTGTGGTGAAATGGCAGGTGATCCGATGTGCGTCGCGCTGCTGGTCGGCCTGGGTTATCACCATCTCAGCATGAACGGTAAAAACGTACCGCGCGTTAAGTACCTGTTGCGTCATCTGGATCATGAAGAGGTACAGAAGCTCAGCGAACAGGGAATGAATGCCGACACTGCCACCGAAGTTCGCCATCTGGTCTCGGCCTTTATGGAGCGGCGCGGATTAGGTGGGCTTATCCGTGGTGGTCGTTAGACGCTGAAGCAGGCTTTACGCGTTATCCGCGTTTACATTTGCAAGACAATTCACAAAACCGGCTGTGCTATGATGCGCAGCCTTAATTTATGTGCCTGACAACGCCCCTTTTCAGGGTTGAAAAATAGACGGTGAATGATGAATAACGGCTATATTGCATTTCCGCAGTTCGATCCGGTGATCTTCTCGATCGGACCGGTTTCGCTGCACTGGTACGGTCTGATGTATCTGGTGGGCTTTGTTTTCGCCATGTGGCTGGCAGTACGCCGCGCCAATCAGCCTGGCAGCGGCTGGAAAAAAGAGGAAGTTGAGAACCTGCTTTACGCTGGTTTCCTGGGCGTCTTCCTGGGCGGCCGTATCGGCTATGTCCTGTTCTACAACTTACCGCTGTTCCTGGAAAATCCTCTCTATCTGTTCAAAGTCTGGGATGGCGGCATGTCGTTCCACGGTGGCCTGATCGGGGTGATTGTGGTGATGCTGATTTTTGCCCGCCGCACTAAACGTAATTTCTTCCAGGTTTCGGATTTCATTGCGCCGCTGATTCCATTTGGTCTGGGTGCCGGTCGTCTCGGCAACTTCATTAACGGCGAGCTGTGGGGACGTGTCGATCCGGGCTTCCGTTACGCCATGCTGTTCCCTGGCTCCCGCAGCGAAGATGTCGCGCTGGCCGCCACCAATCCGCAATATCAGGAACTGCTTAATACCTACGGCGTACTGCCACGTCATGCTTCGCAGCTCTATGAACTGGCGCTGGAAGGTGTGGTGCTGTTTATCATTCTGAACCTGTTTATTCGCAAGCCGCGCCCGATGGGCAGCGTCTCTGGCCTGTTCCTGATTGGCTACGGCGCCTTCCGTATCATCGTTGAGTTCTTCCGCCAGCCGGATGCCCAGCTTGGCCTGTTTGAAGGCGGAATCAGTATGGGACAGATCCTCTCTGTGCCGATGATTATTGCCGGTATTATTATGATGATCTGGGCGTATCGTCGTCGCCCGCAGCCACAATTTCGCGAGGAAAAATGAAACAGTATCTGGATTTAATGCAACATGTGCTGCACGAAGGCACACCAAAAGCTGACCGTACCGGCACCGGTACGCTTTCAATTTTTGGTCACCAGATGCGTTTCAATCTGCAGGATGGTTTTCCGCTGGTCACCACCAAGAAATGCCATATCCGCTCCATTATTCATGAGCTGCTATGGTTCCTGAAAGGTGACACCAACATCGGTTATCTTAAGGAAAATAACGTCTCCATCTGGGACGAGTGGGCAGATGAGAATGGCGATCTCGGCCCGGTGTATGGCAAACAGTGGCGCAGCTGGGGCACGGCCAGCGGTCAGGAAATTGACCAGTTAAGCCAGGTGATGGAGCAGCTGAAGCGCGATCCTGACTCACGCCGGATTATCGTTTCTGCCTGGAACGTTGGTGAGCTCAGCGAGATGGCGCTGGCACCGTGCCATGCGTTCTTCCAGTTCTATGTGGCGGACGGCAAGCTCTCCTGCCAGCTTTACCAGCGCTCGTGCGACATCTTCCTGGGTCTGCCGTTTAACATCGCCAGCTATGCGCTGCTGGTGCATATGGTGGCGCAGCAGTGCGATCTGCAGGTGGGCGACTTCGTCTGGACGGGTGGTGACACGCACCTCTACAGTAACCATCTGGAGCAGGCGCGCCTGCAGCTGACCCGCGAGCCGCGTCCGTTGCCAAAGCTGGTGATCAAACGCAAACCAGCATCACTGTTTGACTATCAGTTCGACGATTTCGAGATTGAAGGCTACGATCCGCATCCCGCGATCAAAGCGCCTGTCGCCATCTGATCCGCAGTAAACGATAACGCCCTGGCAACTTCGCCGGGGCTTTTTTTTGCCTGCATACCGGTAAATCTGCGGCACCCCTCGCACGCTTCTGCCACTGCCTGTGTGGGGGGGAAGATTCTCTGCGGCACGCTTTCCAGCCTGTCACAACACCTGTTGTTTCGACTGTTCATCACCCGCACTCTGACGCCATGAAAACAGCACACTTACGCGGTTTTACCCTGCCGGAGCTGCTGCTGGTAATGGTGATTGCCGGCATTCTAAGCCTTGCCGCGCTACACGGCTGGCAGCGCTGGCAACAGCGGCAGCAACTGCGCGACAGCGCTCAGCAATTGCAGGGATTCCTGCTACGACTGCGTGCCCAGGCCAACCGGCAAAATAGCGACCTGGTGTTATGGTCACTGCCTGGCGATCCCTGGTGCATCGGTGCCGGCAGCCACCCCATTGCGGGGTGCGTTCACGGGAAACGGCTGCATTTCATCGCGCCGCACACGGGCGTGGCGCTCTATGACATTCGGGGCGAGCCGGGTTTCTATGGCCGCCGCAATGTCGCTAAGGCGGGCAGTATAGAGCTGGGAAACAGCGCCGGACGCATGCGGCTGATTATCTCAGCCAGAGCCCGTATTCGCCTCTGCATGATGGATGAGGAGACGTGCCGTTGAAAATCGCCGGATTCAGCCTGCTGGAGATGCTAATCGCCATGGCAATCAGCGCGGTCGTCATGTTAAGTACCGGGCGTTTTCTGCCGCTGTTGCTGGCGGAGAGTGCTGGCGTACTGCAACAGGCGCAGCTGCGTCAGGAGTTACAGCAGATGATGGCCACGCTGGAAAAGGCAGTGCGGCGTGCCGGTTATTGTCACGGTGAGTGCGGCAGTGGTGCGCTGAAAATCAGCGAGAACTGCCTGCTGCTGCGCTGGGATGAGAACAGCAACGGTAAATGGGAACCGGTGGGCCATACGGAGAGTGACTATTACGGCTTTCGCCTGCGCCAGCAGCAGCTTGAGATGCAGCGCGGCGTTGACCAGTGTCAGTCAGCGGGCTGGGAACGGCTCTCCGATCCCGCATTCATGACAGTGGAGCAGTTCCGCATCAGCCAGCAGGGTACACAGGTCAGGATCGCGCTGCAGGGACGGGCCGGACGCTGGCTTGAAACGGTGGAGAGCTGGATAGAGGGCGTGAACCTGTGAAGCAGCGAGGCAGCAGTGCGCTGGGCATGGTGCTGATGATTATGGTGATCGGCAGCTTTACGCTGCATGCCAGCCGAAAGATGTCTGAGCAGGGAATGCGACTGCTGGCGGATGAGCAGCAGTTTATTCAGGATTTCTGGCGGGCGCAGTCGGCGCTGCAATGGGGTCTTTCTCTGAGTTGGCCAGCGACGGAGTCAGCACTGTGTCAGCAGGATGATCGTCAGGGCTGGCGCAGCTGTTTACAGCGAGGTGAAAGGGATGAAGGTCTGCTTAAAGGTGAGGCCAGCGGCAGTGGCATGGCGGTATGGCATTGGGTGCATTTACGGGGCAATCAGATTAGTGCGCTGCCGCACGGCTGGATTGATTACTGTCCGCTCACGTCCCCGGCAACCTGCCAGTAAATGCGGCGGATTCAGTCTGCCGGAAGTGTTGTTTGCTCTGCTGTTAATGGCATTAAGCAGCAGCACGCTGTTGCACTATCATCGCGCACTGGCGCTGGGATTCAGTCAGCAGTGGTATCAGCGCGAGGCATGGCGGGTGGCTGAGCAGCGCCTGGCAGGGCATGACGTTGCGGGCTGGACATCGACGCTGCAGCAGCAGAGCGGCCCTTCAGGCTGCACCCTGGAGCGGGCTGACGTGACGGGGCCTTATCAGCGCCGCGCTACTCTGACACGGCTGCGATGTTAAAGGTCGCGGGTCGCCCTTTTGATGGGTTTCAACCGCGATACGCGGTAAAGTGACAGAGCCGCAATACCGTAGTCACGTTCTGAGTTATCACAGGAGTTTTCATGTTTCACGTTTATCACTCAAATCAGCTTGATGTGCTGAAGATTCTGGCGGCGGCGGTGATTAAAGATGATCCTCTTGATGATCCTTTCGCCTCAGAAATGGTGCTGGTACAGAGCCCGGGAATGGCGCAATGGCTGCAGATGGAGCTGGCGCAAACCTTTGGCATTGCGGCCAATATCGAATTCCCGCTGCCTGCCAGTTTTATCTGGGAGATGTTCGTCCGCGTACTGCCCGATATCCCGGTAGAAAGTGCTTTCAGCAAGGCCAGCATGGGCTGGAAGCTGATGCACCGGCTGCCGGTGATGCTCGAACAGGAAGAGTTTGTCTCTTTACGCCACTATCTCCATGACGACGGCGACAAGCGAAAACTGTATCAGCTCAGTTCACGCGTGGCCGATCTGTTCGACCAGTATCTGGTTTATCGTGCCGACTGGCTCAACAGCTGGGAGCGTGGCGAAACCATTGACGGACTGGGCGAAGCGCAGCGCTGGCAGGCCGCACTGTGGCGCGATCTGGTAAGTTACACCCAGGCGCTGCGCCAGCCCGAATGGCACCGTGCCAACCTCTATTCGCGATTTATCCAGACGCTGGAGCAGGCGAAAACCACGCCGGAAAATCTGCCGAAACGGGTCTTCATCTGTGGTATTTCTGCGCTACCGCCGGTCTATCTGCAGGCGTTGCAGGCGCTGGGACGACACATCGACATCCATCTGCTGTTCACCAATCCCTGCCGCGACTACTGGGGCGACATTCAGGACTATGCGTTTCTGGCGAAACTGCAGAGCCGTCAGCGCCGACGTCATGGTGCCGATGAATCACGCGGACTTTTCCGGGATGCAGAGCAGGCTCCGGCGCTGTTTAACGACGCTGGTGAACAGCAGCTCACTAACCCGCTGCTTGCCTCATGGGGCAAGCTGGGGCGCGATAACCTTTTTCTGCTCAGTCAGATGGAGTCAAACGACGATATTGATGCGTTTGTGGATGTGGAGCCAGATAACCTGCTGCACTGCATGCAGCACGATCTTCTCAACCTGCAGGATAACGCCGTCATCGGGCTGAATGCGGCGGAACTGGCGCACAGCGATCAGAAGCGCTGTCTGGATCCGGAGGACCGCTCCATTGCGGTTCAGGTCTGCCACAGCGCCCAGCGTGAAGTCGAAGTATTGCAGGATCATCTGCTGGCGATGATGGAGGCCGATCCGACGCTGAAAGCGCGTGACATTATCGTCATGGTGGCCGATATCGACGCCTACGCGCCGTTTATTCAGGCGGTGTTTGCCAACGCACCCGCCGATCGCTACCTGCCGTTTGCGATTTCAGACCGGCGGGCCAGTCAGGCGCATCCGGCCATTGTGGCATTTCTGAATCTGCTGGCACTGCCGGACAGCCGATTTGTCTCAGAGGATGTTCTGGCGCTGCTGGATGTTCCGGCGCTGGCTGCTCACTTCTCTATTGATGAAAGCGGCCTGCGCTTACTCCGGCGCTGGGTCAGCGAATCGGGTGTGCGCTGGGGGCTGGATGATGCCAGCGTAGAAGCGCTGTCACTCCCGATTACCGGCCAGCACACCTGGCGCTTTGGCCTGCAGCGCATGCTGCTGGGTTATGCAATGGAGAGCCACAACGGTGACTGGGAAGGGATTCTGCCTTATGACGAGTCGAGTGGTCTGGTGGGGGAACTGGCGGGACATCTGGCTGAGCTGCTCTCCCGGCTTAATCACTGGCGACAGCTGCTGGCCGAACCCCGTCCGCTGGTCGCCTGGCTGCCACTGTGCCGGGAATTGCTGAACGCCTTTTTCAGCCCCGATGCAGAAACCGAGGCTGCCCTGCTGCTGGTGGAAGAGCAGTGGCAGCAATTGATCGAATATGGGATGGATGCGCGCTTTGAAGAGGCGATTCCGGTGGCGCTGCTGCGCGATGATCTGCGTAGCCGCCTTGATCAGCAGCGCATCAGCCAGCGTTTTCTGGCCGGACAGATTAACTTCTGCACCCTGATGCCGATGCGCTCCATTCCTTTTCAGCTGGTCTGTCTGCTTGGCATGAACGACGGCGTCTATCCCCGTACCCTGGCACCGTTGGGCTTTGACCTGATGCAGCAGCAGTCCCGCAAAGGTGACCGCAGCCGCCGTGATGATGATCGCTATCTCTTCCTGGAGGCGATGATTTCGGCACAGCAGCAGCTCTACATCAGTTATATCGGCCGGGCGATTCAGGATAATACGGAACGCTACCCGTCGGTGCTGGTCACAGAACTGCTGGATTACATTGGACAGAGTTTTTATCTGGAGGGCGACGGTCATCTTGAGCTGGATGAAAGTGCCGAACGGGTGCGGATGCACCTGCAGCACCTGCACAGCCGGATGCCCTTTGCTGCAGAGAATTTCCAGCCGACTGCCAGATTGCAGAGTTTTGCCCGTGAGTGGCTGCCTGCGGCGCAGGGAGCAGGGCAGCCGCAACCCGATTTTGTTCAGCCGCTGGAAGCGCCGTTAATTGATGCGCTGACGCTGGAAGCGTTTCTGCGTTTCTGGCGGCATCCGGTCCGCGCCTGGTTCCACCAGCGGCTCGGCGTGAGTTTCTGGCTGGAGGAGAACGAACTGCCCGACAGCGAGCCGTTTGCGCTCGACAACCTGGAGCGTTACCAGATCAACGCGCAGCTGCTGAATGCCCTGGTCGAAGGCGAGGACACCCAGCGGCTTTATGCGCACCATCGCTCGGCTGGTAATCTGCCTTACGGCGCGTTCGGTGAGCTGTTCTGGCAGGCGCAGCGTGATGAGATGCAGGAAGTGGCTGCTGAAGTGGTCACTCAGCGCAGTGATGGCGAGAGCTGGGAAGTAAACCTGCAGCTGGAGCAGGTCAGCTTAACCGGCTGGCTGACGCAGGTGCAGAGTGACGGATTACTGCGCTGGCGGCCGGGCGTGCTCAACATGAACGACGGACTGTTACTCTGGCTGGAGCATCTGGTCTACTGCGCGCTGGGCGGCACCGGCAGCAGCCGGATGTTTGGCCGGCAACAGAGCCGCTGGTGTTTCCTCGCCGTACCGCAGGCTGAGGCGATCGCTGCGCTGAATGAATATGTCGCAGGCTATCTCGCCGGTATGCGCCAGCCGCTGATGCTGCTTAACAAGAGTGGCGGCGCGTGGCTGACCGCCAGCTATGACAAAAAAAGCCAGCAGTTGCTGACCGATGAAGCGACGCAGCTCAAAGCGCGTAATCGACTGCTGACCGCCTGGCAGGGTAACTATCAGGTCGAGGGCGAGGGCGGCGATCCCTATCTGCAGCGTCTTTGCCGTGTGCTGGATGAGCCACAACTGCAGCAGATAACTGAGGCGGCACAGCGCTGGTATTTACCGGTGCTGGCTGCACATCAGGATGATGAATAGCAGGTCAGAAGGCATTTTTGCTAGCTGGCTTATTACACAGAAATTTTGCTCTGCTTTGAGCCGCCGTGTCAGAGATTGGCGGTTTATCGGGAAACGAGAGGGGTTTACATGCGGGTACATGCACGCTGGATAGCGGCGCTATTGTTAAGCCTGGTGGCTTGCACAACACAGGCGCAGACATCATCAGGCTGGCAGCCAGTTAACGACACTATTCGCAAAAGTGAACAGGATCCGCGCCACTATCAGGCGATCCGGCTCGACAACGGGATGACGGTGTTACTGGTTTCCGATCCTGTGGCACCGAAATCGCTGGCGGCGCTGACGCTACCGATAGGATCGCTGGACGATCCCGATCAGCAGGCGGGACTGGCACACTACCTCGAGCATATGGTGCTGATGGGCTCAAAGCGCTACCCGCAGCCGGACAACCTGGCCGAATTTCTGAAAAAGCATGGCGGCAGCCATAACGCCAGCACCGCTTCTTACCGCACCGCTTTTTACCTGGAAGTGGAAAACGATTCGCTGGAACCGGCGGTTGATCGCCTGGCGGATGCGGTGGCGGAGCCGCTGCTGGATCCGGTTAACGCCGATCGAGAACGCCACGCCGTGAACGCCGAGCTGACCATGGCGCGCTCGCGCGATGGCCTGCGCATGGCCCAGGTGGGTGCTGAAACCCTGAACCCGGCGCATCCGGCGTCACGTTTCTCGGGCGGCAATCTTGAAACACTGAAAGATAAGCCCGGCAGCAAACTGCATCAGGCGCTGCTGGATTTTTATCACACGCATTACTCCGCCAACCTGATGAAGGCGGTGATCTACAGCAACAAACCGCTGCCAGAGATGGCATCGATTGCGGCTAAAACCTTTGGCCGGGTGCAAAATCATGACGCCAGCGTGCCGGAGATTACGGTGCCGGTGGTGACGGATGCACAGCAGGGCGTCATCATTCATTACGTTCCGGCCCAGCCGCGTAAGCAGCTCAAAATTGAATTTCGCATTGCCAATAACAGCGACAGCTTCCGCAGTAAGACCGACACGCTGATTAGCTATTTAATCAGTAACCGCAGCAAAAACACGCTGACTGACTGGCTGCAAAAGCAGGGGCTGGCCGACGGGGTCAATGCGGGCGCTGACACGATGACCGAGCGTAACAGTGGGGTATTTGCGATTACCGCGTCACTCACCGATAAAGGCCTGGCACAGCGTGACGAAGTGGTAGCGGCCATATTCAGCTACATCAATCTGCTGCGTCAGCAGGCCGATGATAAGCGCTATTTCGATGAAGTTTCACATGTGCTGGCGCTCGACTTCCGTTATCCCTCTATCACCCGCGATATGGATTACATCGAATGGCTGGTTGATACCATGCTGCGCGTGCCGGTTGAACACACGCTGGATGCGCCCTATCTGGCGGATCAGTACGATGCCGCTGCGATCAAAGCCCGGCTGGACGAGATGACCCCGCAGCATTCGCGCATCTGGTATATCAGCCCGCAGGAGCCGCATAACAAAACCGCCTATTTTGTGGATGCGCCTTATCAGGTTGAGAAAATTACGCCACAAACCTTTGCCGACTGGCAGCAGCGCGCCAGCCAGATCACGCTGGCGATGCCCGTGCTGAACCCCTATATCCCGGATGACTTCACCCTGTTGCCGTCGGACGGAAAAACGTATCAGCACCCGGTGAAGCTGGATAACCATGATGGTATGCGCATTTACTGGATGCCCAGTCGTTATTACGCCAGCGAGCCTAAAGCAGCAATAACCCTGGCGTTACGCAATAAAAACGCCATCAGCGATGCCCGTCAGCAGGTGCTGTTTGGCCTGAATGACTACCTCTCCAGCCTGGCACTGGACGAGCTTAACTCGCAGGCCTCGGTGGGCGGCATCAGCTTTTCAACCGGTGAAGATCAGGGGCTGGTGTTCAGCGCCAACGGTTTCACACAACGTCTGCCGACGCTGCTGAAGAAACTGGTAGAGGGCTATGCCACCTTCCAGCCGACAGAACAGCAGCTGGAGCAGGCCAAATCCTGGTATCTGGAGCGTCTGGACGCGGCGGAAAAAGGCAAGGCGTTTGAGCAGGCAATTCAGCCGATGCAACTGCTGTCGCAGCTGCCTTATACCCAGCGCGAGACACGCCGCAAGCTGGTCAGCACAATCTCACTTAAGGATGTGACGACCTATCGCGATACGCTGTTCCGCGACGCGACGCCAGAGATGCTGGTGGTGGGTAACCTCAGTGCTGACAGCGTGACGCAGCTGGGACATGAGCTTAAGCAGCAGATGCAGAGTAATGCGACCCGCGACTGGCACAGCCAGTATGTGACGATTAAAAAACCGCTGAAAGCCAACCTGCAACAGCAGGGTAGCAGCACCGACTCCGCTCTTGCCGCTCTTTATGTTCCACTGGGATATGGTGAATATCAGAGCATGGCGCACAGCTCGATGCTGAGCCAGATCGTTCAGCCGTGGTTCTACAATCAGCTGCGTACTAAAGAGCAGCTCGGCTATGCGGTGTTTGCCTTCCAGATGCCGGTGGGCCGACAGTGGGGTGTCGGCTTCCTGCTGCAAAGTAACAGCAAACAACCGGACTGGCTGTTGCAGCGTTATAAGGCCTTCTATCCACAGGCAGAAAAACGATTACGCAGCATGAGTAAGGCAGATTTTGCCCAGTACCAGCAGGCGATGATCAACGATTTGCAGCAGCGTCCTCAGACGCTTTTTGAGGAAGCGGATCGTTTTAGCCGCGACTTTGATCGGCAGAATGATCACTTTAATACCCGGCAAAAAGTGATCGAGCAGGTTCAGCAGTTAACCCCGGCCAGCCTGGCAGACTTTTTCCGGCAGGCCGTGATTGAACACAAGGGCATGGTAATGACCTCGCAGATTGCCGGCACCGGCACTGGCAAAACTGAATTTGCCCGCCAGCCTGGCTGGAAAACCTGGAATGAAGTGGCGCAACTGCAGCAGTCGCTGCCGGTAAAGAGTGAGACCCAATGACGCAATTACCGCCCGTCTCGCTGAATCCTTTAACGCTGCCGCTCAGAGGCGAGCGGCTGATTGAGGCGTCAGCGGGCACCGGAAAAACCTTTACCATTGGTCTGCTCTATCTGCGCCTGCTGCTGGGGCTGGGCGGAGAAAACGCCTACAGCCGCCCGCTTTCGGTAGAAGAAATTTTAGTGGTGACCTTCACCGAGGCCGCCACTGCGGAGCTGCGCGGGCGCATCCGCGAGAATATTCATCAGCTGCGTCTGGCCTGTATCCGCGGCAAAAGCAGCAACCCGATGCACCAGTTACTGCTGGAGCAGATGCCCGATTTGAGTCAGGCCGCCGCGCAGCTGCTGGCTGCTGAACGGCAGATGGATGAAGCCGCTATCTTCACTATTCACGGTTTCTGTCAGCGGATGCTCAATCTCAACGCTTTTGAATCGGGCATGCTGTTTGAGCAGGAGTTAATTGAAGATGAGCAGGCGCTGCTGAAACAGTCGACCGCCGACTTCTGGCGTCGTCAGTGCTATCCACTGAGTCTGGATGTCGCGCGGATCATTGCCGCGGAGTGGAGTGGACCCGACAGCCTGCTGACCACGCTGCGTCCCTGGCTTCAGGGAGAATCACCCAGCCTGAAACGTCCGCCCGCAGCCGATGAGACGCTGGCATCACGTCACGCCCGTAACCTGGCGCGCATTGAGGCCATCAAGCAGCAGTGGCAGGCGCTTAGCGCCGATGTTGAAGGCATGATCAGTGCCTCGGGTGTGGATAAGCGCAGCTACAGCAGTAAACATCTGCCCAACTGGGTCGCAAAAGTCACGCAGTGGGCCAGCAGTGAGACGCTGGATTATCAGCTGCCGAAAGAGCTGGAACGCTTTGGTCAGCAGGTGCTGGATGAGAAAACCAAAAAAGGTGATGCTCCGCGACACTCGCTGTTTGAGGCGATCGATCAGTTTCTGGCAGAACCCTTGTCGCTGCGCGATGTGATTATCGCGCAGGCGCTGACCGATGTGCGTGCCACGGTACAGCGTGAAAAGCGGTTACGCGCGCTGTTAGGTTTTGACGATCTGCTCAGTAAACTGGATGAGGCGTTGCAGCAGCCCGGCGGCGTGTTGCTGGCAGAAACCATCCGGGCGCGTTTCCCGGTGGCCCTGATTGATGAATTCCAGGATACCGATCCACAGCAGTATCGCATCTTCCGCACGCTCTATATTAATCAGCCGGAGCAGGCGCTGTTTCTGATTGGCGATCCCAAGCAGGCAATCTACGCGTTTCGCGGCGCGGATATTTTTACCTATCTGCGGGCCAGAAGCGAAGTCAGTGCTCACTACACACTGGATACTAACTGGCGTTCTTCACCTGAGATGGTAGAGAGCGTCAACCGCCTCTTTTCTCAGCTCGATTCACCTTTCCTGTTTTCGGCGATTCCCTTTCTGCTGGTGAAACCTGCTGCGCCCAACGAGTCACTGAAGCTGATTTTTGATGAGCAGCAGCAACCGGCATTACGTTTCTGGCTGCAGCCTGGCGAGGGGGTCGGCAACAGTGACTACCAGCAGTTTATGGCGCAGCAGTGTGCCGCCGATATCAGCCGCTGGCTGGTGGCAGGACAGCAGGGACGAGCCTGGCTGGGTAAAGGTGAGGCGCTGCAGCCAGTGCGGGCTTCCGATATCACTGTGCTGGTGCGCAGTCGCAATGAGGCCGGCTTAATTCGCGACGCGCTGAATGCACTGTCGATTCCGTCGGTCTATCTCTCCAGCCGGGACAGCGTCTACACCACGCCGGAAGCGCGCGAATTACTCTGGTTGCTGCAGGCGATACAGGCACCGGAACAGGAACGGCTGCTGCGTAGCGCGCTGGCGACCTCTATTTTTGCCATCGATGCGGCGACGCTGGACGCGCTGACACAGAATGAGCGCGAGTGGGATGCGCTGGTGGAGCAGTTTGCCGTCTGGCAGCAGCTGTGGCATCAGCGCGGCGTGTTACCGATGCTGCGTGATGTGATGATCAAGCGGCAACTGGCGGAGAATATGCTGGCCTCGGAGAACGGTGAACGTCGCCTGACTGACCTGATGCATCTGGGTGAACTGCTGCAGGAGGCCTCGGTGCAGCTGGAGAGTCCGCACGCGCTGGTACGCTTCCTGGCGCAGCAGATTGCCCGGCCAAACAGCCAGGCCTCCAGCCAGCAGCTGCGTCTGGAAAGCGACCGCCATCTGGTGCAGATCATCACCATCCACAAATCAAAAGGGCTGCAGTATCCGCTGGTCTGGCTGCCGTTTGCTGCCGGGTTCCGCGAGGCGGCCAGCGCGCTCTATCACGATCGCGACAACTTCACGGCGCTGCTCGATGTGCAGGGTGATGCGCAGAGCCTGGCGCTGGCCGAAGAGGAGCGTCTGGCAGAGGATCTGCGTCTGCTCTACGTGGCGCTGACCCGTTCCGTTTATCACTGCAGCGTTGGCATTGCACCGCTGATCAAAGGCACCCGTAAAAAAGAGGGCGAAAGCGATCTCCACAAGAGCGCACTGGGCTACCTGGTGCAGCAGGGGCAGGCGGCCGATGCGCAGCAGCTCAGCCAGCGACTCAATGCATTAACCGGTGAAGGGATTGCACTGGTTGAAGAAGATCTGCTGCCGGGCGAAATGTGGCGGGACGCTGAGCAGGGTGATGAGGCGCTAAGCAGCCGCGACGTGACCCGCGCCCTGGCGGATGTCTGGCGGGTAACCAGTTACTCCGGTCTTCAACAGCATCACAGTTCGCCACTGCTGGATGCGCTCCCTAACTTCGATATCGACGCAGCGGGCGAAGAAGAAAATGGTGAAGAAGCGGCACTGACGCCGCATCACTTTCCTCGCGGAGCGGCACCCGGCACCTTCCTGCACGGTCTGTTTGAGTCGATCGACTTTACCGAACCGCCGGATCGCATCTGGCTGGAAGATCAGCTGCAGCACAATGGTTACCCGCTGAGCTGGTTACCGGTCATTGAACAGTGGATTGATCGGGTGTTACATACCCCGCTCAACGTCGAGGGGCTGACGCTGTCGGCAATCAAAAGCAGCGAACGGCTCATCGAGATGGAGTTTTATCTGCCGATCAACAATCTGCTGACGGCGGCGGATCTTGACGATCTGCTGCGTCGTCACGATACACTCTCTCAGCAGGCCGCTCCGCTGGATTTCCGCCAGGTGCGCGGCATGCTGAAGGGCTTTATCGATCTGGTCTTCCGCTGGCAGGGAAAATATTATCTGCTGGATTACAAATCGAACTGGCTGGGAGAGAGTCACGCCGCTTATACGCCCGAGGCGATGGCGCAGGCGATGATTGGCCACCGCTACGATCTGCAGTATCAGCTCTATACGCTGGCGCTGCATCGCTATCTGCAGCATCGCCTGCCGGACTATGACTATCAGCACCATTTTGGTGGGGTGTTTTATCTGTTTTTACGCGGGATGGATGGCAGCTCGGCGGACAACGGCATTTTTGCCACCCGACCTTCCGAAGCTTTTGTGGAAGAGATTAATGCGCTGTTTGGTGAAACCGGGGAGATGCTATGAGTGACATGCTGAGTCTGCTGCTGCAGGCGGTTGAGAAGCGTCTCCTGCGGCCGCTGGATATTCAGTTTGCCCGTCTGGTGGCGACAGAATCACAACCTGCGCTGCTGCTTGCCGCTGCCTGCATCAGCGCAGAGGCGGGAGAAGGTCACGTCTGTCTGCCGCTGAGCAACCTCTGTGAAGACAGTCTGTTTGCCGGGCGTCAGCCTGCGCTGGCCCAGGCCATCTGGCAGGCAGCGGGTAAGCCGGATGATTGGCCATCACTCCTGGCAGACTGGTCGGCGGTCAGTAATGGCAGTCGGGTGACGCCGCTGGTGCTGAGCAACCAACGTTTGTATCTGCATCGGCTATGGCACAGTGAAGGCCGGGTCGCCGACTTTTTTGCTGCTCAGGACGTGAAAACCGCGTTTGATATGCGTGCCGCGGGTGACGTGCTGAGCAGTCTGTTTGGTGACCAGCCGGAGAACTGGCAGAAAATTGCTGCGGCCGTGGCGCTGACCCGCAAGACAGCGGTAATTTCCGGCGGGCCGGGCACCGGTAAAACCACCACCGTGGCGAAACTCCTCGCCGCCCTGATTCGGCTGAATCCCGGCGCGCTGCGGATTCAGCTGGCAGCACCGACAGGCAAAGCCGCTGCGCGACTGACCGAGTCGCTGGGCAGGGCGCTGCAGGATCTGGCGGTCAGCGACGAAGAGCGGCGGCGTTTTCCCGCCGAAGCCACCACGCTGCATCGCCTGCTGGGCGCACAGCCCGATACCCAGAGATTGCGCTACCATGCCGGTAACCCACTGCATCTTGATGTGCTGGTAGTGGATGAAGCGTCGATGGTCGATCTCTCGATGATGGCAAAACTGATCGCCGCGCTGCCTGCCCATGCCCGCGTGGTGTTTCTGGGCGACCGCGATCAGCTCGCCTCCGTTGAAGCCGGTGCGGTGCTGGGCGATATCTGCCGCTGCACGGAAAGCGGCTACAGCCTGGCGCGGGCCGAACAGCTCGCCCTGCTGACCGGCTGTACGCTGCAGGGCAGTGACGATGGACAGGCACCGGTCGTGCGCGACAGCATCTGCCTGCTGCAAAAAAGTTATCGTTTTGACGCTTCATCCGGCATCGGCCAGCTGGCAAAAGCGATCAACCTTGGTGATGCAGAGCAGGTCAGGGCGGTATTTGCTGCGGCCCATGACGATGTCAGTTACCAGACGCTGAACAGCGCGGAAGCGTATCAGGTGATGCTGGATGAGGTCGCACAGGGCTATCAGCCCTTCCTGCAGCTTATCCACCAGCAGGCGGATCCTGCTGAGGTGATTGCCGCCTTTGGCCGTTATCAGCTGCTGTGTGCGTTACGTGACGGGCCATTTGGCGTGCAGGGCCTGAACCAGCGTATTGAGCAGCGACTGATGCAACTGCAGCGCATCCGGCGTCCTGGTATCGGCAGTCGCTGGTATGCCGGGCGTCCGGTGATGATCACCCGAAATGACAGTGCGCTCGGCCTGTTTAACGGTGATATCGGCATTACGCTGCGGGATGAAGAGGGTAACCTGAAGGTCTTTTTCCCGCTGCCGGATGGGTCAATCAAGGCGATCCAGCCGAGCCGGTTACCTTCACATGAAACGGCCTGGGTGATGACGGTGCATAAATCGCAGGGGTCGGAGTTCGACCACACTGCGCTGGTGATGCCGACGCAGTTTCTGCCGGTGCTGACCCGAGAACTGGTCTATACCGCGATTACCCGCGCACGTAAGCAACTGACCATTTACAGCGAACCGGGCGTATTTCAGCGCGCCGTGCAGCTGCAGACGCAGCGACGCAGCGGTCTGGTGGAACGACTGGGTGAAACCGGCTGAGAAGAAGGGGGACAGTCCACGCCAGGTGGCCTGTCCCTTCATGATTGAATCAGGTGAGGTCGGCCATCAGCACCTTGGAACGGCGCTGATAGTTGTACATCTCTTTTTTACTCTCGGGCAGTGACTCGATATCAACCGGCGTAAAGCCGCGCTCCTGGAACCAGTGGATGCTGCGCGTGGTTAACACAAACAGCTTTTGCAGTCCCATCTGCTTCGCCTGTAATGCCACGCGCTGCAGCAGCATTTCTCCGCGTGAGGAGCTGCGATAGTCAGGATGAACCGCCACACAGGCCATCTCGCCAATCTTCTCATCCATAAACGGATAGAGGGCGGCACAGGCGATGGTCAGATTGTCACGCTGAATAATCGTGAACTTATCGATCTCCATCTCCAGCTGCTCGCGTGAGCGACGCACCAGAATACCCTGCTGCTCCAGCGGACGGATCAGTTCGAGGATACCGCCGATGTCGTTGATATTGGCACGACGAATCTGCTCGGCCGACTCCATCACAATCTGCGTACCGATACCGTCGCGTGAGAAGAGCTCCTGCAACAGTGCGCCATCTTCCTGGTAGCTGATGAGATGGCTGCGGCGCACGCCACTGCGGCAGGCTTTCACCGCACCGCGCAGGAAGCGGACCGTGCCAGAAAGATAATCACCTTCTTTTTCAATCTCGTCGATGCGGGCCTGAGCATCGTTCGGGAACAGCTCGGAAATGATTTCACCGTCGCTGTTCAGCACACCCTGCTCGGAGCAGAAGCCGATCATTTTTTCGGCTTTGAGCTTAATCGCCAGTTGGGTAGCCACTTCTTCTGAAGTCAGATTAAAGCTCTCGCCGGTCACAGAGACCGCCACCGGTCCCATCAGCACGATGGCATCGTTATCCAGCTGGCGATGAATCGCCTCTTCATCGATACGACGGATACGCCCGCTGTGGCAGTAATCCACGCCATCATCCACGCCCAGCGGCTGCGAAATAATGAAGTTGCCGCTGACCACATTGATATGCGCGCCCTGCAGTGGGGTATTGTTAAGACTCATTGAGAGGCGGGCAGTGATATCGAGCTGCAACCGGCCGGCAGCCTGCTTCACTAACTCCAGCGATTGCGCGTCGGTCACCCGGGTAAATTTATGATAAACCGGTTCCAGCTGCTGCTGAGCCAGGCTGGCGTCTATCTGCGGCCGTGCGCCATAAACCACCACCAGGCGGATGCCCAGGCTGTGCAGCAGGCCGATGTCGTTAACGATGCCAGAGAAGTTCTCATGCTCAATCGCTTCGCCACCCAGCATGATGACAAAGGTTTTACCCCGGTGGGCATTGATATAGGGAACGGTATGGCGAAAACCCTGAACCAGTTCGGTACTACGTTCCTTCACGGCCAACCCTCAGTGAATGTTTATTCGTATTTTCTGTATTTTTATGCTTTTACGCCCGATTTTGCAAGTCTTAATCCTGACGAAAATTTACGTTTTTATGGGTGTCAAAGCCGCTAACAGCCTGCATTATTTAGGGTTTCCGGGGTGACATCATCCCGCGGATTGGATAAAGTTTTTGCCGCCATTTGATTAACTGGCGCTTTTTTAGACATAACACAGCAGCTGGAGCGGCATGTCAGACGGTAATTCCCATTTTTCACGCAGACGTTTTTTACAGGGGACAGGCGCCTTACTGCTGTTGAGCGTCAGCCGCACAGGCCTGGCGGCAAAAAACCACATTGTGGCGGTGCGTATCTGGCCCTCATCCACCTATTCGCGCATGACGCTGGAGTCCAGTGTCGCGCTGAAATACAAGCAGTTTGCGCTGAGCAATCCCGAACGTCTCGTCATAGATATTCAGGGCCTGCATCTTAATTCGGCCCTGAAAGGAGTGGATAAGCAGGTACGGGTCGACGATCCCTTTATCAAAAATGCCCGGGTCGGCCAGTTCGACAGCAACACGGTGCGCGTTGTTCTGGAGCTGAAGCGCAACGTCGCACCGAAGATCTTTAATCTGGCACCGGTCGCCGGGATCAACCACCGGCTGGTGGTCGATCTCTATCCGACCCAGAACCATGTGGAAGACGATCCGCTGCTGGCTCTGCTGAAAGATTATAATCAGGGCGATCTGGACAAGGATGAAGGGGTGCAGGCGCCGTTACCCGGCAAAGCGGGACGCGATCGTCCGATTATCATCATGATCGATCCCGGTCACGGTGGAGAAGATCCTGGCGCGCACGGCAAATATAAGACCCGCGAGAAAGATATTGTGCTGAAGATCGGACGGCGGCTCAAAGCGCTGATCGATAAAGAGCCCCATATGAAAGCCTATATGACGCGCAATGAAGATGTCTTTATTCCGCTGCGCGTCCGGGTCGCAAAAGCCCGTAAACAGCGTGCCGATCTCTTTGTGTCTATTCATGCGGATGCGTTTACCAGTCGGGCAGCACGCGGCTCTTCGGTATTTGCCTTATCCACCAGCGGTGCCACTTCAGCCGCCGCCCGTTTCCTGGCGCAGACCCAGAATGAATCAGACCTGATTGGCGGCGTCAGCAAAAGCGGCGACCGCTATCTTGATCACACCATGTTCGACATGGTGCAGCGGCAGACGATTCATGACAGCCTGAAGTTTGGTAAAGAGGTGCTGCATCGTATGGGGCGCATCAACCATCTGCACAAACGCACCGTGGATCAGGCTGGCTTTGCGGTGCTGAAAGCCCCGGATATCCCGTCAATCCTGGTAGAAACCGCGTTCATCAGTAATGTGGAAGAGGAGCGGAAGCTGCGAACCACCCGCTATCAGCATCAGGTGGCAGAGGCGATTCTGAACGGTATCAAAGCGTATGTAGAGAGTGGGGCGGCACTGGCCCATCGGTAAAGGTGTGCGGGTAGTCACGGCTATCCGCGCATTTATCTGCGGGAAAGAGGCTTAAGAGGAATTTACGAACGGCAGAAACAAAAAAACACCCTTTCAGGTGTTTAAATGATTGGTTGCGGGGGCCGGATTTGAACCGACGACCTTCGGGTTATGAGCCCGACGAGCTACCAGGCTGCTCCACCCCGCGTCCGTGGAAGCGCACTATACTCTCCGCGCTAATTCATGCAACCCCTTTTTAAAGATAAAAGCCAAATTAACAGCCAGTTGCTGAAGGATTCAGCCATCTGATTAATTATTGAACTGATATGCGCTGCGTCAAAGCGGATGCATTTCATTCTGTCGGGGGCTTTGCTATCGTCGCGGGGCGAACAGTTATAAAAAGAGAAGAGAATGAAATCACATTGGGTGAAGTATGCACTCACTGGCGCGTTAATCACGCTGCTGGCGGCCTGTAGCTCTAAACCGACCGATCGCGGTCAGCAATATAAAGATGGCAAACTGGAACAGCCGCTGGCGCTGGTGAATCAGCCCAATGCTAAAGGCGCGCCGGTTAATGGCAAAGACTTTGGCGATCAGGTGCGCCAGATTCAGTCCGCCTCATCCGCTCTTTATAGTCGTCAGAACGGCACTTACAGCGCCATTGAAAGCTGGCTGATGGCGGGTGCTGATACCCGGCAGCTTCGCCAGTATGGCCTGAATGCCTGGCAGATGGAGGGCACGGATAACTACGGTAATGTGCAGTTCACCGGTTACTACACGCCGGTCGTGGAAGCGCGCTACACCCGTCAGGGCGAATTCCAGTATCCAATCTACCGTATGCCGCCGCGCAAACGCGGAGAGAAATTACCGAGCCGCGCCTCTATCTATAGTGGCGGACTTGATGACCGTTACGTCATTGCCTACAGTAACTCCCTGATTGATAACTTCATGATGGATGTGCAGGGCAGTGGTTACGTCGACTTTGGCGATGGCCGCCCGATGACCTTCTTTGGTTACGCCGGTAAAAATGGCTGGGGCTACCACAGTATTGGTAAAGAGCTGATCGACCGTGGTGAAGTGAAACGCGAAGATATGTCGATGCAGGCGATTCGCCAGTGGGCGCAGGAGCACTCACCGCAGGAAGTGCGTGCGCTGCTGGAAACCAACCCGTCATTCGTCTTCTTTAAGGCTGAGCCGTTTACGCCGGTGCGCGGTGCCAGCGCCGTTCCGCTGGTAGCGAAAGCCTCGGTGGCTTCTGACCGCTCAATTATTCCGGCGGGCACGGTGCTGCTGGCAGAAGTGCCGCAGTTGAATGAGAAGGGCAAATTCAACGGCAAATATGAGATGCGCCTGATGGTGGCGCTCGATGTGGGTGGCGCGATTAAGGGACAACACTTTGATATCTATCAGGGTATCGGCCCGGATGCCGCGCATCTGGCGGGCTTCTATAATCACTACGGACGCGTCTGGGTAATCAAAGCCGCACCGGGTGCCGGACAGCCGCTGTTCTCCAGCCCGCAAAACGGTAATAATGGTTCACTGCTTCTCGGCTCTAACTAATGTCTTCTCTGCGGGCCTCCGGGCCCGCACGACGTAACAGGTTCAACTATGAAAGTGTTAAATGACGCCTGGCATCAGCGCTTTGGCGGCACGGCGCGTCTCTATGGCCAGGATGCGCTGCAACGTTTTGCTGACGCACACTTCTGCGTCATTGGTATCGGCGGCGTGGGTTCCTGGGCAGCGGAAGCGCTGGTGCGCACCGGCATTGGTAAAATCACCCTGATAGATATGGATGACGTCTGCATTACCAACACCAACCGACAGCTTCATGCGCTGCAGGGCAACGTCGGCAAAGCCAAAACGGAGGTGATGGCGGAGCGGCTACGGGCGATCAATCCGGACTGCGACGTGATCTGCATTGATGACTTTATTACGCCTGAGAACACCGCCGAACTGATGGCCGCCGGTTTCGACTATGTGATCGACGCGATCGACAGCGTACGCCCTAAAGCGGCGCTGATCGCGTGGTGTCGCCGGAATAAGATCCCGCTGATCACCACCGGTGGCGCGGGCGGACAGATTGATCCGACCCAGATTCAGGTCGCCGATCTGGCGAAAACCATTCAGGATCCGCTGGCGGCGAAGCTGCGCGAACGCCTGAAAAGCCTGGGCGTGGTGAAAAGCAGCAAGGGCAAACTTGGCATCGACTGCGTTTTTTCTACCGAAGCGCTGGTCTATCCGCAGGCCGACGGCAGCGTTTGTGCTTCACGCAGCACGGCAGAGGGTCCGAAGAGAATGGATTGCACATCCGGCTTTGGCGCGGCCACCATGGTGACCGCGACGTTCGGCTTTGTGGCCGTTTCGCATGCGCTGAAGAAGTTTCTGGCACGCGCCGCCCGTCAGGATGCGGTCAGCGCCTGACGCGCGGCATGCTCTACCGCAGCAGCCAGCGCCTGCAGGCCGCTGCTGCGTGAGGCGCTGAGCTGGGCGCGCAGCCCCAGCTCATCAAACAGGGTTAAGGGATCGGTGGCCAGTAATTGCTGCGGCGTCTGGCCCTCAACGGCGGTCAGCAGCACGGCCAGCAGGCCGCGCACGATCCGTCCTTCACTGTCACCATAGAAGTGCAGTGAGCCATCCTCACACAGCTGGCTGCCCAGCCAGACCCGGTTTTCACACCCGCTCAGTTCAATTTCCGCTGTTTTCAGTTCCTCCGGCAAGGCAGGTAACTGGCGGCTCAGCTGGATCAGCTGACGATAACGATCTTCCCACTGATGAAAGCGGCCAAAGCTCTCTTTCAGACTGGCAACGGTAATCTGTTCGCCAAACGGGTGTGGCGCTAACCGCGATGAACACATAGATCAAAACTCCGATAACAGCGCGATGGCGCTCTTCATGGCGCGCACCAGCGCATCAACATCCTGCAGATTATTATAGGGTGCAAAAGAGGCGCGCAGCGTGCCACTGACGCCCAGCGCCGCCAGCAAGGGCTGCGCGCAATGCTGACCGGCGCGCAGTGCGATTCCCTGCTCGGCCAGCAGCGTTACCAGGTCACTGTGATGCAGACCTGCGAATTCAAAGGCCAGCAGGCTGGCATTGCCACACCGGAAGCTGCGAAAGCCGGGCAGTTCTGCCAGTTGCTCTTCCGCCAGCGAGGCAAGCTGCTGACTCCAGCGCTCGGCTTCGGGCAGATCGTACTGCGCCAGCCAGCTCAGTGCCGCACTCAATCCCACCACTCCAGCCACATTCGGGGTGCCAGCCTCAAAACGCCACGGTACCGGCTGCGGCGTGAAACCATTGAAGTCGACATCCGTGATCATCTTACCGCCGCCCTGCCAGGGCGCCATCGCCTCCAGCAGCTCCACTTTGCCATATAACGCGCCAATGCCCATCGGGCCGTAAATTTTATGGCCGGAAAAAGCGTAAAAGTCGATATCCAGCGCCTGTACGTCAGGCGGGCAGTGCACCACCCCCTGCGCGCCATCGACCATCACTTTCGCGTCCACGGCATGTGCCAGTGAAATCGCCTGTGCGAGATCGGGGCATCCCCCGGTGACGTTCGACATCTGACCTACAGCCAGCAGGCGGGTGCGGCTGTTAAGCAGAGCGGGTAACAGGCTGATATCGGGCAGACGATCTGGCCCTAACGGCCATTTTACGACGCGGGCACCGCACGCCTGCGCAGCCATCAGCCAGGGAACCAGGTTGGCGTGGTGCTCAGCCTCACTCACCACGATCTCATCACCGGGCTGCAGGCGCGGACGCAGCCAGCTGTTCGCCACCAGGTTTATCGCTTCGGTGGTGCCACGCGTCCAGACAATCTCTCGATCGTCCGCGGCGTTAACCCAGCGGGCAACCTGATTGCGCGCCTGCTCATAGCGCTGGGTTAAGGCCTGCGCCGCAGCAAACTGGCTGCGATGAACCGTACCCGCGCTGAGGTAAAACTGCTGCGTGCTGTCAATCACGGCCTGCGGTTTCAGCGTGGTCGCGGCGCTGTCGAGGTAGACGCCGGCGTCGGCGAGCGCGGGAAACTGCTGGCGGAATGCGGTGGGATTAAATGCGGTCATGCCGGGTCCATGATAAGAAAAATTAGGACCACACTGAAAGAATGGTCTGCGTCTGGCAAAGCTGGAAAAGCGCGTTATGCTGAATATTGCAAGGTTTGAACCAAACCCGCATAACGATCGGACGTTTAATAGTCGATCTCACTTATCGGCTGCCTCTGGTTAGCGTAACGCGGGTGGTTTGATGCAATCAATCTACAAGGAGATAGCAGATGAAAAAACTTACCGCAGTCCTGGCCGTGTGTACTCTGGCTTTTACCCTGAGTGCCTGTTCAAGCAATTATGTCATGCATACCAACGATGGTCGCACCATCGTGGCTGCCGGCAAGCCAAAAGTTGATAACGATACCGGCATGATCAGCTATAAAGATGCGAATGGCAACGAGCAGCAGATCAATCGCTCTGATGTCAAAGAGATGGTCGAGTCAAAGTAAGCAGCAAAAAAAAAGCACCGCAATTTGCGGTGCTATTTAAAAATCACTATGGACAGACAGGGTAAATCTACAGGAATTAAGAGTTCGATCCGCAATCGTCGGATCAAAAATTGCAAACACAACATCACGACCACAAGCCAAAAGCTTTCAGAAAATCTGCGAACTCACTCACAAATCTAAAAACTTTTCGTTCCGGCTCAGGAAGTGCGGCAACTATAGGTATTTGCTGGAGGTTCCTCAACGGACAAATTATAATGCCTCGGATTAAAAATTCTAATACGTAAACGCTTTGTATAAGCCTGCGTATTTTTCGCCGATCCGGATACGGAAAACCATGTCGAAACGCCTTCCTCCTCTTAACGCACTGCGGGTTTTTGATGCCGCTGCGCGCCATTTAAGCTTTACCAAAGCCGCTGAAGAGCTGTTTGTCACCCAGGCTGCCGTAAGCCATCAGATTAAATCTCTGGAAGATTTTCTGGGGTTAAAGCTGTTTCGCCGGAGGAATCGTTCGCTGTTACTGACCGAAGAAGGGCAAAGCTACTATCTCGACATCAAAGAGATTTTCTCGGCAATTAACGAAGCGACCCGCAAACTGCAGGCGCGCAGTGCCAAGGGCGCGCTGACCGTCAGTTTACTGCCGAGCTTTGCTATTCAGTGGCTGGTTCCCCGCCTCTCCAGCTTTAATATGGCTTATCCGGGAATCGACGTGCGTATCCAGGCTGTTGACCGCGATGAAGAGAAGCTGGCCGACGATGTCGACGTGGCAATTTTCTACGGCCGTGGCAACTGGCCCGGCCTGCGGGTTGAAAAACTCTATGCCGAATATCTGCTGCCGGTCTGTTCGCCATCACTGATGACCGGCGATAATCCGCTGAAAACCCCGATGGATCTCTCGCGCTTTACCCTGCTGCATGATGCCTCCCGCCGTGACTGGCAATCGTATATCCGCCAACTGGGTTTACAGCATATCAATGTGCAGCAGGGGCCGATCTTCAGCCACAGCGCCATGGTGTTGCAGGCGGCGATTCATGGTCAGGGCGTGGCGCTGGCCAACAACGTCATGGCGCAGAGCGAAATAGAGGCCGGGCGATTAATCTGCCCCTTTAATGATGTATTAGTCAGTAAAAACGCTTTTTATCTGGTTTGTCATGACAGTCAGGCAGAACTGGGTAAAATAGCCGCCTTCCGACAGTGGATCCTGGAAAAAGCTGCAACCGAACAAGAAAAATTCCGCTTTCGCTATCAACAATAACATCTTGATTTATTTGCATTACGATGCAAAAGCATCCTGAGGATAGGTTAATGTCCAGTCGTGCCATGTTTGTTTTTGCGGCTATCAGCGGCTTTCTGCTGGTGGCTTTTGGCGCATTTGGTGCCCACGTTTTAAGTCAGTCGCTGGGTGCGGCTGAGATGGCCTGGATTCATACCGGGCTGGAATATCAGGCTTATCACACGTTAGCGGTGATGGGACTGGGTGCCGCGATGCTACGCCGCGCCAATATCTGGTTTTACTGGAGCAGTGCGCTGATGGCGCTCGGCACCGTTTTGTTTAGTGGCAGCCTCTATTGTCTGGCGCTGTCACATCTGAAGTTTTGGGTTTTTATCACACCGGTAGGCGGGATCTGTTTCCTCGCCGGTTGGGTATTGATGTTGATTGGCGCGCTGCGTCTTAAACGAAAGGCAGAACGCCATGAATAAAGTTTTACTCTATTGTCGTCCCGGTTTTGAAAAAGAGTGTGCGGCAGAAATCAGTGCCAAAGCAGCGGAACGTGAAATCTATGGCTTTCCGCGGGTTAAAGATGACTCCGGCTACGTGTTGTTTGAGTGCTATCAGTTTGAAGATGCTGAGCGTCTGGCGCGTGAGTTACCGTTTGACGAGCTGATCTTTGCCCGGCAGATGCTGGTTGTCGGTGAAATGCTGCGTGACCTGCCGCAGGAAGATCGCATCACCCCGATCGTCGGCATGCTGACCGGCGTGGTGGAGAAGGGCGGCGAACTGCGTGTTGAAGTGCCGGACACGAACGAAGCCAAAGAGCTGACCAAATTCTGCCGTAAGTTCACCGTGCCGCTGCGTTCAGCACTGCGTGAAAGCAAGATTCTGCTGAACTATGAAAGTCCGAAACGCCCTGTAGTGCATGTGTTTTTCATTGCGCCAGGTACCTGTTACGTCGGCTACTCGATCCGGGAAAACAGCTCGCCGTTTTACATGGGTATTCCACGGCTTAAGTTCCCCTCCGATGCACCAAGCCGCTCGACCCTCAAGCTGGAAGAGGCGTTCCACGTCTTTATTCCTGCGGATGAGTGGGATGAGCGTTTAGCCAGCGGCATGTACGCCGTGGATCTCGGCGCCTGCCCGGGCGGCTGGACCTATCAGCTGGTCCAGCGCAGCATGATGGTTTATGCGGTGGACAACGGACCGATGGCCCCGAGTCTGATGGATACCGGCCAGGTCATGCACGAGAAAGCCGACGGGTTTAAATTCCGTCCACCCCGCACCAATATCAGCTGGCTGGTGTGTGACATGGTCGAAAAGCCGGTGCGTGTGGCTAACCTGATGACCGACTGGCTGGTTAACGGCTGGTGCCGTGAAGCGATCTTCAACCTGAAGCTGCCGATGAAAAAGCGTTATGAAGAGGTGACGCAGAATCTGGCCATGATGCAGGAGCGCTTTGATGAGAATGGCATCAATGTGCAGATTCGCGCTCGTCAGCTCTATCATGACCGCGAAGAGGTGACGGTTCATGTGCGCCGTATGTGGGCAGCGACCGGTGGCCGTCGCGACGAACGTTAATCGCCGGGCTTAGTGCAACTGCACTCAGCTGGTATAACGCAGCGTATTCAGATTGCCCTGCAATACCAGATCCCGCTTTAGCGTGGCTACCTGACGGCTGATCTCAGCCATCTGCTGACCTTCTGCGAGCTTTTCCTGCCATTTGGCGGGCACCTTATCCAGTTGCTGATAGATTCCTTCAAGCGTATGAAACTCTGCCAGCAGTTGTTTCGCGCTTTTCGGGCCGATGCCGGTGATGCCTGGAATTTTACTGCTGCTGATGCCGCACAATCCCCAGTAGTCGGGGAGTAACTGGGGTGCCACGCCAAATTCAGCCTCGATAAAAGGCAGATCGAGCCAGCGTTTCTGGAAGTAGTCGCGGATGCGGATTTCGGGGGCCAGCAGCTGACAGTAACCTTTGTCGGTGGACACGATGGTGGCCAGGTGTCCGGCCTGCGCCATTTTCACCGCCAGCGTCGCCGCTAAATCATCTGCCTCATCCTCGCCCGCTATCCAGCAGCTTACACCTGCCGAACGAAAGGCCTCCTGCAACGCCGGCATCTCTGCCTGTAAATCGTCTGGCATCGGCGGGCGACCGCTTTTGTAATCGGGCAGCAGCTGATGTCGCCAGCCCTGATGACGTGCCTCGCCATCAAATACTGCGACAGCGTGAGTCGGACGGGCGTGACCCAGTACCTGGCGCAGCGCAGCCACGCAGCCGTCGACACAGGGTGAGCCCTGTACCGCATGCAGACGGCGAATCAGATTCAGCGCGTCAACAATAACAAGATGAAGAGCCATGAGCGTATCGGCAGCCCGGGGGCTGCCTCCTGGGTTATTTGATAATTTCGTAGCAGGGGATGTAGGCGGTGCCTGGCAGTTTCATGCGTTGCTGGGCAACGAATCCCTGTAGCAGCTCATCCATGCGGTGCATGATGTCGGGATCGCCATGCAGTCTGTAGCGTCCCTTCTCGCGGATTTCGCGGATGCCCATCTCTTTAACATTACCGGCGACAATACCTGAGAAGGCGCGGCGCAGGTCGGCAGCCAGCTTCTCGGGAGGCTGATTGGTATAGAGATTGAGGTTGGCCATATTTTCATGCGTTGGCATGAACGGCACCTGCAGATCGGGCTCAATGCGAATCGACCAGTTAAAGCTGTACGCATCGCCGGTTTCACGACGGTTCTCTTTCACCTGCGGCATCGCTTTCTTCATCAGACGCGCCACTTCTGCCGCGTCATCAATGATGATCTGGTAATGCTTACGCGCCTGTTCACCCAGGGTGTTAACGATGAAATCATCCAGCACGCGGAAGTAATCGGCGCTCTCTTTCGGCCCGGTCAGAATCAGCGGCAACACCTGATTGTTGTTCTGCGGATTCATCAGGATGCCCAGCAGATAGAGCAGCTCTTCAGCCGTACCGACGCCGCCAGGGAAAATGATGATGCCGTGGGCGATACGCACAAACGCTTCCAGACGTTTTTCAATGTCCGGCATGATGATCAGCTCATTCACCAGTGGATTTGGCGGTTCAGCTGCAATGATTGAGGGTTCGGTGAGGCCGATAAAGCGGCTGTCGCGATAGCGCTGCTGGGCATGGCCAACCGCTGCGCCTTTCATCGGTGCTTCCATCACGCCCGGCCCGCAGCCGGTACAGATATTCAGCTCACGCAGTCCAAGCTGCGTACCGACATTGCGGCAATACTGATACTCAACGGCGTTGATTGAGTGACCACCCCAGCAGACTACGGTGTTGGGATACTCGCCGATATGCAGAGCCCGCGCATTACGCAGAATGGAAAACACCGTGTTGGTAATGGTGGCGGAATCATTCTCTTCGGCTGCACTTAACCGGCCAGGTATGTTGAGCTGGCCGCTGACAAACAGGATGTCACGCAGCACCGCAAACAGGTTAGCCTGCAGTGAGCGGATGATGCGGCCATCCACGAACGCCTCTTCCGGCGGATTGATCAGTTCCAGTTTGACGCCGCGCTCCTGGCGCAGCACGTTGATGTCGAAATTCTCAAAGCGGGAGAGCAGTTCGTGGCTGCTGTCAGTCTGGCTGCCGGAGTTAAGCACGGCCAGAGAGCAATTGCGAAACAGCTGGTAGAGGTCGCTGCTGGCTGTGCGCTTGAGCATGTCGACTTCCAGCTGCGAGAGCAGATCCATTGAGCCAAGTGGGCTGATATGGGTAATCAAATGAACTCCTTTGCACCCGCCTGGGTGCTGATTGGCACTGCAATGGCAGTGACGAAAATCCCTGGTCGGCAACCCGCAGATTGCCGCCTTCACCAGAGTAGCCTTGTCGGCCCGCACAGCTCAAGCGGAACTGCGCTTACGGCGCCCAGCCTGAGAGAAGTCTCGCAAACTACTGACGGACCAGCCGCGAAAAACCGGGCGAGAAAGGCACATTGGTGCGCCACGGGTTAATATCCAGCCCGCCGCGACGGGTGTAGCGCGCATAAACGGTCAGCGCTTCCGGATGGCAGAATCGCATCACATCATTAAAGATGCGTTCAACACACTGCTCGTGAAATTCGTTGTGCTGACGGAATGAGACCAGATAGCGCAGCAGTGCTTCACGCGCGATACGCGGGCCTTTATAGCGGATCATCACCGAGCCCCAGTCGGGCTGGTTGGTAATCAGGCAGTTCGACTTGAGCAGATGGCTGACCAGCGTCTCTTCAACGATTTCGCTGCCTGCGGCATCCGCCAGATAGTCAGCATTGAAGCGGTAATCCTCTATGGCGATATCCTGCTCATCAATGCAGCAACCCTCAAAATGACCAATCGGCTGACCTTCTATTTCATTGAGACGGAACAACGCGACCCGCGCTTCCCCTTCAGCACAGGCACTCAGATCCCGCTCCAGCGTCTGACGAACCTCACCCCAGTCGGCAAAGCGGGTCTGATTGAAACTGTTCAGGTAGAGCTTGAAGCTTTTCGACTCGATAAGATTACGGCTTTGCGCATCCAGCACCACTTCGCCAACGGCAACCTGTGGCAGACCTTTGCTGTTGAGCCACGAGAGTTCATACAGGGTCCAGATATCGCTGCCGGTAAAGGGCAGACTGTCGGGAAACAGGCCAAGCGGTTCACGGTTCAGGCTGCGCGGCACCGCCTGCAGTAAGCTGTTGTCATACCGATCGTGATAGGCTGTGGGTTTGCCCAGCGTCAGGTTACTGAGCGCCTGATCCTGTTCGTGAGTAGTCATTGCGGTTACCACCAAAATTAATCAAAGTGGCTAAGTGTAACCTATCAGAAGTGAGAATATGAATGATGCAGCAAACTGCCGCCGCGTTGCGCGACTTTACTACCCGATACTGCCAGCACTGGCTTCAGCAGGCGGGACATGGGCCGGCCAGCAGCGATCTCTATGGCGTTCCTTCGCCCTGTGCACTGGAAGATCGCGAGCAGCGGGTCGTCTGGCAGCCGCAGCCGTTTAGTCTGCCAACGACGCTGGATGCGATTGAGCGGGCGGTCGACATCCAGCTTCAGCCGCCGATCACGGCGTTCTATACCACGCAGTTTGCCGGCGATATGCAGGCCCGTTTTGGCGAGAATCAGCTGACCCTTTTGCAGGTGTGGAGTGAAGAGGATTTCCTGCGATTACAGGAGAATCTGATTGGGCATCTGGTGATGCAGCGCCGCCTCAGACAGTCGCCTACGCTATTCATTGCCACCACCGATTCAGAGGAGGAGATCATCTCCCTGTCTAATCTCAGCGGCGAAGTAATTCTGGAGCAGCCTGGTCGTAAACAGCGCGTGGTACTGGCAGAAAGTCTTGAGATATTTCTTAAGTCATTACAACCGGTTATCATCTGAATTGCAGTGATTTGCCGCCTGGCTTGTGAGACATCTCTTACATATGCTGTGAGAGATCGCCATATAACAGTTGAGACATCCGGAAGGCCGTGATGTAAAAATATTGTGAATCATCAACTTAATGGCGTTAATCTGAATTTGTGCAGCACATTTCGTAAAGTTTCGCTGTAAGTACCTTGTGCGCGTAACGAGTTCTGTCAAAATGTTTCTCACTGCAGGATGCTCAGGAAACAGATATCGTCAGGATGACGATAAGCCATGAGGCAGGAACGTAACGGAGCTTACGGCACACGGAAGGTTTCAGGATGAAACAGGATCGCTCAGGAGTGAGCAAGGGACACCTCCAGGATGGAGAATGAGAACCCCCTCAGAAGAGGTGGCGGGCCAGGATGCTAAGGATACATCAGGACGATGCGCGACAGGAGTTCGCACTGGACAAGTTGTCATGGAAGAGCAGGGAGCAAAAACGTAGCAGGATGGCTGCAAACGAACCGGGAGCACTGTTTATACAGTGCTCCCTTTTTTTGTGCCTGTGCCAACAAGTGATATGCTTGCCGCCCATTTTTGACTGCTTGCCGGAGGTGGCGCATGACGCCTGAACAATTGATTACGCAACGGCTGGAGCAACTGGAAGCGGTGATGCGTGAGCACCATCTCTGGCAGAGTACCCCTCCGGCCGAAGACGCGCTCGAGAGCCGTGAACCCTTTTGCCTGGATACGCTGGAGCCGCTGCAGTGGCTCCAGTGGGTGCTGATCCCGCGGATGCATGCCCTGATTGCTGCTCAGCATCCGTTACCGCAAAATTTTGCGGTTGCTCCCTACTACGAGGTGGCGCTGGTGCCTGACCAGCCCGGTATTGCGCCGCTGCTGCTGACCTTGCGTCAGCTTGACGCGTTGATCAAGGATGCAGCCCACTGATGCTGGAGATACTCTATCAGGATGAGTGGCTGGTTGCCGTCAACAAACCCAGCGGCTGGCTGGTTCACCGCAGCTGGCTGGATCGCCATGAAACCGTGTTTGTGATGCAGACCGTTCGCGATCAGATTGGACAGCATGTGTTTACCGCACATCGTCTGGACAAACCCACCTCTGGCGTACTGCTGATGGGGCTTTCAAGCGAAGTCGGTCGTCTGCTTTCCCTGCAGTTCGAACAGCATCAGATGCAGAAAACCTATCATGCCGTGGTACGCGGCTGGCTGGAGAGCAGCGGAACGCTCGACTATCCGCTGGTGGAAGAGCTGGATAAAATTGCTGACAGGCACGCCACTGAAGCGCGCACCGCACAGCCCGCCGTCACCGATTATCAGTCACTGGCAACGGTCGAGATGCCGGTCGGCATTGGCCGCTATCCCACTTCGCGTTACAGCCTGGTTGAAATGGCCCCTAAAACCGGCCGCAAACATCAACTGCGTCGTCATATGTCGCACCTGCGTCATCCGATTATTGGCGATTCGGCGCACGGCGATCTGCGCCAGAACCGGGGGGCTGCTGAACACTTTGGCGCTAACCGGCTGATGCTGCACGCCAGCAGCCTGGCACTCACCCATCCGGTGACCGGTGAACCTTTACTGATCCGTGCCGGGCTGGATGGCGTCTGGCAGAACGTGATGAACCAGTTTGGCTGGCAGGATCGCATTCCTGAGGTGCCGCGGGTTGAGTTTAACGCAGCGCCAGGACAGGATAACGTTTCAGAATAAGGGAGAAAGCAGATGGCAAAGATTGGCATTTTTGTAGGGACGGTATACGGCAATGCGCTGCTGGTAGCGGAAGAAGCAGAGCCCCTTCTGCAGCAGCAGGGTCATAGCGTCACCGTGTTTGACGATCCGACGCTGGCAGACTGGCAGAACTATGCCAGCGACGTGGCGTTAATTGTCACCTCAACCACCGGACAGGGCGATTTTCCGGATACGATTTCAGGCCTGTTCCATGCGGTTAAAGATAAGCTCGGTCATCAGCCTGCGTTGCGCTACGGCGTGATTGCGCTGGGTGACAGCAGTTATGACCATTTTTGTGGCGCGGGTAAAACTTTCGATGCGCTGCTGCAGGAGCAGGGCGCACAGCGGGTCGGTGAGGTGTTACTGGTTGATGCCACCGAAAATCCTGAGCCGGAAGCGGTGACCTCTCCGTGGGTTGAAGCCTGGGGGGCGCAGCTCTGATGGCAACGCCAGGCTTATCTCTGCATAAGGATAAGCCTGGCGTGTGATATCAGGTCACCGGTGCCGGGTTAAACACCGCCAGCTGATTACGGATGCCCCAGCGATCGGACCAGGTCTGCTTCCTGCCACTGGCAATGTCCAGAATCAACTCAAACAATCGCCAGCCCACCTGCTCAATACTCTCTTCACCGGTCGCAATCGTGCCGGCATTAATATCCATCAGATCGTGCCAGCGCTCTGCCAGCGCATTGCGCGTTGCCATCTTGATGACCGGAATCGCAGCCAGACCGTAGGGCGTTCCGCGGCCGGTAGTAAACACCTGTAGCGTGATACCGGATGCCAGCTGCTGCGTACCGCAGACAAAATCGCTGGCGGGCGTCGCCGCGTAGATCAGGCCACGTCGCGTAGGTCGCTGACCGGGCGAGAGCACTTCGACAATGGCGCTGCGCCCCGATTTGGCGATCGACCCCAACGCTTTTTCCACCACGTTCGCCAGACCGCCTTTTTTATTGCCCGGCGACGGATTCGCGCTGCGATCGGTCTGGCCCTGGTCGAGGTAGTTGTCATACCAGGCCATCTCCTCCAGTAAGCGCTTACCGACTTCCTGATTAATCACCCGCGGCGTCAGCAGGTGAATCGCATCACGCACTTCAGTGACTTCCGAAAACATCACCGTCGCACCGCAGCGCACCAGCAAATCAGAGGCGAAGCCCACCGCCGGATTCGCCGTTACGCCTGAGAATGCATCGCTGCCACCGCACTGCATGCCGACAATCAGTTCTGCAGCAGAACAGGTTTCGCGCTGGCGCTGATTCAGCCGCTGGAGATGGCGCTCCGCTACCTGCAGAATCTCTTTTACCATCGCCCCAAAACCGACCAGCCTCTCATCCTGCAGGCGCACAATGTCATGATCGTCCAGCGAAATCGCCTGCACGTCGGGCGTGCCGGTCAGCAGACGCTCCGGCTGTAACTTCTCACAGCCCAGGCTGACGATCATCACTTCGCCACCGAAATTGGCATTCAGCGCCAGGTTATGAATGGTGCGAATCGGCACCACCGCCGCGGGTGCATTAATCGCCACGCCGCAGCCATAAAGGTGATTGAGCGCGACCACGCCATCCACATTCGGGTAGCGCGGCAGTAAATCCCGTTCAATGATCTGTACGACATGATCCACCACACCGGCCACGCAGTGGACGCTGGTGGTGATGCCGAGCAGGTTACGCGTGCCGACGCTGCCATCCGCATTGCGATAACCTTCAAAGGTATAGCCTTCCAGCGGCGGCAATTCAGGCGGAACCTGCGTGGCTAACGGCAGACTCGCCAGCGGAGGCGCTTCCGGCAACGCGACCAGCGACTCATCAATCCAGCTGCCCTGGGCAATATCCCGTAATGCATAGCCGATGACTTCGCCGTAACGCACGATCTCTGCACCCTGGTTAATCGCGCGCAGCGCGACTTTGTGACCCTGTGGCACATGCTCCGTGAGTGTCAGGCCATCCGCAAACTGCGTGCCAGCCGGCAGGCCCAGGCTGTTAACCACTATCGCCACATTGTCGTGCTCATGGACTTTGATATAGAGCGGTTGTTCATCTGTTTTGGGGTACATCGCTCACCTTCCCGTCTGTCGTGCCGTACTTGTGCGGCACGCTGTAATGTTCTGACCTGTCACACGTTTGTTTGCCAGCTTCAGTATAGGGAGGCGGAGCAAGGCGCGCATTGTGCAAATGACCACCATTGAGACAATTCGCCTTATCGATTTGGGGCGATTATCCAGAAGCAAGTGAAGAGCCTCACAAACAGCGGGGGAAAGCGTTACCTGAGGCGGTTATTGCTCGGTTATTTGCCGCTTTCGTGAGCCATCCCGCAGGGTTTTGTGCATCCGCCACACAATCACTTCTGCACGGGCATTATTCCAGGGCGATGTGCCAATGTGCTCGCTTCAGGCTGTTCTTATACTGGGTTCCGTTAGCCAAAGTCAGGTTATCTGTCACGACGTATTACTCATCCGCAGAGGTCGCAGAAGCGCATTGGCTGCCACCTCGCAGATGGATAAATAAAGGTTTGCCACAACAAAAAGATCGCCGTGTTTAACCCAACTTCTCTCTGATACCCAACGCGATGTGTATGCAGTCAGAGCGAATGTAGCTCACGCTATATTTCAGGAGTGCATCATGAATAGTTTCAGCCAGACCGCGGAAACGGTGCAGAAGCGCACCAATGCCCGCTACTGGATTGTGGTGATGTTATTTATCGTCACCTCATTCAACTACGGTGACCGCGCAACCATCTCGATTGCCGGTTCCGCGATGTCCAAAGATATCGGCCTCGATTCGGTCGGACTGGGCTATATCTTCTCTGCCTTCTCATGGGCGTACGTTATTGGCCAGATTCCGGGCGGCTGGCTGCTCGATCGTTTTGGCTCAAAACGCGTCTACTTCTGGAGCATCTTTACCTGGTCGCTGTTTACCCTGCTGCAGGGCTTTGTCGATCTGTTCAGCGGCTTCGGCATCATCATGTCGCTGTTTATCCTGCGTTTCCTGGTGGGTCTGGCTGAAGCGCCTTCCTTCCCAGGCAACAGCCGGATTGTAGCCGCCTGGTTCCCGGCGCAGGAGCGCGGCACGGCAGTGGCGATCTTTAACTCGGCGCAATACTTCGCCACCGTGATCTTTGCACCCATCATGGGCTGGCTGGTCTCTGAAGTGGGCTGGGCGCACGTATTCTGGTTCATGGGCGGCCTGGGCATCATCCTCAGCTTTATCTGGCTGAAAGTGATCCACGATCCCACCGATCACCCCGGCGTGAACAAAGCTGAACTGGAGTACATGGAGCAGGGCGGCGCGCTGATCAACATGGATGTCAAAAAAGATACCCGCAAGGTGAGCTGGAGCGAGAAGTGGTTCCAGATTAAGCAGCTGCTGACGTCACGCATGATGCTGGGTATCTACCTCGGTCAGTACTGTGTTAACGCCTTAACCTACTTCTTCATCACCTGGTTCCCGGTCTATCTGGTGCAGGCGCGCGGCATGTCGATTCTCAAAGCGGGCTTTATTGCTTCGATTCCGGCAGTGTGCGGCTTCCTGGGCGGCGTGCTGGGCGGAGTCATCTCCGACTGGCTGATGCGTAAAACCGGCTCGCTGAATATCGCGCGTAAAACGCCGATCGTGCTCGGCATGCTGCTCTCTATTTCGATGGTGATGTGTAACTACACCGAGACCGAATGGGTGGTGGTGTTCTTTATGGCACTGGCGTTCTTTGGTAAAGGCATTGGTGCGCTGGGCTGGGCGGTGATGGCGGATACCGCACCGAAAGAGATCAGCGGACTCAGCGGCGGCCTGTTTAACATGTTCGGTAACTTCTCCGGCATCGTGACCCCCATTGCTATCGGCTACATCATCGCCACCAGTGGTTCCTTTGAAGGTGCACTGGTCTATGTCGGCATTCATGCCTTTGTTGCGGCATTCAGCTTCCTGGTGATTGCCGGTGATATCAAACGTGTCGAACTGAAATCCTGGCACGGTAAGGATGCATCATGAATACGCAAAGTTCCCCGGTAATCACGGAGATGCGGGTTATCCCGGTCGCCGGTTACGACAGCATGCTGCTTAATATTGGCGGTGCCCACAACGCCTGTTTTACCCGCAACATTGTGATCCTCACCGACAGCGCCGGCCACACCGGCGTGGGTGAAGCGCCCGGCGGTGACACCATCTATCAGACGCTGGTGGAGGCGATTCCTCGGGTTTTAGGCCAGCAGATTGCCCGCATGAACCGTCTGGTGCAGCAGGTACATAAGGGGAATCAGTCGGCTGACTTCACCACTTTTGGCAACGGTGCCTGGACTTTTGAGCTGCGCGTCAATGCGGTGGCCGCGCTCGAAGCGGCGCTGCTCGATCTGCTGGGACAGTGTCTGGGCGTCCCGGTGGCTGAGCTGCTGGGGCCGGGCAAACAGCGTGATGAAGTGACGGTGCTGGGCTATCTGTTCTATCTCGGCGATCGGCGCAAAACCGATCTGCCCTATCTCACTGGTGAGCAGGCCAGTCACGACTGGTATCACCTGCGCCATCAGGAAGCGCTAAGCAGCGATGCCGTGGTGCGGCTGGCTGAGGCGGCACAGGATAGGTACGGCTTTAAAGATTTCAAACTCAAAGGTGGCGTGCTGCCGGGTGAGCAGGAGATCGCCACGGCGGCAGCGCTCAAGCAGCGCTTTCCCGACGCCCGTATCACAGTCGATCCCAATGGGGCCTGGCTGCTGGATGAGGCGATAGCGCTGTGTAAAGGGATGCAGGATGTGCTGAGCTACGCCGAAGATCCCTGCGGCGCAGAGCAGGGATATTCGGGCCGTGAAGTCATGGCCGAGTTCCGGCGCGCCACCGGCCTGCCGGTCGCCACCAACATGATCGCCACCAACTGGCGCGAGATGAACCACGCGGTGATGCTGAATGCGGTCGATATTCCGCTGGCGGATCCGCACTTCTGGACGCTGAGCGGTGCCGTGCGGGTCGCCCAGCTGTGCGATGAGTGGGGCCTCACCTGGGGTTGCCACTCCAATAATCACTTCGATATTTCCCTGGCGATGTTCACCCATGTGGGTGCGGCGGCGCCGGGTAATCCCACCGCGATTGATACCCACTGGATCTGGCAGGAGGGCGATCAGCGCCTGACGAAAAATCCGCTGCAAATCCGCAATGGAAAAATCGCCGTACCGGATGCCCCGGGTCTGGGCATTGAGCTCGACTGGGACCAGGTAAACAAAGCCAATCAGCTTTATCAGTCACTGCCCGCCGGTGCACGTAACGACGCGACGGCGATGCAGTATCTGATCCCCGGCTGGACTTTTGATCGCAAGCGCCCGGCATTCGGCCGGGAAACAGCATAAGGAGCAGGAGATGAGTTCAACACCGAAAGTGACCGCCATGCAGGTTATTCCGGTCGCAGGCTATGACAGCATGCTGCTGAACCTCAGTGGCGCTCACTCGCCATTCTTTACCCGCAACATTGTGATTATCAAAGATAACGCCGGACATACCGGCGTCGGTGAAATTCCGGGCGGCGAGAAAATCCGTCAGACGCTGGAAGATGCCGCCTCGCTGGTGATCGGCAAAACGCTGGGTGAGTACAAAAATACCCTCAGTCTGGTGCGCAGTACTTTTGCTGACCGCGATGCGAGTGGCCGCGGCAACCAGACCTTTGATCTGCGCACCACGATTCATGTGGTAACCGGCATCGAAGCGGCGCTGCTTGATCTGCTGGGTCAGCACCTGGGCGTCAACGTCGCCTCGCTGCTGGGTGACGGGCAGCAGCGTGACCGTGTTGAGATGCTCGGTTACCTGTTCTACATCGGCGACCGCACTAAAACCTCGCTCTCTTATCAGAACCAGCAGAATGATCCGTGCGACTGGTATCGCCTGCGCCACGAAGAGGCGTTAACGCCGGATGCGGTAGTGCGTCTGGCGGAAGCGGCCTATGAGAAATATGGTTTTAACGACTTCAAACTTAAAGGTGGCGTGCTGCGCGGCGGTGAAGAGGCCGAAGCGGTTACGGCGCTGGCAAAACGTTTTCCTGAAGCTCGCATTACCCTCGACCCCAACGGGGCCTGGTCACTCAACGAGGCGATCATGCTCGGCAAACAGCTCAAAGATGTGCTGGCCTACGCAGAAGATCCCTGTGGCGCAGAGCAGAGCTACTCAGGGCGTGAAGTGATGGCGGAGTTCCGCCGTGCGACCGGCATGCCCACCGCCACCAATATGATCGCCACCGACTGGCGGCAGATGGGGCATACCCTGTCGCTGCAGTCGGTGGACATTCCGCTGGCCGATCCGCACTTCTGGACCATGCAGGGTTCGGTGCGCGTGGCGCAGATGTGTCACGACTTCGGCCTGACCTGGGGTTCGCACTCCAATAACCACTTCGACATTTCGCTGGCCATGTTCACCCATGTTGCCGCCGCCGCACCGGGCGCGATCACCGCCATTGATACCCACTGGATCTGGCAGGAGGGCAATCAGCGCCTGACCAAAGAGCCGTTCCAGATTAAAGGCGGCATGGTGCAGGTGCCGCAGAAGCCGGGTCTTGGCGTAGAGCTGGATATGGATCAGGTGATGCAGGCCAATGCGCTCTATCAGAAGCAGGGGCTGGGCGCGCGTGACGATGCTGAAGCGATGCAATTTTTAGTGCCGGGATGGACTTTCGACAATAAACGCCCGTGCCTGGTACGTTAACCTTTCTGGCTCCCGCCGCGGAGCCACCGTCACAGGAGTTCAACCATGAGTAATGCAGCCTGGCCCAATGGATTTCGTCGTCGCCTGTTAGCGGGCGACACCCTGATTGGCAGCTGGTGTGCGCTGGCCAGTCCGATCTCAACTGAAATCCTGGGGCTGGCCGGTTTCGACTGGCTGGTACTGGATGGCGAACACGCGCCCAACGACATCACGACCTTTGTGCCGCAGCTGATGGCGCTGAAAGGCAGCCACAGTGCCCCCGTGGTGCGTCCGCCCTGCAACGAGCCGGTGATCATTAAGCGTCTGCTGGATATCGGCTTTAACAACTTCCTGGTGCCGTTTGTCGAAACCGAAGAAGAAGCTCTGCGTGCCGTCGCCTCAACCCGCTATCCGCCCGCCGGGATTCGCGGTGTCTCGGTGTCGCACCGCAGCAACATGTACGGCACGTTGCCGGATTACAACAGCACCATTAATGACAACATCACGGTGCTGGTGCAGATCGAAACCCAGCAGGCGGTCGACAACATTGACGCCATCGCGGCGGTGGATGGCGTCGACGGTATTTTCGTCGGGCCGGGCGATCTTTCCGCTGCGCTGGGCTATCTCGGCCAGCCTGCGCATCCTGAAGTGCTGAAAGTGATTAAACACATTTTTGAACGTGCCAAAGCGGCCGGTAAGCCGAGCGGCATTCTGGCGCCGGTGGAAGCGGACGCGCGTCGCTATCTGGAGTGGGGAGCCACCTTTGTGGCCGTCGGCAGCGATGTCGGAATGTTCCGCAACGCCTCGCAGGCGTTATGCGACAAATTTAAGCGCTAATCGATCAAGGAGAAACGCAATGAAAATTGGATTTATTGGCCTGGGCATTATGGGCAAACCCATGAGTAAAAATCTGGTGAAAGCCGGTTATTCGCTGGTGGTACGCGATCACAACGCCGAAAACGAAGCGGAGCTGACGGAACTGGGCGCGACCGTAGCGAAATCGCCTAAAGAGGTGGCGGAACAGTGCGACGTGGTGATTACCATGGTGCCTAACTCGCCGCAGGTGATCGAGGTCTGCCTGGGTAAAAATGGCATTGTCGAAGGGGCGAAGCCGGGCCTGGTGGTGATCGACATGAGTTCGATTGCGCCGCTGGCGAGCCGTGAAGTCCATGATGCGCTGGCAGAAAAAGGCATCAAAATGCTGGATGCGCCGGTCAGCGGCGGCGAACCTAAAGCGATTGAAGGCACGCTCTCTGTGATGGTCGGTGGCGATAAAGCGGTGTTCGATGCCTGCTACGACATCATGAAATCAATGGCGGGATCGGTCGTGCATACCGGCGACATCGGTGCAGGTAACGTCACCAAACTGGCAAACCAGGTGATTGTGGCGCTGAACATTGCGGCCATGTCCGAGGCGCTGTCGCTGGCGACGAAAGCGGGTGTGAATCCGGATCTGGTTTATCAGGCAATTCGCGGTGGCCTGGCGGGCAGCACGGTACTGGATGCCAAAGCGCCGATGGTGATGGACCGCAACTTCAAACCGGGCTTTCGTATCGACCTGCATATCAAAGATCTGGCGAACGCGCTGGATACCTCGCACAGCATCGGCGCGCATCTGCCGCTGACGGCGGCGGTGATGGAGATGATGCAGGCGCTGCGCAACGAGGGTCAGGGTACTGCCGACCACAGTGCGCTGGCCTGCTATTATGAGAAGTTAGCGAAGGTTGAAATCGCCCGCTAAAACCCGGTGCCGGTTTCCTGAAACCGGACTGGTTAAGAGCCGTTTCAATTACTCAACTGCGCTCGGATTGCCTATGAAAATCGTAATCGCACCGGATTCATATAAAGAGAGTTTATCCGCCCTGGATGTGGCATCGGCGATTGAAGCGGGTTTCCGTGACATTTTCCCCGATGCGCATTACGTGAAAATACCGGTCGCCGACGGTGGCGAAGGCACGGTAGAAGCGATGGTGGCGGCGACGAAGGGAAAGATCGTCAGGTTGAAGGTGACAGGTCCGTTAGGCACGCAGGTTGATGCCTTTTACGGTCTGTCGGGAGATGAACGTACCGCCTATATCGAAATGGCGGCGGCCAGCGGACTGGAGCGGGTGCCCGCTTCACAGCGTGACCCGCTGATAACGACGTCGTTTGGCACCGGCGAGTTGATCAGGAATGCACTGGATAAAGGCGTTGCTCACATCATTATTGGTATCGGCGGCAGCGCCACCAACGATGGCGGTGCCGGGATGATGCAGGCGCTGGGCGCCCGATTGCTCGACGCCCAGGGCAGCGAGATTGGTCACGGTGGCGGCGCGCTCTCTGACCTCGCCAGCATTGATATTGACGCCCTGGATGCCCGTATCCATCAGTGCCGCATCGAAGTGGCCTGTGACGTGACCAATCCGCTGACCGGCAAAGAGGGCGCATCGGCCATTTTCGGTCCGCAGAAAGGGGCGACCCCGGCGCTGGTGCAGCAGCTCGATCAGGCGCTGGCCCATTACGCCGCGATTATTCACCGCGATCTTGATATCGATGTGCTGCATATTCCCGGCGGCGGCGCAGCGGGCGGCATGGGCGCGGCGCTGCACGCCTTCTGTCAGGCGGAGCTGCGGCGCGGCATTGAGATTGTTACTGAGGCGCTGGGGCTGGCTGAAGAGGTCAAAGATGCGGACCTGGTGATTACCGGTGAAGGGCGTATCGACAGCCAGAGTATTAATGGCAAGGTGCCGATTGGAGTCGCCAGCGTGGCAAAGCGCTTTAACAAGCCGGTGATTGGCATCGCCGGAAGCCTGACGGCGGATGTCGGCGTCGTACATCACCACGGGATTGATGCGGTATTCAGCGTGCTCTACAGCATCTGTACGCTGGATGAGGCACTCGCGAATGCCGGAAAGAATGTCGAGATGACGGCGCGTAACGTAGCCGCGACGCTGAAACTGGCCGGATTCCACTGACCGTCAGGACTATCCGGCCATGCAATGCGGGCCGTGATCTGTAGAGGGTGATGCAGGTGGTCAGGCATAGTTTTACGGCATCAGTCCGTGACTTCGGCGGCAGGTGTGCGTCAGCGGAAGCTAAAGCACCTGCCGGTTAGCGTTTGCGCATATAGCTGGCGTGGCAGCAGGCCGGTCAGACTTCCCCGAACCCTAACAGTCGCCGGGCTTCTCTGGCGACGTTCTCCATCTCATCCTGCAGCTCCAGCAGTTCCGGCTCCAGCGCGGCGATATCACTGGCCTCCAGCAGCCCCCGTTCCAGCTGATGACAAAGTTGCTTCATGCGCGGCACGCCGCTATAGCTGGCACTGCCGTGCAGCTTGTGAATAATTTCACGCAGGGCGTTGACCTCATTGGTCGTCATAAACTGCGCCATCTTCGCATGCACTTCCGGTAAAAACTCCAGCAGCATTCGTAGCAGATCGCGCGCCAGCTCGGGTTTGTTCGCCGCCTGACGCAGCGCCAGCTGCCAGTCCAGCGTCGGTAATATTGGCTGCAGTTCCGGCAGGGAGACCACCGGCGGCGGCGTATAGCGCGCCAGCAGCTGTCTCAGCTTGCTCTCATCAATCGGCTTAGCAAGATAGTCATTCATACCCGCTTTGATCAGCTGTTCACGCTCGCCATCAATCGCATGTGCGGTCACCGCCACAATCGGTGTATTTGCGTGATGCGGCAGACCCCGGATAATTTCGCTGGCGCGAATGCCATCAATCTCAGGCATCTGAATATCCATCAGAATCACATCCAGCGACTGCTGACGCGCTTCGCGGATGGCGTGTTCGGCGCTGCTGCACAGCAGGATATTCTGCACCTGCTCCTCCAGCAGCGCGCCAATCAGCTTGAGGTTGGCGGGATTATCATCCACCGCCATCACCGTCAGCGGCAGTCGCGGTGACAGCGGCAGTTCGCTGACCTGGCGGGTATGGATATCCAGTAACATCGGCAGAAGCCGCGTCAGAGAGATCGGTTTAGCGATGCAGCCGTCAATGCCGCGTACCTTTAGTTCATCAGCCAGCAACATCATCGGGCTGGGAAGGGCCATCAGCACGTTGTCTGCCCGATCCAGCAGCCCATTGATCAGGCGCTCATTAAGCAGTTCAGGCTGGCTGATACCGACCGGCATCGCCATCAGGAGTAGCGGATAGTGAGACGCTTTCAATCCCTCCAGCGTTTCACTGTAGTCGATCTGCAATGGGGTGGCGCTCAGCATCTCCAGCGCGGCGCTGGCAACGTTAGCATCCGCTTCCACATAAGCAATACGCGCCTGGGACAGCGTTTCCAGCACGCGGGGCATACCGGGCGCATTGGGATTGAGATCCAGCTGCACGCGAATCATAAAGGTCGAACCCTGATCCGGCTGGCTGCTGAAGGTAATTTCCCCCCCCATCTCCCGCACCAGCTTCTGGGTGATGACCAGACCCAGCCCGGTGCCACCATGACGCCGCGAAATGCTGGCATCAGCCTGACGAAACGCCTGGAACAGCTGTGTCTGTTGCTGCTCAGAGATACCGATACCGCTATCCTCAACCTGAATCTCCAGCTCGACGCGCGACTGGGTAATCACCCGCTGTCCGACGCGCAGGCCGATGTATCCTTTCTCAGTAAACTTGATGGCGTTACCAATCAGGTTGATCAGAATCTGTTGCAGTCGCAGCGCATCGCCAATCACGTTGTCCGGCACGCTGCTGTCACACACCACCGTCAGCTCCAGCCCCTTTTCATGCGCCGACGGCGCCAGCAGCACCAGGGTTTCATCCAGCGTGGCGCGCAGCGGGAAGGGGATCGCCTCCAGCATCAGCTTGCCCGCTTCCAGCTTCGAAAAATCGAGCACGTCGTTGATAATACTGAGCAGGTTGTTAGCGGAGCGTTCAATGGTTTGCATATAGTCACGCTGGGTAGTGCGTAGCTGGGTTTTCAGCATCTGCCGGGTAAAGCCCAGCACGCCATTGAGCGGCGTTCGCAGTTCATGCGACATATTGGCCAGAAACTCAGATTTGATACGCGCGGCTTCCTGCGCGCGTTTCTTCGCCAGATCCAGTTCAACGTTCTGAATTTCCAGCTGTTCCAGCGTCTCTCTTAAATCGTAGGTTGCCTGGTCGATATTGTGCTGCATCTCTTCGTGATAGGCGGTCAGCGACATCGCCATCGCGTTAATGCCGTTTTTCAGAATGTTGAGTTCACCCAGCATGTAGCCCTCAACGCGGCTGTCGAGCTGGCCGCGACGGATGCGGTCAACGGTGGTGACCATATTGCGGATCGGGCCGGTAACATCGCGCATCAGACGATAAGCAAACAGCATGGCAAGACAGAGGCAAAAGAGCAGCATCAGCGTGGCAACAAACACCTCTTTGTACTGCTGCAGGCGCACCGACTGCAGATCCAGTTCAATCGCCACATAGCCCAGCGGATTGCCCGCGGGCTTGGCATCTTCATCCGGTAATTCGTCTACATCGTAACGCTCGGAGGTAATCGGCGTGCGCAGAATTAATAGGCTGCCGTGGCGCTCCATTGAGACATCGTCAGGCAGGGCGCGGATATCATCCTGTTGCAGCAGGCTGAGGTTTTGCTTGTGGTTCGAGGTGACATAGAGCTGATTATGATTATCAAACACCGAGATGGCCCGGACGATGCCGGAGTGGCGGCGGTGCAGCAGGCTGACCAGCTCACGCATGGCATCCCGATTGTGCCAGGTCATGCTGTATTCGCTGGAGATTGCCAGTGGTTCGATGATGTTAGCCCCGGCATCGATCACCTGGCGCTGCAGTTCGTTGTAGCGGTGCACAACAAAAAATGAGCTGAGCAGCAGGCCAACCATCAGCGTGGGTGCCAGGATTAAAATCATCATTCGCGCCCGCAGGCTGTATTTGGTCATAATAGTCGCCTGGCTACTCCGGCATTAACGTCCCTGTGCATGCGGTCGACAAAACGATGCAGGCCGTTTTCGATAAAGAGAATGAATAACACTATGGCGCAATTTTACGTTGCAAAACAGCGCGTGACGACGCAACAACGGATCACCGTCACCATTGATGAGCTCGATCCGTTCGGACAGGGCGTGGCGCGTCACAAGGGCAAAACCCTTTTTGTCACGGGTGCTCTGCCGGGTGAACAGGCGAAGGTCGTACTGACAGAGGATAAACGTCAATTTGCCCGGGCGAAAGTGACACGACTGATTAGCCGCAGTCCGGACCGCGTTACGCCGCGCTGCCCGCACTATGAACGCTGCGGTGGCTGTCAGCAGCAGCATGCGGATGTGGCGCTGCAACAGCAGAGCAAAGCCCAGGCGCTGAGCCGGATGCTGAGCAGGGCCGCAGCACAGAACGTGGCGGTAGATGAGGTGATTGCCGGTCAGCCCTGGGGCTACCGCCGTCGCGCCCGTCTGGGTCTGCAATGGCAAAATAAAGCGCAACGCTTACAGATGGGCTTCCGCCAGGAAGCCAGCAACGATCTGGTCGATATTCAGCACTGCCCCATTTTAGCGCCCGAACTTGAAGCGTTACTGGTTCCGCTGCACCAGTGCCTCAGTGCGTTGCGCGCCGTCAGGCGTCTCGGACATGTGGAACTGGTGCTGGCGGATAACGGCCCGCTGATGATTCTGCGCCATCTTGATGCGCTGCATGCCGATGATCGTGAAAAACTGGAACAGTTTTCGCATAAGCATCAGCTGATGCTGTTCCTGGATGCGGGGGAAGAAAAACTGACGGCGTTGAGTGAGTCGGTGCCGTTTTATCACTCGCACCAACTTAAGCTCACCTTCAGCCCACAGGATTTTATCCAGGTTAACGATGCCGTTAATCAGCAGATGGTCGCGAAGGCGATCGCCTGGCTCGACCTGCAGCCGGAAGACCGGGTGCTGGATCTGTTTTGCGGCATGGGAAACTTCACACTTCCTGTAGGAATCTTCGTACAAAATGTAGTTGGTGTGGAGGGGATTGCAGCATTAGTGCGGCAGGCAGCGTATAATGCTGATTTGAATAATCTTAAAAATGTCAGTTTCTTTCAGCATAATCTGGAAGAAGAGGTGTCGCGCCAGCCGTGGGCGGCACAGGGATTTAACAAGGTATTACTCGATCCGGCACGCGCCGGGGCTGCGGGCGTCATGGCGCATGTGGTTAAACTTGCACCAGAACGCGTGGTCTATGTTTCGTGTAATCCCACAACACTCGCCCGCGACAGCCAGACATTGCTGTCGGCAGGCTACCAATTGGAAAGGGTCGCGATGCTGGATATGTTCCCACATACCCGTCATCTCGAATCCATGGTGCTGTTCAGAAAAACATAAGCGATGAATGTCGTTGTGCAGGAGAGGTTATGGTTGCGGTCAGAAGTGCGCATTTAAATACTGAGGGGGATTTCGCCCTCGACCAGTGGATCGCCAGTCTCGGTATTGCCAACCCGCAATCCTGTCAACGCGTTGCTGAGACCTGGCGCTACTGCGAAGCGCAGACGCAGGGCCATCCCGATCAGTCGCTGCTCCTGTGGCGCGGTATCGAGATGGTGGAAATCCTCTCCATGCTCAGCATGGATATTGAAAGCCTGTGTGCGGCGCTGATTTTCCCGCTGGCTAACGATGAAGTGGTGAGTGAAGAGGAGCTGGAAACCGCCGTCGGTAAAGGCATCGTCTCGCTGGTTCACGGCGTGCGCGATATGGACGCCATCCGCCAGCTGAAAGCGATCCACAACGACTCCATGGCCTCTGAACAGGTTGATAACGTCCGCCGCATGCTGCTGGCGATGGTGGAAGATTTCCGCTGCGTGGTGCTCAAGCTGGCCGAACGCATCATGAACCTGCGCGAAATGAAAGATGCGCCGGAAGATGAGCGGGTGCTGGCCGCCAAAGAGAGCACCAACATCTATGCGCCCCTGGCCAACCGTCTCGGTATTGGACAGCTCAAATGGGAGCTGGAAGATTACTGCTTCCGCTATCTGCATCCCGACGAATATAAGCGCATTGCTAAATTATTGCATGAGCGTCGCATCGATCGTGAGCAGTACATCGATAACTTCGTTAACAATCTGCGCAAAGAGATGGTTAAAGAGGGCGTGCGCGCCGAAGTCTACGGACGTCCGAAACACATCTACAGCATCTGGCGCAAGATGCAGAAAAAATCGCTGGCCTTCGATGAGCTGTTTGACGTGCGTGCGGTGCGCATCGTGGCGGATCGCCTGCAGGATTGTTACGGCGCGCTGGGCACGGTGCATACCCTCTATCGTCATCTGCCCAGCGAATTCGATGACTACGTCGCTAACCCAAAACCCAACGGCTATCAGTCGATTCATACGGTTGTGTTAGGGCCGCAGGGCAAAACGGTGGAGATCCAGATCCGTACCCGCCAGATGCATGAAGATGCCGAGCTGGGCGTGGCGGCGCACTGGAAATATAAAGAGGGGCCAACCTCCAGCAGCGCGCGCGGCGCAGCAGGTCACGAAGAGCGTATCGCCTGGCTGCGTAAGCTGATTAGCTGGCAGGAAGAGATGGCTGACTCCGGCGAGCTGCTGGAAGAGGTCCGTAGCCAGGTGTTCGACGACCGGGTTTACGTCTTTACCCCGAAAGGTGACGTGGTGGATCTGCCGGCCGGTTCGACGCCGCTCGACTTTGCCTATCATATTCACAGTGATATCGGTCACCGCTGCATCGGTGCAAAAATCGGTGGTCGCATCGTGCCGTTCACCTATCAGCTGCAGATGGGCGATCAGGTCGAAGTGATTACCCAGAAACAGCCGAACCCGAGCCGCGACTGGCTCAACCCGAATCTGGGCTATATCACGACCAGCCGTGGACGCTCAAAGATCCACAACTGGTTCCGCAAGCAGGATCGCGACAAGAACATTATCGCCGGACGGCAGATTCTGGATAACGAACTGAATCAGCTTGATATCAGCCTGCGCGAAGCAGAGAAACTGCTGCTGCCGCGCTACAACGTGACCTCACTGGAAGAGCTGCTGGCGGCGATTGGCGGCGGCGATATTCGTCTTAACCAGATGGTTAACTTCCTGCAGGTGAAGCTGAACAAGCCGAGTGCTGAAGAGGAAGATCGCGAAGCGCTGCGGCAGCTGACCCAGAAATCGTACTCGCAGCCTGCACGCAAAGAGAGTGGGCGCGTGGTCGTCGAGGGTGTGGGCAATCTGATGCACCACATTGCCCGTTGCTGTCAGCCGATTCCGGGCGATGATATTGTCGGCTTCATCACTCAGGGGCGCGGCATCTCCATTCACCGCGCCGACTGCGACCAGCTCTCTGAACTGATTTCACATGCGCCGGAACGTATCGTCGATGCCGTATGGGGCGAGAGCTACTCCAGCGGTTACTCGCTGGTGGTGCGCGTCACCGCCAACGATCGCAGCGGCTTGCTGCGTGACATCACCACCATTCTTGCCAACGAGAAAGTGAATGTACTGGGCGTCTCAAGCCGCAGCGACACTAAAAAGCAGCTGGCGACCATCGACATGGATATTGAGATCTACAACCATCAGGTACTGGGACGTGTCCTGGCGCGCCTGAACCAGGTCTCTGATATTATTGACGCCCGCCGCCTGCACTGATATTCAGCTGCAGTGCGGCAACCGGAGGTTGCGCGGGCGTTTTCTGCGGTACCTGAGCGTGCCGGACGCGGTTCACCCCGTCCGGCACTGTTATACGCCTCGCCTCCTTGCCCGCTGCCTGTCACCTGACTACTCAAGGACCCGTCTGAATGAACGCTATTGAGCGCCTGCTTGGCATCATGAAAACTCTGCGCGATCCCCAACATGGCTGCCCGTGGGACCGTGAACAGACCTTCACCTCTATCGCGCCCTATACGCTGGAAGAGACCTATGAAGTGCTGGACGCCATCCAGCGCGAAGATTTTGACGATCTGCGCGGCGAACTAGGCGATCTGCTGTTTCAGGTGGTGTTCTACGCGCAGATGGCCAGCGAACAGAGTCGCTTTAATTTTGAGGATATCTGTCACGCCATCAGTGACAAGCTGGAGCGCCGTCATCCGCACATTTTTGGCGATGCCACGGCAGAAACCAGCAATGACGTGCTGAAAAACTGGGAAGCGATTAAAACCGCCGAGCGGGCTGATAAAGCCCAGCATTCGGCGCTGGATGACATTCCTAAAGCGCTGCCCGCACTGATGCGTGCCCATAAGATTCAGAAGCGCTGTCACAATGTGGGATTCGACTGGACCACGCTGGGGCCGGTAGTGGCAAAAGTGCATGAAGAGATTGATGAAGTGATGCACGAGGCGCAGCAGAGCGTGGTGGACGGCGAAAAGCTGGAAGAGGAGATTGGCGACCTGCTGTTTGCCACGGTTAACCTGTCGCGTCATCTTGGCAGCAAAGCGGAAACGGCGCTGCAAAAGGCGAATGACAAGTTCGAGCGCCGGTTCCGTGAAGTCGAGGCAATCATCGCAGCACAGGGGTTAAGCATGCCGGGTGCCACACTGGAGCAGATGGAAGCGGCCTGGCAGCAGGTGAAACAGGGCGAGAAGCGCTGATTATTCCAGCGCTGTGCATAAAGTCGCCAGATATGCTTACTCGTTTCAGCGTGGGTACAACTTTGTGACGCACATCAACATTTCATTGGCAGCTATCCGTTATGTTAGGACGCAGCAATGCGTTGGAGGATGGCTGTGATTCATCAATTGTGGCTGATAGCGGTTTCCAGTATACTGTTTTCCCGTCCTGGTTATTCCACCGTCTTTAAACCTAAACTCTCAGGTTCAGCATGACAACGAATTATATTTTTGTGACCGGCGGGGTCGTTTCCTCTCTGGGTAAAGGCATTGCCGCCGCCTCCCTCGCAGCCATTCTCGAAGCTCGTGGTCTGAACGTGACCATCATGAAGCTGGACCCGTATATCAACGTGGATCCAGGCACCATGAGCCCGACCCAGCACGGCGAAGTTTTCGTCACTGATGACGGCGCTGAAACCGATCTCGATCTGGGTCACTACGAGCGCTTCATCCGCACCAAAATGTCGCGCCGTAACAACTTCACCACCGGCCGTATCTACTCAGAAGTCCTGCGCAAAGAGCGCCGTGGCGACTATCTGGGCGCAACCATTCAGGTTATCCCGCACATCACCAACGCCATCAAAGAACGCATTATTGAAGGCGGTGAAGGTCATGATGTAGTGCTGGTCGAAATCGGCGGCACAGTAGGGGATATCGAATCACTGCCGTTCCTGGAAGCGATTCGCCAGATGGCCGTGGATGTGGGCCGCGAACACACCATGTATATGCACCTGACGCTGGTGCCTTACATGGCGGCGGCCGGTGAAGTGAAAACCAAACCGACTCAGCATTCCGTAAAAGAGCTGCTGTCGATTGGTATCCAGCCAGACGTGCTGATTTGCCGTTCTGATCGTGCCGTTCCGGCCAACGAACGTGCCAAAATAGCGCTGTTCTGTAACGTCCCTGAAAAAGCGGTTATCTCGCTGAAAGACGTGGATTCCATCTACAAGATTCCTGGCATGCTGAAATCGCAGGGCCTGGATGACTACATCTGCAAGCGCTTCAACCTGAATGCACCGGAAGCCAACCTGGCCGAGTGGGAGCAGGTAATCTACGAAGAAGCCAATCCGGGTGGTGAAGTCACCATCGGTATGGTGGGCAAGTATGTTGAGCTGCCGGATGCCTATAAGTCCGTCATCGAAGCGCTGAAACATGGTGGCCTGAAAAATCGCGTCACCGTGAACATCAAACTGATCGATTCGCAGGATGTTGAATCCCGCGGTGTCGAATTACTGAAAGATCTGGATGCGATTCTGATCCCAGGCGGCTTCGGCTACCGTGGTGTGGAAGGCAAGCTGATGACCGCCCAGTACGCACGTGAAAACAACGTGCCGTACCTCGGCATCTGTCTGGGCATGCAGGTCGCGCTGATGGAGTTCGCGCGCAATGTCGCGGGCATGCCGGGCGCCAACTCCACTGAATTTGTGCCAGACTGTAAATACCCGGTGGTGGCATTAATCACCGAATGGCGTGACGAAGAAGGCAACGTCGAAGTCCGCAGCGAGCAGAGCGATCTGGGCGGCACCATGCGTCTGGGCAGCCAGCAGTGTCAGTTAACGCCGGGCAGCCAGGTTCGCCAGCTCTACGGCTCTGACACCATCGTTGAGCGCCATCGCCACCGCTATGAAGTAAACAATATGCTGTTAAAGCAGATTGAAGCAGCCGGTCTGCGCGTAGCAGGTCGCTCGGGTGATGATCAACTGGTTGAGATTATCGAGATCCCGAACCATCCGTGGTTTGTGGCCTGCCAGTTCCACCCTGAGTTTACCTCGACCCCACGCGACGGCCATCCGTTGTTTGCCGGCTTTGTTAAAGCCGCGCATGAGCATCAGAAGCGTTTAGCGAAGTAAGTTTCACAGACAACGCGCGAACTTTTCGCGCGTTGTCTGTCTTAGGATTGACTAACTTGTACTGAGGAAAATCGTAATGTCCAAAATCGTAAAAGTCATCGGTCGCGAAATTATCGACTCACGTGGTAACCCGACTGTTGAAGCTGAAGTGCATCTGGAAGGCGGTTTTGTAGGCCTGGCAGCTGCACCATCAGGTGCCTCTACCGGTTCACGCGAAGCGCTGGAACTGCGTGACGGTGACAAATCACGTTTCCTGGGCAAAGGCGTAACCAAAGCCGTTGCTGCAGTAAACGGTCCGATTGCTGAAGCGGTAAAAGGCAAAGACGCGAAAGATCAGGCGAACATCGATAAGATCATGATCGACCTGGACGGTACTGAGAACAAATCTAACTTCGGTGCTAACGCCATTCTGGCTGTTTCACTGGCAGCGGCTAAAGCAGCGGCAGCTTCTAAAGGTCAGGCGCTGTATGAGCACATCGCTGAGCTGAACGGCACCCCAGGCAAATACTCTATGCCACTGCCTATGATGAACATCATCAACGGCGGCGAACATGCCGACAACAACGTCGACATCCAGGAATTCATGATCCAGCCGGTTGGCGCTTCTAACGTTAAAGAAGCTATCCGTATGGGTTCTGAAGTATTCCACAACCTGGCAAAAGTGCTGAAAAGCAAAGGCATGAGCACGGCAGTGGGTGACGAAGGCGGCTACGCGCCTAACCTGGGTTCCAACGCCGAAGCGCTGGCAGTTATCGCTGAAGCGGTAAAAGCAGCAGGCTACGAGCTGGGCAAAGACATCACCCTGGCGATGGACTGTGCGGCATCTGAGTTCTACAAAGATGGCAAATACGTTCTGGCCGGTGAAGGCGGTAAAGCGTTCACCTCTGAAGAGTTCACCCACTTCCTGGAAGATCTGACTAAACAGTATCCGATCGTCTCTATCGAAGATGGCCTGGATGAATCTGACTGGGACGGCTTCGCTTACCAGACCAAAGTACTGGGCGACAAAATCCAGCTGGTGGGTGACGACCTGTTCGTAACCAACACCAAAATCCTGAAGGAAGGTATCGATAAAGGTATCGCTAACTCCATTCTGATCAAATTCAACCAGATCGGTTCTCTGACCGAAACCCTGGCTGCGATCAAAATGGCGAAAGACGCGGGCTACACTGCCGTGATCTCTCACCGTTCAGGCGAAACTGAAGATGCAACCATCGCTGACCTGGCGGTAGGTACTGCAGCGGGCCAGATCAAAACCGGTTCAATGAGCCGTTCTGACCGTGTTGCTAAGTACAACCAGCTGATCCGTATCGAAGAAGCGCTGGGTTCTAAAGCGCCATTCAACGGTCTGAAAGAAGTTAAAGGTCAGTAATGACCCTGTGCTGATGGCGCATTAAGCGGCATCGCATACGCTGAAAGCCCCGCCTTGTGCGGGGCTTTTGCTTTTTCGTGTCACGCAGCTGTTGTTGTGCGACACACGCTGGCATAATCAGCGCCCCGATTTATCCAGGCGAGTAAAAAATGTTCTACCCGATTAACGAAATGTTCCAGACACTGCAGGGCGAAGGTTATTACACCGGCGTGCCTGCCATTTTCATCCGCCTGCAGGGCTGCCCGGTGGGCTGTAGCTGGTGCGATACCAAACACACCTGGGAAAAGCGGGCAGATCGGGAAACGTCTCTGGGTGATATTTTGATCAAAACGGTGGAGAGCGACGCCTGGGGCGATGCCGATGCCGTCACACTGCTTCGTAGCATCGAACAGCAGGGCTGGACGGCGCGTCATGTGGTGATCACCGGTGGTGAACCGGCGATTTACGACCTGCGTCCGTTAACCACGATTCTGGAACAGCACGGTTTCCAGTGCCAGATTGAGACCAGCGGCACTCACGAGATCCACTGTTCTGAGCAGACCTGGGTCACCGTCTCGCCGAAGGTCAACATGCGCGGCGGCTACGATGTGCTGCCCCAGGCGCTGAGTCGGGCCGATGAAATTAAACATCCGGTGGCACGTCAGCGTGATGTGGACGCACTGGATGGGCTGCTGGCGGGGATTGACGACACCAAAGCCCGAATCATCGCTCTGCAGCCTATCAGTCGTAAAGACGATGCTACCCGACTCTGCATTGAGACCTGCATTGCACGTAACTGGCGTCTGTCGATGCAGACCCACAAATATCTCAATATCGCCTGATAGAGTGTGCTGAGCGGTTAACCACAGGGAAGGGGCTTGATGCGGGATGGAAGCGAAACAGCGTCGGATCGAAAGGCTCGATCCGACAGGCTTAGCCGCGGTAAACGCAGCCTGCGGTGCAGGTTTCTTTGATCATGACCGCGCTTAACAGCGGCAGTTGCGGCTTCATCTGATCCCAGATCCATTTTGCCAGCACTTCGCTGGTGGGATTTTCCAGGCCAGGAATATCATTCAGATAGTAGTGGTCCAGCCGATTGTACAGAGGCTTAAACGCCGCCTTCAGTTCAGCAAAATCCATAACCCAGCCGGTATGCGCATCCACTTCGCCGGTAATCTCCAGACGAACCAGGAACGAATGACCGTGCAGACGGCCACATTTGTGTCCGGCCGGCACATTCGGAAGATGGTGCGCGGCTTCGAACTGGAACTCTTTAAACAAGGTGGTAGACATAATGGTTCTCAGACATTAAAAAACCGCTGAATTCTACCTGATTACCGCTTTTTTCGCACCCGCGCCGCACAAAGCGATACTTTCACATCCGATTGCCGGATCGTGTCCAGCTAATTAACTGATAAATCACCCGTTTACTTACCAGTTTTAACGATTACCTCTACCAGGAAAACCACTTAGTCATTTTGGTTATTTGATATGTCGAAGGCGTATTTAATCGTTAATATACAGCCCGGTAACCTACGCACTCTTCCGCCACTTTACGGTCCGGACTTCTGATACTGGAATTTTTAACGCGATGACGACTCAGGCACCTGGTTCACTGCTTCCGCTCTCCCCGGAACAACTCGCCCGCTTACAGGCGGCGACGACAGATTATTCCCCGACTCAACTGGCGTGGCTGTCAGGCTATTTCTGGGGCCGGGTAGAGCAGACGCCGGGTAGCGCCGTCGCCAGCAGCGCACCGTCCGCGCCCGCCGCTGAAACGCCGGTTATTACCCTGCTTTCTGCTTCCCAGACCGGCAATGCCCGTCGTCTGGCTGAGCAGCTGCGTGATGACCTGCTGGCCGCGAAGCTGAATGTAAACCTGGTGAATGCCGGTGATTACAAGTTTAAGCAGATTGGCCAGGAAAAAATGCTGGTGGTCGTAACCTCTACTCAGGGCGAAGGCGAGCCGCCGGAAGAGGCGGTAGCGCTGCATAAATTCCTGATGTCGAAGAAGGCACCGAAAATGGAGGGTGCGGCCTTTGCGGTGTTTGGCCTGGGCGACACCTCTTATGAATTCTTCAGTCAGGCGGGCAAAGATTTTGACAATCGTCTGGCTGAGCTGGGCGGCGAACGCCTGCTGGATCGCGTTGATGCGGATGTCGAGTACGCAGAGCAGGCTTCGGCCTGGCGCAGTGCGCTGACCGACATTCTGAAACAGCGCGTGCCGACCGAATCCCCGGCGCAGGCTGCGGCGACAGCGGCAGGCAGCGTCAACGAAGTGACCACCAGCCCCTACAGCAAAGAGTCTCCACTCAGCGCCAGTCTGGCGGTGAATCAGAAAATTACCGGACGTGACTCAGACAAAGATGTGCGCCATATCGAAATCGATCTGGGCGACTCCGGTCTGCGCTACCAGCCTGGCGATGCGCTGGGCGTCTGGTATGAAAATGACGCGGCGCTGGTCAGTGAACTGCTGGAGCTGGTCTGGCTGAAAGGCGAGGAGCCGGTAGAGATTCAGGGCAAAACCCTGCCGCTGGCGGAGGCGCTGCAAAAGCATTTCGAGCTGACGGTGAACACGGCGCAGATCGTCGCGCAGTACGCCCAGCTGTCCCGTAATGCGGAGCTGCTGTCGCTGGTGGATGATAAAGCCCGGTTGCAGCACTATGCGCAGAACTATCCGATTGTGGATATGGTGCGTCTGGCTCCGGCTGAACTCACGGCAGAACAGCTGACCGGCCTGCTGCGACCGCTGACGCCGCGACTCTATTCTATCGCCTCTTCGCAGGCCGAAACCGACACCGAAGTGCACATCACCGTGGGTGCAGTGCGCTTCGATATTGAAGGTCGCCAGCGCGGCGGCGGTGCATCGACCTGGCTGGCCGATCGCATTGAAGAAGAGGGCGAAGTCCGTGTCTTCATTGAGCACAACGATAATTTCCGCCTGCCGGCTAATCCGGACGCGCCGGTGATCATGATTGGCCCGGGTACCGGCATCGCGCCGTTCCGCGCCTTTATGCAGCAGCGCGACAACGACGGTGCCAGCGGCAAAAACTGGCTATTCTTTGGTAATCCGCACTTCACCGACGATTTCCTCTATCAGGTGGAGTGGCAGAAATATGTGAAGGATGGCCTGCTGACCCATATCGATCTCGCCTGGTCACGCGATCAGGCAGAGAAGATTTACGTACAGGATAAGATCCGCGCGAAAGGGGCTGAAGTCTGGCGCTGGATTGAAGAGGGCGCGCATCTGTATGTCTGTGGCGACGCGAATCGTATGGCAAAAGACGTCGAGCAGGCCCTGCTGGATGTGGTGGTCGAACACGGCGGAATGGATCGTGAAACGGCCGACGAATTTTTAAGTGAGCTGCGCATTGAGCGCCGTTATCAGCGAGACGTTTACTAATGAGCGATAAACACCCTGGACCGCTGGTTGTAGAAGGCAAATTAGCAGACGCTGAGCGTCTGAAGAAGCAGAGCAACTATCTGCGCGGCACCATCAAAGAAGATCTGGAAGAGGGTCTGACCGGCGGCTTTACCGGCGATAACTTCCTGCTGATCCGTTTTCACGGCATGTACCAGCAGGACGATCGCGACATTCGTGCCGAACGTGCCGAGCAGAAGCTGGAACCGCGCCACGCCATGATGCTGCGCTGCCGACTGCCGGGCGGGATCATCACGCCGACGCAGTGGCTGGCCATCGACAAATTTGCCACCGATAAAACCATTTATGGCAGCATCCGTCTGACCAACCGTCAGACCTTCCAGTTTCACGGTATTCTGAAGAAGAACGTCAAGCCGACGCATCAGATGCTGCATGAAGTGGGGCTGGATGCGCTGGCGACCGCCAACGACGTCAACCGTAACGTGCTCTGTACGTCGAACCCGGTTGAGTCGGAACTGCATCAGGAAGCGTATGAGTGGGCGAAGAAGCTCTCCGAGCATCTGCTGCCGCGCACCCGTGCCTATGCAGAAATCTGGTGGGATAAAGAAAAAGTCGCGACAACAGACGAAGAGCCGATTCTCGGTGAAACCTATCTGCCGCGTAAATTCAAAACTACCGTGGTGATCCCGCCGCACAACGATGTGGATCTACACGCCAACGATCTGAACTTTGTCGCCGTCGCCGAGAATGGCAAGCTGGTGGGCTTCAACCTGCTGGTGGGTGGCGGCCTGTCGATTGAGCACGGTAACAAAGCGACTTACGCGCGTACCGCCAGCGAATTTGGTTACTTCCCGGTTGAGAAGATCCTTGATGTTGCCGAGGCGGTCGTGACGACGCAGCGTGACTGGGGTAACCGTACTGATCGTAAAAACGCCAAAACCAAATACACCCTTGAGCGTGTTGGCGTCGAGACCTTTAAAGCGGAAGTCGAAAAACGCGCTGGCCTGACGTTTGAGCCGATCCGTCCCTATGAGTTCACCACCCGTGGCGATCGCATTGGCTGGATCAAAGGCATCGACAACAAATGGCACCTCACGCTGTTTATTGAAAATGGCCGCCTGCTCGACTATCCGGGCCGACCGCTGAAAAGCGGTATCGCGGAAATTGCGAAAATCCATCAGGGCGACTTCCGCCTGACTGCCAACCAGAACCTGATTGTGGCGGGCGTGCCGGAAAGCGAAAAAGCGCAGATTGAAGCGATCGCCCGCGAACATGGTCTGATGGATCATGTGACGCCACAGCGCGAAAACTCCATGGCCTGCGTTGCGTTCCCGACCTGTCCGCTGGCGATGGCAGAAGCCGAACGCTTCCTGCCCGCGTTTGTGACCAAAGTTGAGGGCATCATGCACGCGCATGGCGTTGGTGATGAGCACATAGTGTTACGCGTTACCGGTTGTCCGAACGGTTGCGGCCGTGCCATGCTGGCTGAGCTGGGTCTGGTGGGTAAAGCGCCAGGCCGCTACAACCTGCATCTGGGCGGAAACCGCAGCGGAACGCGTATTCCCCGTATGTACCGTGAAAACATTAACGAAAGCGAAATTCTCGCCACCATTGATGAGCTGGTGGGACGCTGGGCCACCGAGCGCCAGGCCGCTGAAGGCTTTGGTGACTTCACCATCCGCGCAGGCATTGTTGCGCCGGTGCTGGACCCGGCACGCGACTTCTGGGAGGAAGCAAAATGAGTCAGCCCGACCTCGCAGCACTGAATGAGATGTCCAAAGTCCAGCGTGCGATGGCGCTGGCCGCGACCAATGCACAGCTGGAAAAGTCATCAGCAGAAGAGCGGGTCAGCTGGGCGCTGGAGAATTTACCGGGCGCCTACGTGCTCTCCTCCAGTTTCGGTATTCAGGCGGCGGTGTCGCTGCATCTGGTGACGCGTCAGCAGCCCGATATTCCGGTGATCCTCACCGACACCGGCTATCTGTTCCCGGAGACCTATCGTTTTATTGATGAGCTGGCGGACCAGCTCAATCTCAACCTCAAAGTGTTCCGCGCCGAAACCTCACCGGCCTGGCAGGAAGCGCGCTACGGCAAGCTGTGGGAGCAGGGCGTCGATGGGATTGAGAAATATAACGAGATCAATAAAGTCGAGCCGATGAACCGGGCTATCGAAACCCTGGGTGCTCAGACCTGGTTTGCCGGCCTGCGCCGTGACCAGTCCGGCAGCCGGGCAAATTTGCCGGTGCTGGGCGTGCAGCGTGGCGTCTTTAAGCTGCTGCCGATTATTGACTGGGATAACCGCCAGATTCATCAGTACCTGGAACAGCACAAGCTGAAGTACCATCCGCTGTGGGATGAAGGCTATCTTTCAGTAGGTGATACCCATACCACCCGCAAATGGGAGCCGGGTATGGCAGAAGAAGAGACACGCTTCTTCGGTCTCAAGCGTGAGTGTGGTCTGCACGAAGGCTGATGACGTTCTTCTCTCCCCCGCGAGGGGGAGAGAAGTGCTTCGCCAGAGTCAGTCAGGAAGCTAAACGCCTTTTAATCCGGCAAACGCCTCCGTTTCGCGCGTCACATTCACCTTCGTCACCTCATACTCCGCCACGGCAACAAACGGATCTTCCGCTAATATCGCATCCAGCTTTTCACGTTCCATCTCCCTGACCAGCAACATGCCGCCCGTGCGTGGGTCTTTACGTCCCGCGGCAATAAAAAAGCCCGCATCAAAATAGCGATCGAGCCAGTCGATATGGCCTGCCAGCAGCGCTTCAACCTCTTCTACCGGACGAACATAATTCAGAAAAACTACGTACATGTCAGATCCTCACACTTTAGGATTGGTCAGTTCGCTGATCAGCGGCAGCAGCACGCGGACGCTGTCGCGGGTTCGCAGGGCTATCTGGCCCGGCAGCCAGCGGTCGAGATAGCTCAGATTATCCAGGTCAGTCTGATGACGGGTCACGCCATCCGGAAAGTGGTGGCTGCGATGACGCTGTAATGCGCCATCTTTATTCCCCAGCGTCCAGTTGCTGGCGGTCACATCGAGCAGCGGAAAGCCCGCCCTGTCGAAGGCATTCAGACCGTTGAAGTCTTTGCGAGTCAGCTGATGACTGGCAGCGGGAATGCCCTGCTGACGGGCCAGTAGCAGCGCGCGATCGCTGGTCTGCTTGCGCACTGCCCGGGGCGTGTTCATGCCGCTGTTGAAATAGAGATGATCGCCGGTGATCAGGCTATTGAGATCGATGACCAGCAGCGTGTTCTTCTTTTCACGCGTGCTCATCCGCTCAACGTAATCATCCATGCCGTGCAGGTCGGTTTCTCCGGCGCTGAGTGCCACAAAGCGGATGCCGTAGTGCAGCGGTTTACGACTCAGCTGCTGCGCCAGCTCCAGCATCACGCCAAGACCCGACGCATTATCGTCGACGCCCTGCAGACGTAAGCCACCCAGATTATGATGGACCTGGCTGCTGTTCTGCGGCGTCCAGGTATCCAGATGTGCCACGATCAGAATCTCCTGCGGCACGCTGCCGGCGCGCGCAGCAATCACCGAGGTGGCCGTGAGCTTATGCCAGCGCTGCGTGCCGTCATCTTCCTGCCACTTATAGCCGGTGTTGAACTGGCGGGTATCGGTTTTATACCCCAGCGCGGTAAATTGCTGTTGCAGATAGTCAGCGGCCATCAACTCAGCCGGACTACCACTCATGCGACCAGGAAAATAAGTGGCGATGTGCCGGACCTGCTGTTCGGCAAACTGACCCGCTGGCGCGGCCAGGGCCAGCGGGGAAATGAGTGCGCTCAACAAAACTGTCGCGACCCTCAGGCGGAGGGAATAAAACATAGTGCATCCTTTTTTACATTATCCGGGAGCTAACAGGCATGCGGGCCAGGCCTGCTCATGCCGCGCGCATTATACCCCTTTTGTTCTGCGAGCTGGTTAGCGGAATCGGGCGCTGCTGAGTGGGAAAGTACCCACGCACATTTATCGCTGGCACTTATCTGCTTTTGCGGGCGCAGGCGCGGACTGGAATGTGTGAGCCTGTTCACGAAAAAGCCATTAAATTTCATCTGTTAAGATCAAATTGTTCTGCGCTTTGCGGTGTCGTTATTCCATTCGGTAACTACTCATTCCAATTCGTAATTTCATCTGGATAAACTCAGCGACGTATAGTCGCGTTAATACAAAGTTAAATCATCAGGGTTAACGTGGACTATTTGCCTCTTTTTGCCGATCTCTCTGGCCGCCCGGTTCTGGTTGTCGGCGGTGGAGATATTGCGGCGCGAAAAATTGAACTGCTGCGTCGCGCGCGCGCGCGCGTTCAGATCGCCTCTCGTGAACTCTGCCCGGAACTGCAGGCACTGCTGGATAAGCAGGAGCTGGAGTGGGTGGCGACCGAATTTGATCCGTCCCAGCTGGATGGCGTTTTCCTGGTGATTGCTGCCACCGACGATAACCATCTCAACACCCAGGTTTTTGAAGCCGCAAACGCGCGGCATAAGCTGGTTAACGTGGTCGACGACCAGCCCAAATGCACCTTTATCTTCCCGTCGATTGTTGACCGCTCACCGCTGGTAGTGGCGATCTCCTCCAGCGGCACCGCGCCGGTGCTGGCACGCATGTTGCGCGAAAAAATCGAAACGCTGCTGCCTGCCAGTCTTGGTCAGATGGCGGAGGTAGCCGGACTCTGGCGCGATAAGGTCAAACAGCGCTTCAGCCGCATGTCCGATCGTCGGCGTTTCTGGGAGCGGGCCTTCGACGGTCTGTTCGCCAGTCAGATGTCAGCTGGTAACGTCGAAGAGGCGAAGCGCACGCTGGATCGTGAACTGCTGGAAGAGCCAACCCGTCAGGGCGAGATCTTTCTGGTCGGTGCCGGGCCGGGCGACAGCGGCCTGCTGACGTTGCGTGGCCTGCAGGTAATGCAGTTAGCTGATGTGGTGCTCTACGACCATCTGGTCAGCGAAGAGGTGCTGGACCTGGTGCGTCGCGACGCCGACCGCATCTGCGTCGGTAAACGCGCCAGCGCGCATACGTTACCGCAGGAAGAGATTAATCAGTTGCTGGTTTCACTGGCGCTGAAAGGTAAGCGCGTTGTCCGCCTCAAGGGTGGCGATCCCTTTATCTTTGGCCGCGGCGGCGAAGAGCTGCAGGCGGCACAGCAGGCGGGCGTGCCGTTCCAGGTGGTGCCGGGCGTGACCGCGGCTGCTGGTGCGACGGCCTATGCCGGGATTCCGCTGACCCATCGCGATTACGCGCAGAGCGTGATGTTTATTACCGGTCACTGCCGTCCCGATGGCGATGATATCGACTGGCCATCGCTGGCGCGCGCGCGTCAGACGCTGGCGATCTACATGGGCACGGTTAAGGCGGCTGCTATCAGCGCGGCGCTGATTCAGCACGGTCGCGCGCCATCAACGCCAGTGGCGGTGATCAGTCGTGGCACCCGTCAGGATCAACAGGTGCTGACCGGCACCTTAGAACAACTTGAGGCGCTGGCCGCCTCGGCACCTACTCCGGCGCTGCTGGTGATCGGAGAGGTGGTTAATCTGCACGGGCAACTCGCCTGGTTTAAACATTCAGCACAGCAGGGGACTCGCGAGTCCGCCGTTGTCAATCTGGCTTGAGGGAAAATCATGGACCAAAAACGACTCACTCATCTGCGTCAGCTGGAGGCGGAGAGTATCCACATCATTCGCGAAGTGGCGGCGGAGTTCAGCAATCCGGTGATGATGTATTCCATCGGCAAGGACTCCTCGGTGATGCTGCATCTGGCGCGTAAAGCCTTTTACCCGGGCACGCTGCCGTTCCCACTGCTGCATGTGGATACCGGCTGGAAATTCCGTGAAATGTACGCGTTCCGCGACCGCACCGTGAAAGCGATGGGCGCAGAGTTGCTGGTTCACCGCAACCCGGAAGGCGTGGCGATGGGGATTAACCCCTTTGTCCACGGCAGTGCCAAACACACTGACATCATGAAGACCGAAGGGCTGAAGCAGGCGCTGAACAAATATGGTTTCGATGCGGCCTTTGGCGGCGCACGTCGTGATGAAGAGAAGTCACGCGCCAAAGAGCGTATTTACTCCTTCCGTGACCGCTTCCACCGCTGGGATCCGAAAAACCAGCGTCCTGAGCTGTGGCATAACTACAACGGCCAGATCAACAAGGGCGAAAGCATCCGCGTCTTCCCGCTGTCGAACTGGACTGAACTGGATATCTGGCAGTACATCTTCCTGGAAAACATCGAGATCGTGCCGCTCTATCTCGCCGCGCCGCGTCCGGTGCTGGAGCGTGATGGTATGCTGATGATGATCGATGACGATCGCATTAACCTGCAGCCGGGTGAAGAGATCACCCAGCGGATGGTCCGTTTCCGTACGCTCGGCTGCTGGCCGCTGACCGGTGCGGTAGAGTCCGAAGCGCAGACGCTGCCGGAGATCATCGAAGAGATGCTGGTCTCCACCACCAGCGAGCGTCAGGGCCGCATGATCGATCGCGATCAGTCCGGTTCGATGGAACTGAAAAAACGCCAGGGTTATTTCTAAGGAGACGCCAGATGAATACCGTAATTGCACAACAGATTGCCGACCAGGGCGGCGTTGAAGCCTGGCTGACCGCTCAACAGCATAAGAGCCTGCTGCGTTTTCTGACCTGCGGCAGCGTTGATGACGGAAAAAGTACCCTGATTGGTCGTCTGCTGCACGACACCCGTCAGATCTATGAAGATCAGCTTTCATCACTGCACAACGACAGCAAACGTCACGGCACCCAGGGCGAGAAGCTCGATCTGGCGCTGCTGGTGGATGGCCTGCAGGCGGAACGTGAGCAGGGCATTACTATTGATGTGGCCTACCGCTACTTCTCGACCGAAAAGCGTAAATTCATTATTGCGGATACGCCGGGACATGAGCAGTACACCCGCAACATGGCGACCGGCGCGTCAACCTGCGATCTGGCGATCCTGCTGATCGATGCGCGTAAGGGCGTCCTGGATCAGACCCGCCGTCACAGCTTTATCTCGACGCTGCTGGGCATCAAGCACCTGGTGGTGGCGATCAACAAGATGGATCTGGTGGAGTACGAGCAGACACGCTTCGAGCAGATCAAACAGGATTACCTCGACTTTGCTGCCCAACTGCCGGAAGACCTTGATATCCGCTTTGTGCCGATGTCAGCGCTGGAAGGGGATAACGTCGCCTCTGCCAGCCAGACTATGCCGTGGTACAGCGGCCCGACCCTGCTGGATGTGCTGGAAACCGTGGAGCTGAAGCGCGTTGTCGATCATCAGCCGATGCGTTTCCCGGTGCAGTATGTCAACCGCCCGAACCTGGATTTCCGTGGCTATGCCGGTACCCTGGCGTCAGGCAGCGTGCAGGTCGGCCAGCGCGTAAAAGTGCTGCCGTCTGGCGTGGAGTCGACGATTGCCCGCATTGTCACCTTTGATGGCGATCTGCAGGAAGCGGGTGCAGGTGAAGCGATCACCCTGGTGCTGCAGGATGAGATTGATATCAGCCGTGGCGATTTGCTGGTCGATGCCAGCGAAGCGCTGTCGGCGGTGCAGTCTGCCAGTGTTGATGTGGTCTGGATGGCGGAACAGCCGCTCCAGGCCGGTCAGAGCTATGATCTGAAAATCGCCGGAAAGAAAACCCGTGGTCGCGTTGAGAAGGTGCTGCATCAGGTTGAGATCAACTCGCTGGAGACACGTCAGGTCGATTCGCTGCCGCTGAACGGTATTGGTCGCATTGAGATCACCTTTGACGAACCGATGGTGCTCGACAGCTATCAGCAGAATCCGGTAACCGGCGGCATGATCTTTATCGATCGCCTGAGCAACGTCACCGTGGGTGCCGGTATGATCCATCAGCCAAATCATGATGCGCCGGTTAACAGTGGTGAATTCAGCGCGTTTGAGCTGGAACTGAATGCGCTGGTGCGTCGTCACTTCCCACACTGGAACGCGCGCGACCTGCTGGGCGGTCAATAATGGCGCAGCACGATGACAACGTGGTGTGGCATGACCATCCGGTAACACGCGCTTCTCGCGAGCAGCAGCACGGCCATCAGGGCGTGGTGCTGTGGTTCACCGGGCTTTCGGGCTCGGGGAAATCCACCGTCGCAGGTGCGCTGGAGCAGGCGCTGCACCGCATCGGTGTCAGCACCTATCTGCTGGATGGTGACAATGTGCGCCACGGCCTCTGTCGTGACCTCGGCTTCAGCGATGATGACCGCAAGGAAAACATCCGCCGGGTCGGTGAAGTGGCGAAACTGATGGTGGATGCCGGACTCGTGGTGCTTACCGCCTTTATTTCGCCGCATCGCGCCGAGCGTCAGATGGTGCGCGACCTGCTGGAGCCAGGGCAGTTTATTGAGGTGTTTGTCGATACGCCATTAGCCGTGTGTGAAGCGCGCGATCCGAAAGGGTTATATCGCAAAGCGCGCGCCGGTGAGCTGCGTAATTTCACCGGCATCGACAGCGTCTATGAGGCGCCAGACAGCCCGGAAATCCAGCTGGATGGCGAACAATTGGTTACAAAACTGGCCGCCCAATTGTTAGATCTGCTGCGCGACCGCGATATCATCAGATCCTGAAGAGACATCGGCAGATCGTCTGATCTGCCGCCCTCGCGCCAACAGGATGCCTATGCAGAACATTACCCCAATGCTCGCCCGTAAAGATGACTCCGCCCCGGATGAGCCACGCTCACTGCTGCCGGGCGGCGTTATCGGTTTTCTTGCTTACGGGTGTGCGCTGGCGATCCCTTTCCTGCTGTTCGGCTCTAACACGCTGTTTTTCTTTCTCTATACCTGGCCATTCTTTCTGGCGTTGTTGCCGGTCGCTGTGGTTACGGGTATTGCACTGAATACGCTGCTGAGCGGACAGTGGCTCTGGGCCGCGCTCGCCACTGTGATTATGGTGGTCACGCTCTTCTGGTTAATGTTCTCCTTTCTCTCCGGCTGGTAGCCATCACTGCGCCCGTGCTGATGTGCAAACGCATCGGCAGGTTACAAATCTTTTCCCGCCAGAATCGGGACTCATTACGCATACGCGCAGCAAAGCATGCCATTTTCGCCGCTGGTGTGGAGTCCTGTGCAAAGTTATGGGATGATTGGGCCGTTTTTAGGGGGCGGGATGGGAAAACTGACGTTACTGTTATTGGTGCTGCTAGGCTGGCTGCAATATTCATTGTGGCTGGGGAAAAATGGCATCCATGACTATACGCGTGTCAATGATGATGTCGCGGTGCAACAGGCAAACAATGCCAAACTGAAATCGCGAAACGATCAGCTGTTTGCCGAAATTGACGACCTCAATGGTGGCTCGGAAGCGATAGAGGAGCGTGCACGCAATGAACTGGGCATGATTAAGCCTGGTGAGACTTTCTATCGTCTGGTGCCTGACCAGAACAAACGCAACGCGCAACAAGCAGCGCAAAACCAACAACGATAAAACATGAACACTCTGGCCTCCCTTGCGGATGTGATTGCCGTGGTGCCCGCTGCCGGGATTGGCAGCCGCATGCAGGCAACCTGTCCGAAGCAGTATCTGACAATTGGTCAGCACACCCTTCTGGAACACAGCATTGCACGTCTGTTTTCCCATCCCGCCATCAGACAGGTGATTGTTGCCCTCAGCCCCGATGACGAGCACTTTGCTTCCCTGCCGCTGGCGCGCGATCCGCGTGTGCTCAGGGTGACAGGCGGAGAAACCCGTGCCGAATCGGTGCTGGCCGGACTGCAGGCCGCACAGGGTTCCGCCTGGGTGCTGGTGCATGACGCTGCGCGTCCCTGTCTGCATCCCGACGATCTCCAGCAACTGCTCAACGTGCGCGAACAGAGCCACGTAGGCGGAATTCTGGCTGCGCCCGTGCGTGACACCATGAAGCGGGGCGAGCCGGGCAAAGCGGCAGTAGCCCATACCGTAGAACGTGACGATCTCTGGCACGCCTTAACGCCGCAATTTTTCCCTCATGCGCTGCTTACCGCCTGCCTGACGCGGGCGCTGACAGAAGGCGCGACCATCACCGATGAAGCCTCGGCGCTGGAGTATTGCGGCTACCATCCGCTGTTAGTCAGCGGACGCAGTGATAACATCAAAGTCACCCGGCCAGAAGATCTGGCGCTGGCGGCTTTTTATCTGAGTCAGATTCAATTAAAGGAGAGCGCATGATGCGTATCGGTCACGGTTTTGACGTTCACGCCTTTGGCGGAGAAGGTCCGTTAGTGATTGGCGGTGTGCGGATCCCGTTTGAACACGGTTTTATCGCCCATTCGGATGGCGATGTGGCGCTGCATGCGCTGACTGACGCGCTGCTGGGCGCAGTAGCGATGGGCGATATCGGCAAGCTGTTTCCCGACACCGATCCGGCCTTTAAAGGGGCGGACAGCCGCGGCCTGCTGCGTGAGGCCTGGCGTCGTATCGAAGCCAAAGGCTATCGTATCGGTAATGTCGACGTCACGATTATTGCTCAGGCACCGAAAATGCTGCCGCACGTGCCACAGATGCGTATCAACATTGCAGAAGACTTAGGCTGCCACATGGATGCAGTCAACGTCAAAGCGACCACCACCGAGAAGCTCGGCTTTACCGGGCGCGGCGAAGGGATCGCCTGTGAAGCGGTCGCATTAGTCCTGAAAGCTGACAGCCAATGACGCTGAATTACCTGCACGGCACGCCCACAGCCGTCGGCGTGATCAAAGCCAACCCGGAAGATTTCGTGGTGGTGGAAGACCTCGGGTATGGCGCGGATGGGGAAGGTGAGCACTTACTGGTGCGCATCCGCAAAGTCGGGGCCAATACCCGCTTTGTGGCGGAGGCGCTGGCTAAGTATCTTGGTATTCATCAGCGCGACATGAGCTATGCCGGGATGAAAGACCGCCATGCGGTCACGGAGCAGACTCTCTGTTTTCGTCTGCCAGGTAATGCGATGCCCGATCTGCGCGGTTTTTCGCTTGAGGGCGTCGACATTCTGCAGGTGGTGCGCCACAAGCGTAAGCTGCGCATCGGCGCACTGGCGGGGAATGCATTCCGGCTGGTTATCCGCCAGATCAGCGACCGCGATGCGGTTGAAACGCGTCTGGTGCAGGTTCGCGATGCGGGAGTGCCCAACTATTTTGGTGAACAGCGTTTTGGTCGCGGCGGCAATAACCTGGTGATGGCAGAGAAGTGGGCACGCAATGAAATTATCATTCGCGACCGCAACAAGCGCAGCCTGATGCTCTCTGCTGCACGCAGTGCGCTGTTTAATCAGGTGACCAGCGCGCGTCTGCAACAGCAGAGCAGCCTGACGCAGGTGCTCAACGGCGATGCTTTGCAGCTGACTGGCCGTGGCAGCTGGTTTGTCGCCCAGCCTGATGAACTGGCAGAGTCACAGCGCCGGGTTGAACAGCATGAGCTGCGCATTACCGCGCCGCTGCCGGGACGCGGCCAGCCTGGCCCGCAGGCTGACGCGCTGGCCTTTGAACAGCAGGCGCTGGCGGATGAGTCGCTGCTGCTGGGATTGATCGAACGTGAGAAGGTCGATGCTGCCCGCCGCGCTATGCTGGTGGTGCCGCGCGATATGCAGTGGGGCTGGTGGGATGACGTCACGCTGGAACTGTCGTTCTGGCTGCCTGCGGGCAGCTTTGCCACCAGCGTGGTCCGGGAGCTGCTGACTCAAACGGATTCGCCCGATCAGCCTGATGAGTAATCTTCGCTGCAACATGACCCGACTTGTGGGTAATGTTGCGGCAAACCCCCACCGTCGTGTGATTTACGCCTACCACTTCCTTGCGTGCCTCGCTAGAATGCAAAAATCGCTGTCCATTCATCACCTGTTGCCATGCCGTTCAAACAGGTCCAGTCACGGCGACCAGTCGAATAAAAAAAGGTCAGAACGAAATGCGGATATTGCTCAGCAACGATGACGGCATTCATGCGCCAGGCATTCAGACTCTGGCAAACGCTCTGCGGCAGATTGCTGACGTGCAGGTTGTTGCTCCCGATCGTAACCGAAGCGGTGCCTCTAACTCCTTAACGCTGGAAACACCCCTGCGTACTTTCACCCATGAAAACGGCGATATCGCGGTTCAGATGGGTACCCCGACCGATTGCGTCTATCTGGGGGTGAATGCGCTGATGCAGCCGCGTCCCGATATTGTCGTGTCAGGCATCAACGCCGGCCCCAATCTGGGCGATGATGTCATCTACTCCGGCACGGTGGCGGCGGCGATGGAAGGGCGGCATCTTGGTTTACCGGCGATAGCGGTTTCACTTAACGGCCATCAGCACTATGCCACCGCGGCAGCGGTGACCTGCGCGATCCTCAGGGCGCTGACGCATGAACCGCTGCGCACCGGCCGCATTCTCAACATCAATGTCCCCGATCTGCCGCTGACCGAACTCAAAGGCATCCGCGTGACGCGCTGTGGCAGTCGCCATCCGGCGGATCAGGTGATTGCGCAGCAGGATCCGCGTGGCAATACCCTCTACTGGATTGGCCCGCCGGGCGAAAAACTGGATGCGGGCCCGGATACGGACTTTGCCGCCGTGGATCAGGGTTACGTTTCTGTCACCGCACTGCATGTCGATTTAACGGCACACAGCGCGCAGAACGTGCTTAGTGACTGGCTGGCTAAAGCTGAGGTGAACCTGGCATGGTGAATCGGCGTATTGAGACACTGCTGTCACAACTGCGTCAGCAGGGTATTGATGATGAAAACCTGCTGAAAGCCATCAGCGAGGTGCCGCGCGAACGGTTTATCGACGAGGCGTTTGAGCATAAAGCCTGGGACAATGTGGCCTTGCCTATCGGCTCCGGTCAGACGATTTCACAGCCTTATATGGTCGCGCGGATGACCGCGTTGCTCGGGCTGAATCCGCATTCGCGTGTACTGGAGATTGGTACGGGTTCCGGGTATCAGACAGCGATTCTTGCCCATCTGGTCGACCATGTCTATTCAGTGGAACGCATCAAAGGGCTGCAATGGCAGGCCAAACGCCGTCTGAAACAGCTGGATCTGCATAATGTATCAACCCGCCATGGCGATGGCTGGCAGGGCTGGCCATCTCGCGGTCCGTTCGATGCCATCATTGTTACCGCCGCTCCACCGGAAATTCCGATTGCGCTGATAGCACAACTGGCAGAAGGCGGCATTATGGTGCTGCCGGTTGGCGAAGATCAGCAGGTACTGAAGCGCCTGCGCCGTCAGGGCGAAGAGGTCACGGAAGAGATCATTGAACCGGTGCGTTTTGTTCCGCTCGTACAGGGCGATCTCGCCTGACCCTCTTCGTATTTCTTCACAACTGTTTCATGGCACCACCTGGTTGATATTGTTACTATCCAGTTCATTCAACGAAAACACAGATTTTATCGCGCCGCGCAGAGCATTCTGCTGGCGGGTACAGTGAAACAGATAGATCAGCGTTGCCATCACGGGGGATTAATGAGCACGGGAAGCACACTTTTTCAGTTACGCCGTCTGGCGGCACTTTCACTGGTAGGATTCTGGCTGGCAGGCTGCAGCTCTGGCGAAAACTCACAGGCACCGATCAGCCGCGTTGGCGATGATGGCGGCATGATGAACAGCCAGGCTGGCGCAGGCCCGGTTTCGGGTGGTGTGCCTGCCGCGCCGTCTCAGGGACAAATGTTAAGCAGAAATTCAGCATCCGTCCCCAGCAATGGCGGAATGGTTAGTACCAACAGTAATGTTGAGACGCAGAACGGCCGGATCGTGTACAACCGCAGTTACCAGAATATTCCTAAGGGTAGCTACTCCGGTGAAACGTATACCGTTAAGCGCGGAGACACCTTGTTTTATATTGCCTGGATTACCGGCAATGATTTCCGTGATTTAGCCCAGCGCAACAACGTTGCTGCGCCATACAGCCTGAATGTGGGTCAGACTTTACAGATTGGTAACGGGTCGGGTCAGCCGATTACCGGTGGCAATCCCATTACCGTTGCTGATGCAACGCAGGGCGGCGTTCCGGCGGCGCCACAAATTAAATCGCCTGCTGTTGCACAGCAACCTGTTATTACGTATTCTGATGATTCAGGTAATTCGGGTGGCAGCAAATTGTTGCCTTCGAAAGGAGCAAATGTTGCAACGACAACAGCTCCGGTGGTTACCGCACCCCCAACGGTTAGCAGTACTACCAACAGTTCAACGCCGGTCGGAAGCTGGCGCTGGCCGACTGACGGGAAGATTATCGATAACTTCTCTGCCGCCGAAGGTGGCAATAAAGGTATCGATATCGCCGGGACGCGCGGACAATCTGTGGTTGCCACTGCTTCAGGACGAGTGGTTTACGCAGGTAACGCACTTCGGGGTTACGGTAATTTAATCATCATTAAACACAACGATGATTACCTGAGCGCCTACGCCCACAACGATACAATGCTGGTTCGGGAACAACAGGAAGTTAAGGCGGGGCAAAAAATCGCTACCATGGGTAGCACCGGAACCAGTTCAGTCAGATTACACTTTGAAATTCGTTACAAGGGGAAATCCGTAAACCCGTTGCGTTATTTACCGCAGCGATAATCCGGCAGAACAAACCCTTTTTATGTTCTGCCCTGGAATCACGGGTAGGAGCCGCTTATGAGCCAGAATACGCTGAAAGTAAACGAGTTACATGAGAACGCGGAATTCGATGAGAACGGAGCTGAAATTTTTGACGAGAAGGCTCTTGTTGAAAATGAAGCCAGTGATAGCGACGTAGCGGAAGAAGAGTTGCTATCACAGGGTGCGACGCAGCGTGTATTAGATGCGACGCAGCTCTATCTTGGGGAGATTGGCTATTCTCCGTTGTTAACGGCAGAGGAAGAAGTTTTCTTCGCTCGCCGTGCATTGCGGGGTGATATACCTTCCCGTCGTCGCATGATCGAAAGTAACTTACGCCTGGTGGTGAAAATCGCCCGTCGTTACAGCAATCGTGGTTTAGCACTGCTGGACCTGATTGAAGAAGGTAACCTCGGCCTGATTCGCGCCGTAGAGAAATTTGACCCGGAGCGTGGGTTCCGTTTCTCGACGTACGCCACCTGGTGGATTCGTCAGACTATTGAACGGGCGATCATGAATCAAACCCGTACCATTCGTCTGCCGATTCACATTGTTAAAGAACTGAATGTTTATCTGCGTACCGCGCGTGAACTTTCCCACAAGCTCGACCATGAGCCAAGTGCGGAAGAGATCGCCGAGCAGCTTGATAAACCAGTTGATGACGTAAGCCGTATGTTACGTCTCAACGAACGCATTACCTCAGTTGATACGCCATTAGGCGGTGATTCTGAAAAAGCGCTGCTGGATATTCTGGCCGATGAGAAAGATAACGGCCCGGAAGACACCACGCAGGACGATGATATGAAACAAAGCATCGTCAAGTGGCTGTTCGAACTGAACGCCAAGCAGCGTGAAGTGCTGGCGCGTCGTTTCGGCCTGTTGGGCTATGAAGCGGCAACGCTTGAGGATGTGGGTCGTGAAATCGGCTTAACCCGTGAGCGTGTACGTCAGATTCAGGTTGAAGGTTTGCGCCGTCTGCGCGAAATCCTGCAGGCGCAGGGTCTCAACATTGAAGCACTGTTTCGTGAATAATCGTCTGTAAGATGGTCTGAGTTCGAATGCAAAAAGCGGTGGTGAAAACCACCGTTTTTTTTATGCCTGCAGAAAAGTGATTTACAAAGAAATGCCAGTGCCGCACCGTGCTTTTACACGATACGGCGTGCTATCACACTAGCGATTTAAGCCGATAAATCCAGTCAAGTGCCTGACGCGGTGTCAACGTATCCGGATCCAGCGCCTCAAGCGCCTCCACCGCTGGCGAGGTCTCTTCAACCAGCAGCGGAAGCTGAGAACCATCTACCGTTGATGATGCCGAGTGGTTTGAAACGGTCTCCAGCTCTTTCAGCTTGTTGCGCGCCCGCTTGATCACCTCTTTAGGCACGCCGGCCAGCGCGGCGACGGCCAGACCATAACTCTTGCTCGCTGCACCTTCCTGAACGCTGTGCATAAAGGCGATGGTGTCGCCATGCTCAACCGCATCCAGATGAACGTTGACCACGCCTTCCATTTTTTCCGGCAATGTTGTCAGCTCGAAGTAGTGAGTGGCAAACAGTGTCATTGCCTTGATGCGGTTCGCCAGGTTTTCAGCACAGGCCCAGGCCAGCGATAAACCGTCGTAGGTCGAGGTGCCGCGTCCAATCTCATCCATCAGCACCAGACTGTTTTCAGTGGCGTTGTGGAGGATGTTAGCGGTCTCGGTCATCTCCACCATAAAGGTCGAGCGCCCGGAGGCGAGATCGTCAGCTGCACCGACGCGGGTAAAGATGCGATCCAGCGGGCCAATCAGCGTCTCATCAGCAGGAACAAAACTGCCGATCCATGCCATCAGTGCAATCAGTGCCGCCTGTCGCATATAGGTACTTTTACCGCCCATGTTGGGACCGGTAATGATCAGCATTCTGCGCTGTGGTGCCAGTGACAGCGGGTTAGCAATAAACGGCTCTTTCAGAACCTGCTCAACCACCGGATGGCGACCGCCGCTGATTTTAATTCCGGCTTTATCCTGCAGCACCGGACGGCAATAGTTCAGGGTCCAGGCACGTTCGGCCAGGTTGCTCAATACGTCCAGTTCGGCCAGCGCGGCGGCACTCAGCTGCAGCGCTTCAAGGTGCGGCAGCAGCTGATCGAACAGCGCCTCATACAAGCTCTTCTCCAGCGACAGCGCTTTGCCCTTCGAGGTGAGGACTTTGTCTTCGTACTCTTTCAGTTCCGGGATGATATAGCGCTCAGCATTTTTCAGCGTCTGACGACGGACATAGTGCATCGGCACCTGATGGCTCTGTCCCCGGCTGACCTGGATGTAATAGCCATGCACACCGTTAAAGCCGACCTTCAGCGTATCCAGTCCCAGCTTCTCGCGTTCGCGGATCTCCAGCCGGTCAAGGTAGTCGGTTGCGCCATCGGCCAGCGCGCGCCACTCATCCAGCTCCGCGTTGTAGCCGGGCGCAATCACCCCGCCGTCGCGAATCAGCACCGGCGGTGACTCAATCACCGCCTGCTCCAGCAGCTCGCGTAGAGCGGTGAACTCACCCATCTGCGTGCGCAGCTTTTGTAGCTGTGGCGCTTTTACGTCGGCCAGCAGCTGGTTCAGTTCTGGCAGTTGCTGAAACGCATGGCGCATGCGGGCCAGATCGCGCGGACGGGCGGTGCGCAGTGCGAGTCGCGCCAGGATACGTTCCAGATCGCCAACCTGACGCAGCACCGGTTGCAGGACTTCGCTGAGATTCTGCAGCTCAGCAATCGACTCCTGACGCTGGTTAATGATGCGCACATCGCGCAGCGGCATATGCAGCCAGCGCTTCAGCATCCGGCTGCCCATTGGCGTGACGGTTTTATCCAGCACGGCCGCTAAGGTATTGTCGGTGCCGCCTGCCAGGTTCTGGGTGATCTCCAGATTACGGCGGGTGGCGGCATCCATGATGATGCTGTCCTGCTGCCGCTCCATGCTCAGCGAGCGGATATGGGGCAGCGTGGTGCGCTGGGTATCTTTGACATATTGCAGCAGGCAGCCCGCCGCGCTCAGCCCGAGGTGCGCGTTCTCCACGCCGAAGCCATTGAGGTCGCGGGTGCCAAACTGCAGGTTCAGCTGCTGGCGCGCGGTATCGATCTCAAACTCCCACAGCGGACGACGGCGCAGGCCACGACGCTGATCGATCAGCGACATTGCCTGAAAATCCTCGGGATAGAGCAGCTCGGCGGGGTTGGTGCGCTGCAGCTCTGCCGCCATGGTTTCAGCATCCGCCGGTTCGCTTAAGCGAAAACGGCCTGAGCTGATATCCAGCGTGGCGTAGCCAAAACCGCGCGGACTTTGCACAATCGCCGCCAGCAGATTGTCATGCCGCTCCTGCAACAGCGCCTCATCACTGATGGTGCCGGGTGTTACGATGCGCACCACTTTGCGCTCCACCGGGCCTTTGCTCAGCGCCGGATCGCCTATCTGCTCACAGATGGCAACCGATTCGCCCAGCTGCACCAGCTTAGCCAGATAGCCTTCAACCGCATGATAGGGCACACCCGCCATCGGGATCGGTTCGCCCGCGGACGCCCCGCGTTTGGTAAGTGAAATCTCCAGCAGCTGCGAGGCGCGTTTGGCGTCGTCATAAAACAGCTCGTAGAAGTCACCCATCCGGTAAAACAGCAGAATATCAGGATGCTCCGCCTTGAGGCGCAGGTACTGCTGCATCATGGGCGTATGGGAAGGAAAGTCCTTTTCGGTTGGCTCTTGCATAAGGTTTTAACTCATCTTTAATGCGGTGAATTTCTGGCGGTCAACGCCCATGAAACCGAAAGGAATTCCAGGCGCGCAGGATAACCAGATGATAACGAATAGGGCAGGGCATATGCCAGCCTGATAATCGCCCTGATCCTGACCGGGGGTAACCTGACAGGCATCCTGGCAAATGTGGCGACGGCTGGCGACAGAAAAGTGGCGTTTTTCATGACGCTGGCGCGGTGCTGCGAGGCGGCTCGCGATTTCTGCGTCAGTTTACGGTGTGCGGGGCGGCGCTATAGCGCACAGCAGAAGAAAAATGCTCAGTGCAGCCCGTTCTGCAGCGCCCAGACGGCGGCTTCAAGGCGGGACTTGAGGTTCATTTTTTTCAGCAGATATTTGACGTGAACCTTAACCGTGCTTTCACTGATGTCCAGTTTGCGGGCAATGGCTTTATTGGTCATTCCATCGCTGATCAGTTGCAGGATGTCGCGTTCACGTCGGGTTAGCTGGCTGATATCGCGCGTCTGTGCAGGCTGCGATTCGCGCAACCGCGCAACCAGAATCGGGGTTAACGCTTCGCTGAGTACGATCTGCCCGGCGGCCGCCTGATGCAGCGCTTTCAGCAAGGCTTCCGGTTCCATATCTTTCAGCAGATAACCATCCGCGCCGCGCTTCAGTGCGCTGACCACATCCTCTTCATTATCGGAAACGCTGAACACCACCACGCGGCCAGAAAGGGCGATTTCGCGCAGCTGGGTCAGGGTATCCAGCCCGTTCAGACCCGGCATATTAAGATCCAGCAGGATCAGGTCGGGATCGTGCTGTTGTGCCAGCGCCAGACCATCAATGCCGTTACCCGCTTCGGCCACCACCTGCAGTCGTTCATCCAGCGCAATCAGCTGCTTCAGCCCGTTGCGCAGCATGGGGTGGTCATCGATTAATAAGAGCGTAAATTTCTCTGCCGTCACAATCTTTCCTGTCCTGTACGCCGGCCCTGTGCGGGCGAAGGTGCCTATCTTACCGGTGAAGCGGGGTTGCTATATACCCCCAAAGGACTACTCCTTTATTTCCATTCAGATGCCCTTTTGCTGAAGGGGTTCGCAGCAGTAATTAAACCGCATGATTTATAAGGGTTATCTGCACTCAGTTAACTACTTAACCGGGATGATCAGAGATTGCCACGCCTTTATAACCTGCATTGCCGTTGATTTGTATCAAGCAAGCCGCCAGGCCGGATGCGCAGGATATGCACAATTATTATTCTGCTGATGAGAGATTTATGACCCAATCTGCCCCACTGCAAACCCCGACGCGCGGCGCATTAATCCAGGACTGGCAACCGGAAAACGAGGCGTTCTGGCAGGCGCGCGGCAAGCGTATCGCCAGCCGTAATCTGTGGATTTCTGTTTTTTGCCTGCTGCTGGGCTTCTGCGTCTGGATGCTGTTCAGCACCGTCGCGGTTAACCTGAATAAAGTCGGCTTTAGCTTCACAACGGAGCAGCTCTTTTTGCTGACCGCGCTGCCGTCGGTGTCCGGCGCGCTGCTGCGTGTGCCTTACTCTTTTGTGATCCCCATCTTTGGTGGCCGCCGCTGGACCGCCTTCAGCACCGGTATCCTGATCATTCCCTGCCTGTGGCTCGGCTTTGCGGTACAGGACAGCCAGACCTCATTCGCGACATTTATGGTGATCTCCCTGCTGTGCGGATTTGGTGGCGCTAACTTCGCGTCAAGCATGGGCAACATCAGCTTCTTCTTCCCTAAAGCCCATCAGGGCGGCGCGCTGGGTATCAATGGTGGTCTCGGTAATCTTGGCGTCAGCGTGATGCAGTTTGTCGCACCGCTGGCAATCTCCTGTGCCATTTTTGGCTTTGCCGATGTGGGTCATACCACCGTCACCGGTGACAGCCTCTGGCTGGAAAATGCGGCCTGGATCTGGGTGCCGTTCCTGGCGGTCGGCACGCTGGCGGCCTGGTTCGGCATGAACGATCTCGCAGCGGCGAAATCCTCGCTGCGTGAGCAGTTGCCGGTGCTGAAACGTCCACACCTGTGGATCATGGCGCTGCTCTACCTGGCGACCTTCGGTTCCTTTATCGGGTTTTCTGCCGGTTTCGCCATGCTGACGAAAACGCAGTTTCCGGATGTGGTGATCATGCATTACGCCTTTTTCGGCCCGCTGATTGGTGCGCTGGCCCGTTCAGCAGGCGGCATCGTTTCTGACCGCCTCGGCGGGACCCGCGTCACGCTGGTCAACTACATCCTGATGGCGCTGTTTGCCGCGCTGCTGTTTCTCACGCTGCCGGGGGACGGACATGATGGCTCGTTTATCGCCTTCTTCGCGGTGTTTATGGGCCTGTTTCTGACTGCCGGTCTGGGCAGTGGCTCCACCTACCAGATGATTGCGGTGATCTTCCGCAAGCTGACGCTGGAACGTATTAAAGCTGAAGGTGGCGACGATGCGCATGCGCAGCGTGAAGCGGCGACAGAAACCTCGGCTGCGCTGGGCTTTATCTCCGCTATTGGCGCACTGGGCGGCTTCTTTATTCCACAGACCTTTGGCCTGTCGCTCGCCATGACCGGTTCACCCGCTGGCGCGATGAAAATCTTCCTGGTCTTTTATCTCTGCTGCATCGCCGTGACCTGGCTGGTTTACGGACGAAAAGCCCGCGCCTGATAACGACAAAGCCGGTGTGGCGCACCGGCACCATTTTACTTTCTGTGTCGCGACAGATGCAGAGTCAGCAATGTCATACCAGGCCTTCAGGAGTATTCCGGATGAGCAAGTTTCTTGATCGATTTCGTTATTTCAAACAGCTGGCTGAGCCTTTTTCCGGCCAGCATGGGCAGACCTTAAACAGCAACCGCGACTGGGAAGATGGCTACCGCAGCCGCTGGCAGCACGATAAAGTTGTGCGCTCTACCCACGGTGTTAATTGTACCGGCTCCTGCAGCTGGAAAATCTACGTCAAAAATGGACTGGTCACCTGGGAGACCCAGCAGACCGACTATCCACGTACCCGTCCCGATCTGCCCAACCATGAGCCGCGCGGCTGTCCACGCGGAGCCAGCTACTCCTGGTATCTCTACAGCGCTAACCGCCTGAAGTATCCGCTGATGCGTAAGAAGCTGATCCAGCTGTGGCGCGACGCGAAAGCGCAGCACAGCGATCCGGTAGAGGCCTGGGCATCCATCATCAGCAATCCAGAGAAAGCGAAAAGCTATAAGCAGGCGCGCGGACGCGGTGGCTTTGTGCATTCCAGCTGGCAGGAAGTGAACGAGATGATCGCTGCTGCGAACATCTGCACCGCGAAGACCTACGGCCCTGACCGTATTATGGGATTCTCGCCGATTCCGGCGATGTCGATGGTCTCCTACGCTGCGGGCGCACGTTACCTGTCACTGATCGGCGGAACCTGCCTGAGCTTCTATGACTGGTATTGCGATCTGCCGCCAGCGTCACCGATGACCTGGGGCGAGCAGACCGACGTGCCGGAATCGGCCGACTGGTACAACTCCTCATACATTATTGCCTGGGGCTCGAACGTGCCGCAGACCCGTACCCCGGATGCGCACTTCTTCACGGAGGTCCGCTATAAAGGAACAAAAACCGTGGCCATTACCCCGGACTATGCCGAAGTCGCGAAGCTGTGTGACCAGTGGCTGAGTCCGAAGCAGGGCACCGACAGCGCGATGGCGCTGGCGATGGGCCATGTGATGCTGAAAGAGTTCCATCTTGATCGCGAAGTCGGCTATTTCCGCGACTACGTGCGCCGCTACACCGATATGCCGATGCTGGTCATGCTGGAGCCACGCGAGGGCGGTTACTACGCCGCAGGCCGTCAGCTGCGTGCCAGCGATCTGGTGGATGGTCTGGGTCAGGAGAATAATCCGGAGTGGAAAACCGTGGCGCTGGATCAGGCGACCGGTGAATTGATTGCCCCGCAGGGCTCTATCGGCTTCCGCTGGGGTGAAAAAGGCAAATGGAACCTGGAGCAGCGCGACGGCCTGTCGCAAAAAGAAGTGGAGCTGCAGCTCAGCCTGCTCGGCAGCCACGATGAGGTGGTTGAGGTCGGTTTCCCTTACTTTGGCGGCATCACCCGCGAGCATTTTAACAGCGTCGCGCTGGATGAGATTCTGCTGCACAAGCTGCCGGTGAAACGGCTGCAGCTGGCGGATGGCAGTGAAGCGCTGGTTACCAGCGTCTACGATCTGACGCTGGCGAACTATGGTCTGGCTCGTGGTCTGGATGATGCCAACTGCGCGCAAAGCTATGACGAGATTAAAGCCTACAGCCCGGCCTGGGCAGAGCAGATTACGGGCGTTTCCCGTCAGAACATCATCCGCATTGCCCGCGAATTTGCCGAAAACGCTGAAAAAACCCGTGGCCGCTCAATGATCATCGTCGGTGCCGGTATGAACCACTGGTATCACATGGACATGAACTACCGTGGCCTGATGAACATGCTGATTTTCTGCGGCTGCGTCGGTCAGAGCGGCGGGGGCTGGGCGCACTATGTCGGTCAGGAGAAACTTCGTCCGCAGACCGGCTGGACACCGCTGGCCTTTGGCCTGGACTGGCAGCGTCCGCCACGTCAGATGAACAGCACCTCTTTCTTCTACAACCACTCCAGTCAGTGGCGCTATGAAACCCTGGCCACCAGCGAACTGCTGTCACCGCTGGCGGACAAAAGCCGCTACAGCGGCAGCCTGATCGACCTTAACGTCCGTTCCGAACGCATGGGCTGGTTACCTTCCGCGCCGCAGCTCAACGTCAACCCGCTGCATATCGCGGCGAAGGCGAAAGCCGCCGGCCAGTCACCGCTGGATTACACCGTGGAGAGCCTGAAGCAGGGCACTATCCGGTTTGCCGCTGAACAGCCGGACAACCCGCAGAACTTCCCGCGCAACCTGTTTGTCTGGCGTTCCAACCTGCTCGGCTCCTCAGGCAAAGGGCATGAGTACATGCTGAAATATCTGCTGGGCACCGAAAACGGTATTCAGGGGAAAGATTTAGGTCAGCAGGGTCGCGTGAAACCCGAAGAAGTGGAATGGCTGGATCAGGGTGCCGAAGGCAAGCTGGATCTGGTGGTCACACTCGACTTCCGCATGTCGAGCACCTGTCTCTACTCTGACGTCGTGCTGCCAACCGCCACCTGGTATGAAAAAGACGATATGAATACCTCGGATATGCATCCGTTTATTCATCCGCTTTCGGCGGCTGTCGATCCGGCCTGGGATTCAAAAAGCGACTGGGAGATCTACAAAGGCATTGCCAAAGCCTTCTCCGATCTCTGCCCTGGCCATTTAGGTGTTGAAACGGATGTGGTGACGCTGCCGGTGTTGCATGACTCACCTGCCGAACTGGCGCAGCCGTTTGAAGCCAAAGACTGGAAAAAAGGCGAGTGCGACCTGATTCCGGGCAAAACCGCGCCACACATCATGGTGGTGGAACGCGACTATCCGGCGACCTGGGAACGCTTTACCTCGCTGGGGCCGTTGCTGGATACCCTGGGTAACGGCGGCAAAGGGATCAGCTGGAACACCAGCAAAGAGGTCGATTTCCTCAAACAGCTTAACTATGTCAAAGCGGATGGCCCGGCAGCGGGACGGCCAAATATTGACACGGCGATTGATGCAGCCGAAGTGATCCTGGCGCTCGCTCCGGAAACCAATGGTCAGGTGGCGGTGAAAGCCTGGCAGGCGCTGGGCGCGATTACCGGTCGTGACCACACGCATCTGGCGCTGAACAAAGAAGATGAGAAGATCCGCTTCCGCGATATCCAGGCGCAGCCGCGCAAAATTATCTCCAGCCCGACCTGGTCAGGTCTGGAAGATGAACATGTCTCCTACAACGCCTGCTACACCAACGTTCATGAGCTGATCCCGTGGCGTACCCTGAGCGGTCGTCAGCAGCTCTATCAGGACCATGAGTGGATGCGCGCCTTTGGCGAGAGCCTGATGGTCTACCGTCCGCCAATTGATACCCGTGCGGCGAAGCCGTTGCTGAACAGCAAGCCTAACGGTAATCCGGAGAAGGCGCTTAACTTCCTGACGCCACATCAGAAGTGGGGCATCCACTCTACCTACAGTGACAACCTGCTGATGCTGACGCTGTCGCGTGGCGGACCGATTGTCTGGATGAGTGAAGATGACGCCCGCGAGCTGGGCATTGTGGATAACGACTGGATCGAGGCGTTCAACGCCAACGGTGCACTGACCGCGCGTGCGGTGGTGAGCCAGCGTATCCCGGCCGGTATGACCATGATGTACCACGCTCAGGAACGCATCGTGAATATTCCCGGCTCGGAGATCACCAGCCAGCGCGGCGGCATCCATAACTCCGTGACGCGAACCTGTCCGAAACCGACCCATATGATCGGCGGTTATGCCCAGCTCTCCTGGGGCTTTAACTACTACGGCACCGTCGGCTCTAACCGCGATGAGTTCGTGGTGGTGAGAAAAATGAACAACGTTAACTGGTTAGATGGGGAAGGCAACGATGCCTGCCAGGGCAGCCAGCAGGAGGTAAAACCATGAAAATTCGTTCACAGGTCGGCATGGTGCTGAACCTCGACAAATGTATCGGCTGCCACACCTGCTCGGTGACCTGTAAAAACGTCTGGACCAGCCGCGAGGGCATGGAATACGCCTGGTTTAACAACGTCGAAAGCAAGCCTGGCGTCGGCTATCCGCACGCCTGGGAAGATCAGCAGAAGTGGAAGGGCGGCTGGATCCGTAAGATCAACGGCAAGCTGGAGCCGCGTATGGGCAGTCGCGTCGGCCTGCTGTCGAAGATCTTCGCCAACCCGGATGTGCCTGCGCTGGATGAATACTACGAGCCGTTCGATTTCGATTATCAGCATTTGCATAACGCGCCTGCCGGTAAACATCAGCCGATTGCGCGTCCGCGCTCGCTGATCACCGGTCAGCGGATGAAAAAGATCGAAAACGGCCCGAACTGGGAAGAGATCCTCGGCGGCGAGTTTGCTAAACGCTCACAGGATAAGAACTTCGACAACGTCCAGAAGGAGATTTACGGCCAGTTTGAGCACACCTTCATGATGTACCTGCCACGCCTGTGTGAGCACTGCCTCAACCCGGCGTGCGTGGCGACCTGTCCGAGCGGCGCGATCTACAAGCGCGGTGAAGATGGCATCGTGCTGATCGACCAGGATAAATGTCGCGGCTGGCGGATGTGTCTCACCGGCTGTCCGTACAAGAAGATCTACTTCAACTGGAAAAGCGGCAAGTCAGAAAAATGCATTTTCTGTTATCCACGCATCGAAGCGGGCCAGCCCACCGTCTGCTCGGAAACCTGTGTCGGCCGTATCCGTTATCTTGGCGTGCTACTCTATGACGCGGATCGCATTGAACAGGCGGTCGCAGCGGAAAGCGAGAAAGATCTCTATCAGCGCCAGCTGGATATCTTCCTTGATCCCCACGATCCTGCCGTGATCGCCCAGGCACTGAAAGATGGCGTCGCGCAGAGCGTGATCGACGCCGCGCAACGTTCACCGGTTTATAAAATGGCGATGGAGTGGAAGCTGGCGCTGCCGCTTCACCCTGAATACCGCACGCTGCCGATGGTCTGGTATGTGCCGCCACTGTCACCGATTCAGTCGGCGGTAGATGGCGGGGCGCTGGCGCACACCGGCGTGCTGCCGGATGTGGAAAGCCTGCGCATTCCGGTGGAGTACCTGGCGAACCTGCTGACCGCAGGCGACACCGCGCCAGTGCTGCTGGCACTGAAACGTATGCTGGCGATGCGCCATTACAAGCGCGCAGAAAGCGTGGAGGGTGAGCATGATATCCGGGCGCTGGAGCAGGTCGGTCTGACCGAAGCACAGGCGCAGGAGATGTACCGCTATCTGGCGATCGCCAACTATGAAGATCGCTTTGTGGTGCCTTCAAGTCATCGTGAACTGGCGCGTGAAGCCTTCCCGGAAAGCAAAGGCTGTGGCTTCAGCTTTGGCGATGGCTGCCACGGCAGCGACAGCAAATTTAACCTGTTCAACAGCCGCCGAATTGATGCCATCGACGTCAGCAGGAAGACCACGCGTCCGGAGGATGCCTCATGATCACGCTGCGTATTGTGTCGCGCCTGCTGGACTATCCGGACGAGGCGCTGTTTACCCACTATCCCGATCTGATCGCGGCTCTGGAAGAGGCCAGCGAATTCAACCTGCAGCAGAGCGCACGGCTGGTGCGCTTTATTAATCAGCTCTGCACCCGGCCCTTGCTGGACGTACAGGCTGACTACTGTGAACTGTTTGATCGCGGCCGCGCCACCTCGCTGCTGCTGTTTGAACATGTGCACGGAGAGTCCCGCGATCGCGGTCAGGCGATGGTTGATCTGCTGGAACAGTACCGGGCCGACGGTCTCGAGCTGGACAGCAAAGAGCTGCCCGATTATCTGCCGCTCTACCTGGAATATCTCGCCTGTAAAAGCAATGAGGCGGCGCGTCAGGGGCTGGACGACATCGTGCCGATCCTGGCGTTGCTGGCCGCGCGACTGGAAGCGCGCCAGAGTCCTTATGCCGATCTCTTCACGGTGTTACTGACGCTGTCCGGCAGCGCGGTCGATCCTGCGGCACTCAAGCCCCAGGTGGCGCAGGAAGCGCGCGACGATACTCCGGCCGCACTTGATGCGGTCTGGGAAGAAGAGCAGATTAAATTTCTCGGCGAACAGGGCTGCGCCTCAGCGCAGCAGGCGATGCATCAGCGTCGCTTCGCCGATGCGGTCGCGCCGCAGTATCTGGATATCGCCGCGGCGGCGGCGCGCACCACAGGAGAATCAGCATGAATTTTATTAACACTTTCTTCTTCGATATTTACCCTTACCTGGCCGGAACGGTTTTTCTGGTCGGGAGCTGGCTGCGCTATGACTACGGGCAGTACAGCTGGCGGGCCGGTTCCAGTCAGATGCTGGACAAAAAAGGAATGCGGCTTGCCTCTAACCTGTTCCACATCGGCATCATCGGGATCTTCTTCGGTCATATCGTCGGGATGCTCACCCCGCACTGGATGTATGAATCGTTCCTGCCGATCGACGTGAAGCAGAAGCTGGCGATGATTGCCGGTGGCCTGTTTGGTGCGATGACGCTGGCGGGCGGCGCGCTGCTGCTGAAACGCCGTCTGACCAATCCTCGGGTGCGGGCGACGAGCAGCGTCGGCGACATTCTGATCCTGACGCTGCTGGTGGCTCAGGCCACGCTGGGTCTGCTGACTATTCCGTTCTCCGCCCAGCATATGGACGGCAGTGAGATGATGAAGCTGGTGGGCTGGGCGCAGGCGGTGGTGACCTTCCACGGTGGTGCATCGCAGCATCTTGAGGGCGTCGCGTTTATCTATCGCATGCATATGGTACTGGGCATGACGCTGTTCCTGCTGTTCCCGTTCTGCCGTCTGGTGCATATCTGGAGTGCGCCGGTTGAGTATCTGACCCGCCGTTATCAGCTGGTGAGAAACCGCCGCTAAACGCCGGATGGCTGCGGGGGAGATACTGCCCCGCAGCCCTTTTCACCCCACGGCTGCGTTGACGTTTTTTTAAGATTCCGGACTGTATGTCAATGCGCTGAACGACTACTATTACCGCATCTGAATTTACCCCTCGTTTATGGATAACCGATGCGTCTTAAGCTAGCCCTCCTTGCGTTCATCCCGCTTCTGGCCTCCTGCAGCAGCAAACCTGACGTTCCGTCCCAGCAGAAGATGCTGGCTGCGCCGCAGGGCGGTTTTTTACTGCAGCCGTCGCACAGCGGACAGGCGATGTTCGGCGACTTTGCCGGTAACCCGGCCGCAGAGCAGTTTATCGATAAGATGGTTGAGAAGCATGACTTCGACCGTGAGCAACTGCACAACATCATTGGTCAGGCTAAGCGACTGGATTATGTGCTGCGGCTGATGGATCGTCAGGCACCGAGCTATACGCCAGCGCCGGGCCCTAACGGGGCCTGGATCCGCTATCGGAACAAGTTCATTACGCCGGATAACGTGCAAAACGGCGTGGCGTTCTGGAACCAGTATCAGGATGCGCTGCAACGCGCGCAGCAGGTCTATGGCGTGCCGCCGGAGATCATTGTCGGCATTATTGGCGTAGAAACCCGCTGGGGCCGCGTGATGGGGAAAACGCGGATTCTGGATGCGCTGGCAACCTTATCGTTTAACTATCCGCGCCGTGCGGCGTACTTCAGCAGCGAGCTGGAAACCTTCCTGCTGATGTCGCGTAAAGAGCAGGATGACCCGCTGGCGCTGAAAGGTTCTTTCGCCGGAGCGATGGGCTATGGCCAGTTTATGCCTTCCTCTTACAATGATTACGCGGTTGATTTCAATGGCGACGGCCATGCAAACCTGTGGGATCCGGTAGATGCGATCGGCAGCGTGGCGCACTACTTCCAGAAGCATGGCTGGCGCAGCGGTGAAAATGTGGCGGTCCCGGCCAGCGGTCAGGCACCGATGCTGGAAGATGGCTTCAAAACCAGTTACAGCGTGAGCATGCTGGCGGCGTCAGGCCTGTCACCGCAGGGCTCGCTGGACGGTAATAATCAGGTCAGTCTGCTGCGTCTTGATTTAGGCACCAGCTATCAGTACTGGTACGGCTTACCCAATTTCTATGTGATTACCCGCTACAACCACAGTACCCATTATGCGATGGCGGTATGGCAGCTGGGCGAGGCGGTGAGCAAGGCACGGCAGAGCGGCCTGTTATAAAGGCTATCCTTGTTAACTGTAAGGTTATATGATGACGCCCTTTTTCAGGCCACACAGCCACTGATATCTCTGGAGTCGTTATGTCTTTACCTGCCTGCCCAGCCTGTCACGCCGATTACACCTGGCAAGATGGCGAAAACCTCAACTGCCCCTCCTGCGGTCATATCTGGACCGAGGGAGAGGGTGACAGCAGCAACGGATCGCTGGAAGTGCGTGATGCCAACGGTAATCTGCTGGCCGATGGCGACAGCGTCACGGTGATCAAAGATCTTAAGGTGAAGGGCAGTTCCTCATCGCTGAAGATCGGCACCAAAGTGAAAAGCATTCGCCTGGTTGAAGGGGACCACAACATCGACTGTAAAATCGACGGTTTTGGCCCGATGAAATTAAAATCTGAGTTCGTGAAAAAGAACTGAGATCCGGGGCGCAGGGATGCGCCCGCCTTTCTTTTAATTGAACAGCCGATCAATTGCGGCGCACTGTTCCGCGTTCAGATCACCACCGTAATTACGCGAGTTACTGCTCATTGAGTCATAACGTCGCGCTACGGCCGTTTTAATCGTGGTCACAAAATCATCGCCAATACTGTAAATCGCCATCAGCCGGCCGATCTGCTGCTGCAGCCGCGTCAGCTCAGGCAGATTGCCTGTTCGCCATGCCGCCATCATCTCGGCAAAGTATTCCGGCACAATATTATTCAGGCCTGAAATCACCCCGGCACCTCCCGCCAGCAGATTGGGAAGCAGGTATTCGTCATACCCTGATAGCACGGCAAAATCACTGCGTACCTTGCGGGTCTCTTCGATCATCACCCGGTTATGCGACAGGCAATCCACCGTATCTTTGATGCCGATAAAGTTGGGCAGCTTTGCCGCCAGAGCGGCTATCAGCGTGGGCGTCAGATCGCAGCCGGTGCGAGCCGGGAAGTTGTAGGCAAACCACTTGCCACCCAGTTGCGCGTCGAGCGCTTCGAAGTAGTGCATCATCTGCTGTTGCGTCTGGCCGTAGTAGTAGGGCGGCAAGACCATTACCGCATCAAAATCGTTTCTCCACGCGGCTTCAGCCAGCGCCAGCATGTCGGGGATGCAGGTTGCCGAGACGTTCGCTACCATCTTCAGCGGTGACAGGGGCCTGGCTTCCTGAATCAGCTGTAAACGTTCCTGTTGCGTCAGGGAGGCAAACTCGCCAATGCTGCCCATCACCAGCAGGGTGTCGATACCGGAGTCATTAAGGCGGGAGAAGTGTCGCCCGAGCGCGTCGATATCAAGGCCGCCCTGTGCATTGAACGGGGTGACGGTAGGGCACCAGACACCGGCAAAGGCCGATTTTTCACGCATAGCTGACTCCTGAAGCAAATGTTAAAAATGAAACAGTGTTTTAACTTAATGGCTCCAGTCAGTCTCTGCCAGCGCATGATTCAAAAGTGAGCAACGGGTCGCACTTTTTCGTTTTTCGTTCGTCTCAGTAAGCGGATGCTTCTGACAACTGAACGAGAGGTGATGATGAAAGAGTGGGATCCCGTGCTGTATCGCAAATTTGAAGCGGAACGAACCCGTCCGGCCCGCGAGCTGCTGGCGCGCATCAGCCTGGAACAGGTTGAGCAGGTGACCGATCTGGGCTGCGGACCCGGCAACAGCACCGAGCTGCTCGCCGATGCCTGGCCGCTGGCGCAGATTACCGGACTCGACAGTTCTGCGGCGATGCTAACTCAGGCGGGTGAACGCCTGCCGCACTGCCGCTTTATCCAGGCAGATATCCGCACATGGCAGGCGGATGCGCCGCAGCAGGTGATTTATGCCAACGCGTCTCTGCAATGGCTGGATAATCACGTCACGCTGTTTCCTCATCTGGTCAGCCAGCTGGCACCCGGTGGCGTGCTGGCGATCCAGATGCCTGATAACCTCAATGAGCCGTCGCACCAGCTGATGCGCGAGGTGGCGGCTGACAATCGCTGGTCGTCACGCATTAATGCCAGTGCCGCTGAACGTACACAGCTGCTTTCTACGGGCGAATATTATGCTCTGCTGACCCAGGCCGGCTGTGAGGTGGATATCTGGCGAACCACCTATTATCACGTGATGGCCGACGCACAGGCCATTATCAGCTGGCTGCAGGCGACTGGCCTGCGACCTTTCCTGGCGATGCTGAATGAGTCTGAACAGACGGCTTTTCTGTCTGATTATCATCAGCGCTTACTTACCGCTTATCCGGCTCAGGCCGATGGTCAGGTTCTGCTCGCCTTCCCGCGACTTTTTATGGTTGCAGTGAAAAAAAGGTGAGGGCGCTGGAAAGCAGGTCGCAAAATCAGGGCAATAATGATAAGAGCCCTTGAAAAAGTGGTTTTTCTGCACCACCTTCAACCCACGACCAAAGGGAGAGTCGAAATGGACGATCAGCAATTGCAGGCGTTAAGCGCGCAGATAGGTGAGAAGCTGAAGCAGCGTAATGCCACCGTAACCTGTGCGGAATCCTGCACTGGCGGCTGGATTGCCAAAGTCTTTACCGATATCAGCGGCAGCTCCGCCTGGTTCGAACGCGGTTTTGTCACCTACAGTAATGAGGCGAAACAGCAGCTGGTGGATGTGAAGGCCGACTCGCTGGCGCAGTATGGCGCGGTGAGTGATGCGGTGGTGCGTGAGATGGCGCTGGGTGCCCGCAAGGGGGCCCATGCTGACTACGCGATCTCCGTCAGCGGCATTGCCGGCCCGGATGGCGGCAGTGAAGAAAAACCGGTCGGCACGGTGTGGTTTGGCTTTGCCGGGCCGCAGGATAACGTATTGACTTTTCAGCAGCATTTTAGCGGCGATCGTGATGCCGTCCGCCGCCAGTCGGTGGCATGGGCCCTGCAGAAACTGTATGGCGAATTTCTGACAAATTAAACTTGATACTGTATGATTATACAGTATAATTGTCGGCAGCAGAAAGAGTGCAGGCACCCTGAGTGCGTGTTTACCCGGCTTGATTAGGAGTTGAAATGGCGATTGATGAAAACAAACAGAAGGCTTTAGCTGCCGCGCTGGGCCAGATTGAGAAACAATTTGGTAAAGGCTCCATCATGCGCTTGGGTGAAGACCGCTCAATGGATGTGGAAACCATCTCTACCGGTTCGCTCTCGCTGGACATCGCATTAGGCGCAGGCGGTCTGCCAATGGGACGTATCGTTGAGATCTACGGACCAGAGTCTTCCGGTAAAACCACGCTGACCCTGCAGGTTATCGCATCTGCACAGCGTAAAGGCAAAACCTGTGCCTTTATCGATGCTGAGCATGCGCTTGATCCGGTTTACGCCAAGAAACTGGGCGTAGATATTGAAAACCTGCTCTGTTCTCAGCCCGACACCGGTGAGCAGGCGCTGGAAATCTGTGATGCCCTGGCGCGCTCTGGTGCCGTTGATGTCATCATCGTTGACTCCGTTGCGGCGCTGACGCCGAAAGCGGAAATCGAAGGTGAAATCGGTGACTCACATATGGGCCTCGCGGCACGTATGATGAGCCAGGCGATGCGTAAACTGGCCGGTAACCTTAAGCAGTCCAATACGCTGCTGATCTTCATCAACCAGATCCGTATGAAAATTGGTGTGATGTTTGGTAACCCGGAAACCACGACCGGTGGTAACGCGCTGAAGTTCTATGCGTCTGTCCGTCTTGATATCCGCCGTATCGGTGCCATCAAAGAGGGCGATAACGTGGTGGGCAGTGAGACCCGCGTTAAGGTAGTGAAAAACAAAATCGCTGCGCCATTTAAACAGGCTGAATTCCAGATTATGTACGGCGAAGGTATCAATACCTTTGGTGAGCTGGTCGATCTGGGCGTGAAGCACAAGCTGATTGAAAAAGCGGGTGCATGGTACAGCTACAATGGCGACAAGATTGGTCAGGGTAAATCGAATGCCGGCAACTTCCTGAAAGAGAATGCTGCTGTGGCAAACGAAATTGATCTGAAGTTACGTGAGATGTTGCTCAACGGCGCGGATGAGAAACTCGCAGCAGCAGATAAGTCTGCTGAGAAAGAAGACGCGGCAAGTGAAGCGAACGAAGACTTCTGATTTATGATGCGGGAGGGGCAAAAGCCTCTCCCGCTGTTTTATCCCCCCTGATACCTTTCCTGCCTTCCCTCTGTCCTGTTCTGTCGCCATAATCTCCCTCTGTTTGTAGAAGGTGCGCAGTATGACTGAATCCTCTCAGCCCCAACCCAATGTTGTCTCTTATTCTCGTCTGCTTGACCGTGCGATGCGCATTCTGGGTCAGCGCGATCACAGCCGTGCAGAGTTATCCCGTAAGCTGCAACAGTCAGCTCAGCGCGCCGCGTGGGCGCAGAAAAAAGAGCCTGAAATTATCACTGAAGCGCTGCTGGAGCAGGTACTGGACTGGTGTCAGGAAAGCGGCTGGTTAAATGACGAGCGTTTCACCGATCGGTTTATTCAGAGCCGAAGCCGTAAAGGTTTTGGGTCGCAGCGCGTACGGCTTGAACTGGCCCAGAAAGGCATCGATCGTGAAGCTATTGATATTGCGATGGAAGAGACGGATGTTGACTGGGCAGCCTGCGCTGCACAGCTGGCTGAACGAAAATTCGGACATCCGCTGCCCACAGAGTGGAAAGAGAAAGCGAAAGTACTACGCTATCTGCAGTCAAAGGGCTTTCAGACCGACGATATCCAGTCTATTTTCAGAAATTTTGATGACTAAAAGCCGATGTAATTTTACTTCCCACTGAAGAAAATTTATCTTATTCCCACTTTTTGTTCCGCTAATCAGGCACCACAAGAATGTGGCCGCGCCGATCAGAGGGAACGTTCGTTAGCGTGATTCCAGGACATTTATGAGCAAGAGCACTGCTGAGATCCGTCAAGCGTTTCTCGACTTTTTTCATAGCAAGGGACATGAGGTTGTAACCAGCAGCTCCCTCGTACCGAATAACGATCCAACGTTGTTGTTTACCAACGCCGGGATGAACCAGTTTAAAGATGTGTTCCTCGGTCAGGACAAACGTGATTACACACGTGCGACCACGTCACAGCGCTGCGTTCGCGCAGGCGGTAAACACAACGATCTTGAAAACGTCGGCTACACCGCGCGTCACCACACGTTCTTTGAAATGCTGGGTAACTTCAGCTTTGGTGACTACTTCAAGAGAGAGGCGATTGGTTTTGCCTGGGAACTGCTGACGAGCGAGCAGTGGTTCAGCCTGCCGAAAGAGCGTCTGTGGGTGACGGTCTATGAAACCGATGATGAAGCCTACAATATCTGGGCGGATGAAATCGGCGTGCCACGCGAGCGCATTATTCGCATCGGCGACAACAAGGGCAGCGCGTACGCGTCAGATAACTTCTGGCAGATGGGCGATACCGGTCCTTGTGGTCCATGCAGTGAAATTTTCTACGATCATGGCGATCACATCTGGGGTGGCCCGCCAGGCAGCCCGGAAGAAGATGGTGATCGTTATATTGAGATCTGGAACATCGTCTTTATGCAGTTCAACCGTCAGGCTGACGGCACTATGCTGCCGCTGCCAAAACCGTCGGTTGATACCGGAATGGGCCTTGAGCGTATTTCTGCCGTTCTGCAACACGTCAACTCCAACTATGAAATCGACCTGTTCCAGAAACTGATTCAGGCTGTGGCACAGGTTACCGGCGCAACCGATCTGAGTAATAAATCGCTACGCGTGATTGCCGACCATATCCGCTCCTGTGCTTTCCTGATTGCCGATGGTGTGATTCCATCGAATGAGAACCGTGGCTATGTGCTGCGTCGTATCATTCGTCGCGCCGTACGTCATGGCAACATGCTGGGCGCCAAAGAGGCCTTCTTCTATAAGCTGGTTGCGCCACTGGTTGAAGTCATGGGTGCTGCGGGCGAAGAGTTACAGCGCCAGCAGGCTCAGGTTGAGCAGGTGCTGAAAAGCGAAGAGGATCAGTTTGCCAGAACGCTGGAGCGTGGACTGGCGCTGCTGGACGAAGAGCTGGAAAAACTGCAGGGCGACACGCTGGATGGCGAAATCGTCTTCCGTCTTTACGATACCTTTGGCTTCCCGGCTGATTTAACGGCTGACGTCTGCCGCGAACGCAATCTGAAAATTGATGAAGCGGGCTTTGAGCAGGCGATGGAACAGCAGCGTCAGCGTGCACGTGAAGCAAGTGGCTTCGGCGCTGACTACAGCAACGTTATCCGCATTGATGCCGCCTCTTCCTTCAAAGGTTACGACCAGCTTGATTTGGCTGCCACGGTGAAAGCGCTCTACGTTGCGGGCGAGGCGGTTGATGAAGTGACCGCAGGTCAGGATGCCGTAGTCGTGCTGGATGAAACCCCATTCTATGGCGAATCCGGTGGTCAGGTCGGCGATACCGGTCTGCTGAAAGGGAAGAATGCTGAATTTAGCGTCCAGGATACACAAAAATATGGTCAGGCAATCGGTCATGTCGGTAAGCTGACCGCAGGGCAGTTGCGTATTGGAGATCGCCTTGAGGCCCAGGTTGATGCGGCACGTCGTGCGCGCATTCGTCTTAACCACTCTGCGACCCACTTATTGCATGCCGCATTGCGTCAGGTTTTAGGTGAGCACGTGGCGCAGAAAGGCTCGCTGGTTAATGACAAATACCTGCGTTTCGACTTCTCGCATTTCGAAGCGATGAAACCTCATGAGATTCGTCAGGTCGAAGATATTGTCAATGCGCAGATTCGTCGCAACCTGCCGGTTGAAACTGAAGTGATGGATCTTGAAGCGGCGAAGTCTAAGGGTGCAATGGCACTGTTTGGCGAGAAATATGATCAGCGCGTACGCGTTCTGACCATGGGTGATTTCTCGGTTGAGCTGTGCGGGGGTACGCATGCTGCGCGCACCGGTGATATCGGCCTGTTCCGTATTCAGGCTGAATCAGGAACGGCAGCCGGTATCCGTCGTATCGAAGCGATTACCGGTGAAGGCGCGCTGGCGCAGGTCAATGCGCAGAGCAGCCAGCTGCAGGATCTTGCGCAGCTGGTTAAAGCAAACAGCAGCAACCTGAACGAGAAAGTGCGTGGTCTGGTCGATCACGTGCGTGCTCTCGAGAAAGAGTTGCAGCAACTGCGCGATCAGCAGGCCGCGCAGGAGAGCGCCTCACTGAGCAGTAATGCCATCGACGTTAAGGGTGTGAAACTGCTGGTCAGTGAGCTCAACAACGTCGAGCCTAAAATGTTGCGTACCATGGTTGATGATCTTAAGAATCAGCTGGGATCGGCGATTATTGTGCTGGCGACAGTTGCTGAAGGTAAGGTGTCGCTGATTGCGGGTGTGACCAAAGATCTGACTGACCGTGTTAAAGCGGGTGAGTTGATTGCCGGTCTGGCACAGCAGGTTGGTGGGAAGGGCGGTGGTCGTCCTGATATGGCACAAGCTGGTGGTACTGATGCTGACGCGCTGAAAGGCGCTCTGGCAGGGGTCGAGAGCTGGGTTAACAGCCGCCTGTAATGTAAACAGAACAAGGCATTGTCTGAAGCGTCAGAACCCCGGTTCCGGCGCTTTTTAATACGATGCTAAAGCAACAAATGACAAAGTCAGGTTGATGTAGTGTATTTCGGCTAAACTAACTATCAGCAGAATGTATTGGCGCATCGATGTGCATTGGTGTATTTCTCATAGTCAATGTGCAGCGTTAAATGATGGATAATGCCGGGAGCCTGTACAAGCCCGACTCTTTTAATCTTTCAAGGAGCAAAGAATGCTTATTCTAACTCGTCGAGTTGGTGAAACCCTCATGATCGGTGATGAGGTAACTGTAACGGTGCTGGGTGTTAAGGGTAACCAGGTTCGCATAGGGGTTAACGCGCCGAAAGAAGTGTCTGTGCATCGCGAAGAGATCTATCAACGCATCCAGGCTGAAAAAACGCAACAAACCAGCGTTTAACGGATTCAGCGTCTCGCACCTGTGCGAGGCGCTACCGCTTTCTGTAAAAATCCTGCCTTTTCTTTTCTGCTTTCTCTTACCTGTTTCGTTAACGACATCATCTTTCATTGTTGATAATTCACTCTTTTTGTCGCCATTTTGTCCCAATTGTGTGTGATTTGCTCAATCAAACAAAGTTTCGGAAAAATTGTTTGACTTAAAAGTCCGGGAAAGTAATATGTGCGCCACGCAGTGCCGATGAGCAGAAACAAGTTCAGAAGCACGGTTCGAAAGAAAGCGTAAGGTGAGGTGGCCGAGAGGCTGAAGGCGCTCCCCTGCTAAGGGAGTATACGGTCAAAAGCTGTATCGAGGGTTCGAATCCCTCCCTCACCGCCATTTTCGATGCATCCATAGCTCAGCTGGATAGAGTACTCGGCTACGAACCGAGCGGTC